>NZ_JBHVQX010000005.1:0-301481 GCF_042886395.1 Streptomyces sp. NPDC058008 | reverse complement strand
GGTCCGCGGCAGCGAGGCCAGCTTGCGCCATGCCCCGAAGCGGGCGGGGCCCGTCCGGAGGCCGGCCGCCGGGGGCGCGTCCGCCGCCGCGCTCGCACCGGCGGCCGAGGCGAGCGCGGCGGCGGTCGCGGCGAGGCGCCGGGCGGTGTCCTCGCCCGGGGTGCCGGTCGCGGTCAGCGCGGCCAGGTGCCGGTCGTAGAAGCCGGTGTCGGGCCGGCCCTCGGCGAAGTCCGGGTGGCGCAGGGAGCGTACGAGCAGGTCCCGGTTGGTGACGGGGCCGTGGACGCGGGCGCGCTCCAGGGTGCGGGCGAGGAGCCGGACGGCCTCGGTGCGGGTGGGGGCGTGGGCGATGACCTTGGCGAGCATCGCGTCGTAGTGCACCCCGACGGTGTCGCCGCCGGTGTATCCGGTGTCGAGGCGGATGCCGGGTCCGCGGGGCACGTCGAGCGTGAGCAGTGCTCCGGTCTGCGGCTGCCAGTCACGGGCCGGGTCCTCGGCGTACAGCCGGGCCTCGACGGCGTGCCCGGACGGCTCCGGTGGTTCGGCGGCGGGCAGCGGGCCGCCCTCCGCGACGCGCAGTTGGAGCGCGACGAGGTCGAGGCCGAACACCGCTTCCGTGACCGGGTGTTCGACCTGGAGCCGGGTGTTCATCTCCAGGAAGTACGGGCGCCCGTCGGCCGACACGAGGAACTCGACGGTGCCCGCGCCCCGGTAGCCGACCGCCCGTGCCGCCGCGACGGCCGCGTCGTGCAGCCGCCGGCGCAGCGCGTCACCGAGGCCGGGTGCGGGTGCCTCCTCGATGACCTTCTGGTGGCGGCGCTGGAGCGAGCAGTCACGGGTGCCGAGGGCCCAGACGGTGCCCTGCCCGTCCGCCATCACCTGGACCTCGACGTGTCGGCCCCCTTCGACGTACGGCTCGGCGAAGACCTCGCCGTCCCCGAAGGCCCCGGCCGCCTCGGCGGATGCGGCGGTCAGCTCGCCTTCCAGAGCGGCGAGTTCCCGTACGATCCGCATCCCGCGACCGCCGCCGCCCGCCGCCGCCTTCAGCAGGAGGGGCAGATCGGCCGCGGTGGCGCCGCCCGGATCGACCGGGGCGAGCAGGGGCACTCCGGCGGCGCCCATCAGTTCCTTGGCCCGGGTCTTGGACGCCATCAGCTCGACGGCCTTGACCGGTGGCCCCACCCAGACGAGGCCCGCGTCCTCGACGGCGCGGGCGAACCCGGCGTTCTCCGAGAGGAAGCCGTAGCCGGGGTGGACGGCGTCGGCGCCCGCCGCGAGAGCGGCGGCGACGACCAGGTCGCCCCGCAGGTAGGTGTCGGCGGGGGCCGCGCCCGGCAGGCGTACGGCGGTGTCGGCCTCCCGGACGTGCAGGGCGTCCGCGTCCGCGTCGGAGTACACGGCGACGGTGGAGATGCCCAGCTCCCGGCAGGTGCGGAAGATCCGGCAGGCGATCTCGCCCCGGTTGGCGACAAGCAGTGCGGTGATCATCCGTTGCCTCACATCCGGAAGACGCCGAAGCCGCGCGCGCCTTCGACCGGTGCCGTGTGGATCGCTGACAGACACATCCCGAGGACGGTCCTGGTGTCGCGCGGGTCGATGACCCCGTCGTCGTACAGCCGCCCGGAGAGGAACATCGGCAGCGACTCGGACTCGATCTGCTGCTCGACCACGGCGCGCAGTCCGGCGTCGGCCTCGTCGTCGTAGGGCAGCCCCTTCGCGGTGGCGGAGGCGCGGGCGACGATCGAGAGGACGCCCGCGAGCTGCTGGGGTCCCATGACGGCGGACTTGCTGCCGGGCCAGGCGAAGAGGAAGCGGGGGTCGTACGCCCGGCCGCACATGCCGTAGTGGCCCGCGCCGTAGGAGGCGCCCATCAGGACGGAGAGGTGCGGGACCCGGGAGTTCGACACCGCGTTGATCATCATCGCGCCGTGCTTGATGATCCCGCCCTGCTCGTACTCCTTGCCGACCATGTAGCCGGTGGTGTTGTGCAGGAAGAGGAGCGGGATGTCGCGCTGGTCGGCGAGCTGGATGAACTGCGCGGCCTTCTGCGACTCCTCGCTGAACAGCACGCCCTGCGCGTTGGCGAGGATGCCGACGGGGTAGCCGTGCAGCCGGGCCCAGCCGGTGACCAGGCTGGCGCCGTAGAGCGGCTTGAAGGCGTCGAAGTCCGAGCCGTCGACGAGCCGGGCGATGACCTCGCGCGGGTCGAAGGGGACCTTGAGGTCGCCGGGCACGATCCCGATCAGCTCGTCCTCGTCGTACTTCGGCGGCTCGGCGGGGCCCGGGTCCGGGTGCGCCTTGCGCCAGTTGAGCCGGGCGACGATCCGGCGGGCCTGGCGCAGCGCGTCGTGCTCGTCGACGGCGTAGTGGTCGGCGAGGCCCGAGGTGCGGGCGTGCATCTCGGCGCCGCCGAGCGACTCGTCGTCGCTCTCCTCGCCGGTGGCCATCTTCACCAGGGGCGGGCCGCCGAGGAAGACCTTGGACCGCTCCTTGATCATCACGGTGTGGTCGGACATGCCGGGGACGTACGCGCCTCCGGCCGTCGAGTTGCCGAAGACCACGGCGACGGTGGGGATCCCGGCGGCGGACAGCCGGGTGAGGTCGCGGAACAGTGCCCCGCCGGGGATGAAGATCTCCTTCTGCGAGGGCAGGTCGGCGCCGCCGGACTCCACGAGGGAGACGCAGGGCAGCCGGTTGGCGAAGGCGATCTCGTTGGCGCGCAGGGCCTTCCTGAGGGTCCAGGGGTTGGAGGCGCCGCCGCGCACGGTGGGGTCGTTCGCGGTGATCAGGCACTCCACCCCGGACACGGTCCCGATGCCGGTGACGAGCGAGGCGCCGACGGCGTATTCGCTGCCCCAGGCGGCGAGGGGGGACAGCTCCAGGAACGGGGTGTCGGGGTCGAGCAGCAGCTCGATGCGCTCGCGGGCGAGGAGCTTGCCGCGCTCGCGGTGCCGTGTCACGTACTTCTCGCCGCCGCCCGCCAGCGCCTTGGCGTGCTCGGTGTCCAGCTCGGCGAGCTTCGCGAGCATCGCCTCGCGGTGGGCGGCGTACTCGGGTGCCCCGGTGTCGAGTGCGGTGGGCAGGACGGTCATGCGTGCACCTCCGGTGCCTCCAGGAGCGTCACGGGGACGGCCATGTGCCGGGAGCGCAGCCACTCCCCCACCGCCTTGGCCTGCGGATCGAAGCGGGCCTGCGCGGCGACGCCCTCGCCGAGGAGGCCGTGGACGACGAAGTTGAGCGCGCGCAGCCGGGGCAGGACATGGCGTACGACGGTCAGTCCCGCGGTCTCCGGGAGCAGTTCCCGGAAGCGGGCGACGGTCAGCTCGTGGGCGAGCCACCGCCAGGCGTCGTCCGTGCGGACCCACACGCCGACGTTGGCGTCCCCGCCCTTGTCACCGCTGCGGGCACCGGCGACGTGTCCGAGGGGTGCGGTGCGGGTGGGCCCGGCGGGCAGCGGCTCGGGCAGAGGGGGTTCCGCGACCTCGCCGGGCTCGGCGTACGTCCCGGCCGCCGGGACGGTCTGACGGGACCCGTCGGGCAGCACCGCGACGTGCTCGGCCTGCCCGGCGGGTAGGGAGGCGGCTTCGAACACCCCGTACGGGGCGCCCTTGCCGGGCGGGGCCGTCAGGTGGAAGCCCGGGTAGCTGCCGAGCGCCAGCTCGACGGCCGCCCCGGACACGGCGCGGCCGACCGCCGCGGCGTCCGGGTCGCGGACGACGAGCCGCAGCAGGGCGCTCGCGGTCTCCTCGGTCCCCGCGTCGGCCCGGTCGGTGCGGGCGAGTTCCCAGCGGACCTCGGCGGGCTTCGGGCCGGCCCGGTCGAGGGCGTCGGTGAACTGTTCGCGCACGAGACGGGCCTTGGCCTCGATGCCGAGTCCGGTCAGCACGAAGACGACTTCGTTGCGCCATCCGCCGAGCCGGTTGAGCCCGACCTTCAGCGTGGGCGGCGGCGCCTCTCCGCGTACCCCGCTGATCCGCACCCGGTCGGGCCCGTCCTGGGTGAGCCGCACGGTGTCGAGCCGGGCGGTGACGTCGGGCCCGGGGTAGCGGGCACCGCCGGTCTCGTACAGCAGCTGCGCGGTGACCGTGCCGAGGTCGACGACTCCGCCCGTGCCGTCGTGCTTGGTGATGACGCTGCTGCCGTCCGCGTGGATCTCGGCGAGCGGGAATCCGGGGCGGCGGATGTCGTGGTCGCCGAAGAAGGCGTAGTTGCCGCCGGTGGCCTGGGTACCGCACTCCAGGACGTGTCCGGCGACGACGGCCCCGGCGAGGGCGTCGTGGTCCTCGGGCCCCCAGCCGAAGTGGGCGGCGGCGGGCCCGGTGACGAGGGCGGCGTCGGTGACCCGGCCCGTGACGACGATGTCGGCGCCGGCCCGCAGACAGGCGGCGATGCCGCCACCGCCGAGGTACGCGTTGGCGGTGAGGAAGCCGTCGGGCACCGGGCGCGCGTCGCCCTCGACGTGTGCGACGCGTACGGGGACACCGGTCCGGTCCGCCAGTTCCCGTACGGCGTCGGCGAGTCCGGCGGGGTTCAGCCCTCCGGCGTTGGCGACGATCTTCACGCCCCGCTCGTGGGCGAGACCGAGGTTCTCCTCCAGCTGCCGCAGGAAGGTCGAGGCGTAGCCGCGCCGCGGGTCCTTGAGGCGGCTGCGGCCCAGGATCAGCATGGTGAGTTCGGCGAGGTAGTCACCGGTCAGGACGTCCAGCGGGCCGTCGGTGAGCATGTCGCGTACGGCGTCGAAGCGGTCGCCGTAGAAGCCGGACGCGTTGCCGACGCGCAGCGGGCGGGTCACCGTTCCCCCTTCGGGGGCCGTCCGGCCCCGGCCGGGCCGGCGAAGGCCTGCGCGATGTCCAGCCACCGGTCGGCGTCCGTGCCCACCGCCTCGACGGCGAGGTCGTCCCGGTGGGCGCGCTGGGTGACGAGCAGGCAGAAGTCGAGGAGGGGCCCGGTGATCCGCTGGGCGGCGTCCTCGGGCCCGTACACCGCCGACGTGCCGTCCTCGGCGCGCAGTTCCACCCGGAACTGCTCGGCGGGCGGTCGCAGGCCGCGCACGAAGTAGGCGTAGTCCCGGGCCCGTACGCCGATCCTGGCGACGTGCCGCAGCCGGGCCGTGGGCCTGCGGGTCACGCCGAGCGCGTCGGCGATGTCCTGGCCGTGGGCCCAGGTCTCCATGAGCCGGGCGGTCGCCATCGAGGCGATGCTCATGGGCGGGCCGTACCAGGGCAGTCTGGTCCCGGCGGGTGCCGCGCGGAGCGCTTCCTGGAGCCGGGCCCGCCCCTGCCTCCACTCCACGAGCAGCGCCTGGGGCGTGAGTGCGGCGACGGCCTCCTCGGCCGCCTCGGCGGCGAAGGTCTCCGGGGAGGCGAGCGCCTTCCCGACCTCGGCGGCGAAGGCGTCGGGGTCGGTGGCGGCGGTCAGGGCGACCTCGTCGGTCCAGTTGAGGTGCGCGATCTGATGGGCGACGGTCCACCCCTCGGCGGGAGTCGGCGAGGCCCACTCGGATGCGCTCAACCCCGCTACCAGCAGGTCGAGTTCGTCGCTCTCCTCACGCATGTCGTCGAGCACGGCGGTGGTCACGGCCGTTGCGTCGGGCACGTTGCGCTCCCCTCGGGGCGTGGCGGTGTGCCCCGGAGCATGCCAGCGCCCCATAAAACAAGCAAGCATGCTTGCATGCTTTTATGGCCGCCCGTCCGTCCGCCGGCCCGGGACGGTGGGGGCCGGCCGCGACGGGCCCCGGACGCCGAAGGGGCGGCGCACTCCGGCGTGTTGCCGGTGTACGCCGCCCCGGGCGGGGTGGCCGTGGGTGGCGGCGGTGGCCCGCGTGGTCACGCCGGTTACTTCGGGTCGCGGTCGAACTGCGCCTTGGACCAGCGGTGGCCGAGGACGGTCAGGCCCAGGCACCAGGCGAGGGCGATCCACCAGTTGTCGCCGATCTCCGTGCCGAGGAGCAGCCCGCGGAGGGTCTCGATGGCGGGGGTGAAGGGCTGGTACTCGGCGATCGGCCGGAACCAGCCCGGCATGGAGTCCAGGGGGACGAAGGCGCTGGAGACGAGGGGCAGCAGGATCAGCGGCATGGCGTTGTTGCTGGCGGCCTCCGCGTGGGGGCTGGCGAGGCCCATGCCCACGGCGATCCAGGTGAAGGCCAGGGCGAAGAGGACGAGCAGGCCGAACGCCGCGAGCCATTCCAGGAGGGTGGCGTCGGTGGAGCGGAAGCCCATGGCCACCCCGATGGCGCCGACGAGGACGACGCTGATGACCGTCTGCAGGACACTGCCGACGACGTGGCCGAAGAGGATGGAACCGCGGTGGATGGACATGGTGCGGAAGCGGGCGATGATGCCTTCGCTCATGTCGGTGGAGACGGAGACGGCGGTGCCGATCGTGGTGGAGCCGATGGTCATCAGCAGGATGCCGGGGACGAGGTAGGCGATGTACTCGGAACGGCCCGCTCCACCGCTCATGGTGTCGCCGAAGATGTAGACGAAGAGCAGCAGGAGCATGACGGGGGTCAGCAGCAGGTTGAGGGTGAGGGAGGGGTAGCGGCGGGCGTGCAGGAGGTTGCGGCGCAGCATCGTGGCCGAGTCGCGGGCGGCGAGGGAGAGGGTGCTCATCGGGCGGTCTCCTTGGTCTGGTTCCTCTGGGCGGGCACGCCGGTCGCGGTGAGGGCGAAGAAGACGTCGTCGAGGTCGGGGGTGTGGACGGTGAGTTCACCGGCCTCGACGCCGGCCGCGTCCAGGCGGTCGAGGACGGTGCGCAGGTCGCGCTGGCTGCCGTCGCTGGGGATCCTCAGGGCGAGGGCGTCGTCGTCGGCGGTGGCGTCACCGAGGGCGGTGGCGGCCGACCGGTAGGCCTCGGGGTCGGTGAAGCGCAGCCGGACGTGTCCGCCGGGGACGAGGCGCTTGAGTTCGCCCGCGGTGCCGTGGGCGGCGATCCCGCCGCCGTCGAGTACGGCGATGCGGTCGGCGAGCTGGTCGGCCTCCTCGAGGTACTGGGTGGTGAGGAGCACGGTGACGCCGTCGGCCACGAGTTCGCGGATGATCTGCCACATCGTGTGGCGGGAGCGCGGGTCGAGGCCGGTGGTGGGCTCGTCGAGGAAGATGATCCGCGGGCCGCCGACCAGGGTCATGGCGATGTCGAGGCGGCGCTTCATGCCGCCGGAGTAGGTGGAGGCGGGCTTCCTCGCGGCCTCCACGAGGTCGAAGCGTTCCAGGAGTCCGGCGGTGACCCGCCGCCCCTCACTCCTGGAGAGGTGGTGCAGGTCGGCCATCAGGAGCATGTTCTCCTCGCCGGTGATCAGCCCGTCGACGGCGGAGAACTGGCCGGTGACCCCGATCGCGGCACGCACGCCGCCGGGTGACGTGGCGATGTCGTGGCCGGCGACCCGGGCGTGCCCGCCGTCGGCGGAGATGAGCGTGGAGAGGATCTTCACGACGGTGGTCTTGCCGGCGCCGTTCGGCCCGAGCAGCGCGAAGACGGTCCCTTCGGGGACGGTCAGGTCGACGCCGTCCAGGACGGTCCTGTCACCGAAGGACTTACGCAGCCCCTCGGCCTCGATGGCCGGATTCGTCATGTCTGGTGCTCCTTCTGCGAGGTGTGGGCAGGGGCCGCCGGAAGGGGCGGAGGGGGATCGGAGGGGGCGGAAGGGGATCGGAGGGGCGGGCGGGGCAGGGACCGCCGGGTGCGGCGGGCGCGGCCCAGGCCGCCGGGTGCGGGGCGCGCGGCCCGCGTCAGAGGCTGCGGGCCGTGATGTCGCCCTGGTCGGTGGTCGCATCGATGGTGAGACCGGCGGAGGCTCCGTCGGTGTTCCTCAGCGCGTTGTCGACGCGCCCGTGGCCGGTGCCGGCGTCGAGTGCGGCCGACACCCCCGAGGCGGCACCGACGGTGATGTCGCCCTGCCGGGTGGTCAGCGTGAGCCGTCCGCGCACGGCCTCGACGACGTGCAGGTCACCCCGCTGGGTGCTGATCTCGCCGGGACCGTTCAGCCGGCCGACGGTGATGTGCGCGTCGAGGGCGGTGAGGCGGGCGCTCGCGGCCTCGTCGAGCTTGACTGAGCCGTGACCGCCGTCGAGGACGACGTCACCGAGGCGCCCCACACCGCGGAACTCGGCGGCGGCGGCCCTCGCCTCCACCCGGGAACCGGCCGGCAGCTGGACGGTGACCTCGACGGATCCGGAGGTGCCGAGGACGCGGTTCTTCGCCTCCGGGGTCCGGATCCGCAGGACGCCGTCGGCGTAGGTGACGTCGGTCTGTTCGGCCGCCTTCACGTCACGGCTCCTGGAGGGGCTGGCAGGGCGGACCTCGACGGTGGTGTCGGTGCGGTCGGCGGCGATGAACTGGACGCGTCCTGCGGGGATGTCGAGGACGGTCTCGATGGCGGCGGGGGTGTCGAACTTCTGCATCACGGTCTCCTTCGTCGGCAGCGTCCACAGTCCGCGGTCGCCGTTTCTGATAGTGGAAACGCTACGTTGCTTTCCATTGACCGGCAACATGCTCGTTGCGCTCAAATCACGTACATGCAGGTAGAGATAGGTATTTCATTGCAACGATTTCAAGGCTAACGCAACGTCACTCCCGTGACCGTTGCAATGCAATGAAGGTGAACGCACGGGGGGCAGTCCGGCCGGGGGTATACCGGCCGAGGCACCGCACAAGGAGAAGCCGCCCCCGGAGCGCCGGGGGCGGCTGTGGGTACGGGCAGAGGCGGGTGGCGCCGGAACGGCCTTCGGGAGGAGGCGGGAGAGACCGCGAACCGGGCTTCGGCCGCAGGGCGGTGGGTGAGCCGTGGGTGAGCCGTCGGGTGAGCCGTAGGTGACGAGACGGCCCTGGACCGCAGGGTGGTGGGCGGCCCAATGACCCTCGGGCGGCGGGCAGGGGCGACGGGCGGCGGACAGTGGGCTTGGGGGCTGTGGGCCGCGGGCGGCGGGCGGCGGGCCGCGAAACAGCCCTGAGACGCGGGCCGGTGAGGGCGTACCGCTCCTCGGCCGACGAGCGGTGACGGCGAGGCCGCTTCGGTAGGACGCGGGCGGAGGAGGAAGCGCCCCTCAGACGGCGCGGGCCGCCCCGTATCCAGGGACGGAGGACCACGGCACGATCATGACCACGGACTCGTCCTCCGCCTACCAGGAGTGACCGACGCGCCCCGGCCCCGAGCGACGTAGTCGCCCTGACGCCCCGGCCCCGAGCGGCGTAGTCGCCCTGACGCTCCGGCAGGACGCCACGCGGAGGTCCGACAGGACGTCACGTGCGGGGATCCGACAGGACGTCACGTGCGGGAACCGGGCGCGGAAACGGCATGCGGAAATGGTCGCCGACGAGGGCGGGCACCGTACAGTCCTCGCCACTCACCCGTCACGGCCACTCGCTCACCCTCACGGCCGCTCGCCGCCCCGCACGTGGACGCCCCGTTGATCTCCAGGGTCCCACTGTGGCGCGGGTCGGCCGGGTCCGTGCAGTGCCTCGTCGGTCACCCGTGGTCCAGGACGGCGTCCCCGGCCGCACCACCCACGTACACACCGTCGTTCACGCCCCGGAACCGTCTGCGGGGCAGGGCCCACCGCGCGGGCACCCGATACCTGGGCCGTCGCGCCCGGGAGCGTCACACCTGCGGCCGTCGCGCCTGGGGCGCGTCACTCCGTACGGTCGCCCTCGGCCTGGGAGGGTTCGGTCCGGGGGACGTCGGGGTGCGTCTCGGGGGCCTGGCCGCGCACGGCCGGCTCGTCACGTTCGCCCTCGGCCTGCGAGGGGGTGTGCGCGTAGAGCCCCTCGTACTCATCGGTTCCCTTCGCGGATCCCATGCGCGGGCCTCCTTCCTCCGCTCCCTTCCATCGTGCTCCTCGTGTCCGCTCCCGGCGCGGTGACGCCACCCGGGCCGTCTGGCTGCGCACCGCGCCCATGCTCGCCCCGATGACCAGGGCGATGGCCAGGGCGTCGGTCGTGGAGAGCGCCTGGTCGAGGATGAGGAACCCGGCGGCGGCCGCGATGGCCGGTTCGAGGCTCATCAGGACCGCGAAGGTGGGCGCGGGCAGCCTGCGCAGGGCCATGAGTTCGAGGGTGTACGGAAGGACGGAGCTCAGCAGCGCCACGGCGATGCCCAGCCCCAGCGTGGAGGGGACCACGAGCTTCGAGCCGGATTCCATGATGCCGAGGGGCAGCGAGAGGACCGCCGCCACGACCATGGCGAGGGCCAGTCCGTCCGCCTGGGGGAAGCGGCGGCCGGTGCGGGCGCTGAAGAGGATGTACACCGCCCACATGACGCCCGCCGCCAGGGCGTACGCCGTCCCGACCGGATCCAGGCGGTCGAAGCCGCCTCCACTGAGCAGGACGACTCCGCAGAGCGCGAGCCCCGCCCAGACCAGGCTGATCAGGCGGCGTGAGGCGACGACGGAGAGGACCAGCGGGCCCAGCACCTCCAGGGTGACGGCCGCGCCCAGCGGGATGCGGTCGGCGGCCTGGTAGAAGAGCGTGTTCATCCCGCCCATCGCGACACCGAAGGCCACCACGGTGCCCCAGTCGGCGCGCGAGTGGCCACGCAGCTTCGGCCGGCACACGACCAGCAGGACGAGCGCGGCGGCGGCGAGGCGCAGGGTGACCACGCCGAGCGCGCCGGCCTTCGGCATCAGCAGGACCGCGACCGCCGCGCCGAACTGGACGGAGAGCCCGCCCGCCACCACGAGCGCGACCGGGCCGAGCGCGGCCCCCCGGCCGCCGGGGCGGCCCGCCCGGGCGTGCGCGGGCTCGTCGAGCGCGGACACCGCCTCGGGGACGGCAACGGCAGCGGCCGACTCTGCGGCAGCGCGCGGGTCGTTCACCGGACACCTTCCATTCAGTCCATTGAAGTGCACCAAGGGGTCTACAGTACGGCACCGCACGGGAGCCGCCCACGCCCTCACCGTAGAGACCCGCGCGCCTCCCGTGAAATGCCGATTGCGCTCCCGTTATGCTCCGGACGCATGAGCACTGGACAGGACAGAGGGAACGCCGGGCGCGGGATCGAGATCCGTCATCTGCGGGCCTTCCTCGCCGTAGCCGACGAGGGCAGCGTGACCCGTGCCGCCGTCCGGCTCCGGGTCACCCAGCCGGTCGTCTCCCGGACGCTGGCCGCCCTGGAGAAGCACCTGGGCGTCCGGCTCGTCGACCGGTCCACCCACCACCTCGCCCTGACCGCCGAGGGTGTCGCCTTCCGCGACAAGGCAGCCGCCGCGGTCGGCGCCTTCGACGAGGCCCTGGACCCCGGCCGGCCGCACCACCGGCCGCTGCGGCTCGGGCACGCCTGGTCCGCGTTCGGCCCGTACACCACACCGCTGCTGCGGACCTGGCAGCGGCGCCACCCGGGGACCCCGCTCGAACTGCTGCGTATCGACGACCGGACGGCGGGCCTGGCGCGCGGCGAGGTGGACGCCGCGGTGCTCCGGGGGCCCGTGGACACTCCGGGGCTCGTCACGGAGGTGCTGTTCACCGAGGAGCGGGTGGCCGCCGTGGCCGCCGACGGCCCGCTGGCGGGCCGCTCCTCACTGTCCCTGGCCGATCTGACCGGCGAGACGGTCGTACTGAACACCGTCTCGGGCGCCACCACGCTCGGCCTGTGGCCGCCGCGCTCACGGCCGGCCGCCACGCTGACCGTGGTCAACACCGACGACTGGGTCACCGCCATCGCGGCGGGGCGCGGCAGCGGGGTGTCGGGCGCCGCCACGGCCCAGATGCATCCGCACGCCGGGGTCGCCTACGTGCCGCTGGCCGACGCTCCACCCCTGCCCGTCCTGCTGGCCTGCCGGGACGGACCCGGCCACCCGGCGCTGCCACGACTGGCCGCGCTGGCACGGGAGATCGTGGCGCGCGAACAGCGCGGCACCTCCGGACGTTCCACCGGCTGACGGGGAACGCCGGTGCGGTGACGGGCGGTTGGGGCTGGATACCGACCGGACCGGCCACCGTTTCCGAACGGGACCGGGCCGGAGCGGGCATCGCCGGGGCCTCGCCGGACGCCGCCCGCTCCTCCACCGGGGGTACCGTGCCCCGGGCCGAACGCGCCCGCCACACAGCGGACGGGGCGCCGTGTCCGCGGCGGTGAACGTGGCCGTCCGGCAGCACGGGGGACGCGCCCTCGGCAACGTCTCCGGTCCTCCACGGAGGCGCCGTACCCGGGACTGAACGCGCCCGCCACACGGCGGCCGGGGCACCGTGCCCGCGGCGGTGAACGCGGCCGTCTCGCAGCACGCGAGAGGCGCGGCCTCTGCTACGTCTCCAGCCCCTCCGCCAGCACCTCGGCGAGATGGCGGGCGCGCCGTCCGGTCAGCTGGTCGAGCTGGGTGCGGCAGGAGAAGCCGTCGGCCAGCAGCTCCGTGCCGGGTTCCGCCGCCCGTACGGAGGGGAGCAGCTGGTCCTCGGCGCAGGCCACCGAGACGTCCCAGTGGCCCTTCTCGAAGCCGAAGTTGCCGGCCAGCCCGCAGCAGCCGCCGCTCAGCTCACCGGTCAGCCCCGCCCGTTCACGGAGCCCGCGCTCGGCCGCGTCGCCGAGCACGGCGTGCTGATGGCAGTGGGTCTGCCCGGCGACGCGGCGGTCGAGCCGGGGCGGTGTCCAGTCGGGCGCGTACTCCTCCAGGTACTGCGCCAGGGTGCGTACGGATGCGGCGAGCCGGGCGGCGCGCGGGTCGTCGGGCAGGAGTTCCGGCAGGTCCGTGCGGAGGGCGGCGGCGCAACTGGGTTCCAGGACGACGACCGGGCCGCCGGGCGCCCGGCCCATCACGTCCAGGGTGCGGCGCATCACGGCGCGGGCGGCGTCGAGCCGCCCCGTCGAGACGTAGGTGAGGCCGCAGCACACGCCCCGCCCGGGCAGGACCGGCGTCCGGCCCGCCGCCTCCAGGACCCGGACCGCCGCGCGGCCGACCTCCGGGGAGAGGTGGTCGGTGAAGGTGTCCGGCCAGAGGACGACGCTCTCCCCGGCCCCCGGGGTGTGGGCGCGTACCCAGGCACGGAACGTCTGCCGGGCCAGCACCGGGAGCGCCCGGCGCGGGTCGATGCCGCCGAGCCGCCGGGCGAGGGAGGCGAGCGGCCGGATCCGCGCCAGGGCGTTGAGCACGCCCGCGAAGGGGGCCGCCGCGCGCAGCCACCCGGGGAGCCCGCCCATCGCGTAGTGCGCGGCAGGGCGGAGCCGGTTCCGGTAGTGGTGGTGGAGGAACTCCGCCTTGTAGGTGGCCATGTCGACGCCGACCGGGCAGTCGGTGCGGCAGCCCTTGCAGGACAGGCACAGGTCGAGCGCGTCCCGTACCTCCGTGGACCGCCAGCCGTCCGTGATCACCTCGCCGGCCAGCATCTCGTGCAGCAGCCGGGCTCGGCCCCGGGTGGAGTGCGCCTCCTCGCCGGTGGCCCGGAAGGAGGGGCACATGACGTCCTGACCGGGGCTCGAAGTACGGCACTTGGCGACGCCGACGCAGCGGCGTACGGCTGCCGAGAAGTCACCGCCGTCGTGCGGGTAGCCGAAGGCCACGTCCACGGGGCGGCGGGGGAGCACGGCGAAGCGGAGGTTCTCGTCGAGCCGTGCGGGCCGGACGAGGATGCCGGGGTTCAGGCCGCCGTCGGGGTCCCAGAGGTCCTTGAAGCGGGTGAACAGGTCCACCATGTCGTCGCCGTACATCCGGGGCAGCAGCTCGGCCCTCGCCTGCCCGTCGCCGTGCTCGCCGCTGAGTGATCCGCCGTGCGCGACGACGAGCGCGGCCTGGTCCTCGGAGAAGCGGCGGAAGCGGGCCACGCCCTGTTCGGTCAGCAGGTCGAAGTCGACGCGCACGTGGATGCAGCCGTCGCCGAAGTGCCCGTACGGGGTGCCGTGCAGGCCGTGTGCGGCGAGCAGGGCCCGGAAGTCGCGGAGGTACGGGCCGAGGCGGGCGGGCGGCACGGCGCAGTCCTCCCAGCCCGGCCACGCCTCCGTCCCGTCGGGCATGCGGGTCGCCGTACCGGCGGCGTCCTCGCGGATGCGCCACAGGTTCCGCATCGCGGCGGGTGCGGTGACGACGGTGCCGTCCAGGGCGTCGGCGGCGCGCAGGATCCGGGCGGCGAGGGCGCGGGCCTCGGCGGGGGTGGTCCCGCCCGTCTCGACGAACAGCCAGGCCGCGCCGCGCGGCAGCCCGGCCGGTTCGCGTACGAGGTCGGCGGCCATGCCCTCGACGGTGAGCGGGCCGTACGGGAGGAGGCCCGGGGCGGCTTCGGCGGCGGCCGCCTCGTCGGGGTACCCGAGGACGGCGAGCGCGCGGGCGGCGGGCGTCGCGACGAGGCGGACGGTCGCCTCGGTGACCACGGCGAGCGTCCCCTCGCTCCCGCAGAGCGCGCGGGCGGGGTCCGGGCCGTGCTCGGGGAGCAGCGCGTCGAGGGCGTATCCGGAGATGCGGCGCGGGAGTTCGGGGAAGCCGGTGCGCAGGAGCGCGAGGTGGCCCGCGGCGAACGTGTGGAGGCCGGGCGGCCCGTCGGGCAGGCCGCGTCCGATGTGCAGGCTCCCGCCTCCGCCGTAGCGGACGACGCGGAGGCTGCGGACGTTGTCGGCGGTGGTGCCCCAGGCCACGGAGTGCGAGCCGCAGGAGTTGTTGCCGATCATGCCGCCGAGCGTGCAGCGGCTGTGGGTGGAGGGGTCGGGGCCGAACGTCAGCCCGTGCGGGGCCGCCGCGGCCCGCAGGTCGTCCAGGACGACGCCGGGCTGGACCACGGCGGTGCGTGTGACGGGGTCCAGTTCGGTGACGGACCGCATGTGGCGGGTGAAGTCCAGGACGACGCCGGTACCGGTGGCCTGTCCGGCGATGGAGGTACCCGCGCCCCGGGGCACGACGGGTGTGGCGTGCTCACGGCAGACGCGCAGCGTTTCGGCGACGTCCTCGGCGTCACGGGGCGCCACGACCAGCTGCGGGACGCGGCGGTAGTTGGACGCGTCCATGGTGGTCAGGGCACGGGCGGTCGCGTCGGACCGCACGTCGCCGCGGATGGCACGGGCCAGGGCTCGGGCGAGGTCGTTGGCGGGCATGGGGCCAGCATGCCCGCCCCGGGGCCGGGGGGAGCCCTGGAGCGCCGGACGAACCGCGGGCGCCGGGACGGGGTGGGGTGGGGTGGGGTGGGGTGCGGTGGGCGACGGCAGAAGCGGGCACCGGGACGGGGTGGGCGACGGCAGAAGCGGACGGCGGGGCAACAGCTGGGGCGGACGGCGAGGCGGCGGCTGGGGCAGGCGGCGAGGCGGCTGAGGGCGCACGGGCGAGGCGGCGGGCTCGGCGCAACAGCTGGGGCGGACGGCGAGGCGGCTGGGGGCGCACGGGCGAGGCGGCGGGCTCGGCGCAACGGCTGGGGCGGAGGGCGAGGCGGCGGACGGCGGCGGACTCGGCGCAACGGCTGCGGGCGCACGGGCGAGGCGGCGGACGGCGGCGGACTCGGCGCAACGGGCGGTGGTGAGCGGGGCCGCCGGGAGGGGCGGAGCCCACCGCACCGGATACGGGCCCACCGCCGGGAGCGGATCCGTCCGGGGCATCGCGAGAAACGGTCGGCTGCCACCCCACGGGCCGACGCGCGGTCGCCCAACGGGCCGACGCGCGGTCACCTCACGGGTCGACCCACAACCACCCCGCAGGTCGGCCCACGATCACCCGAGAGCCAGCCCCGGTCACCCCTCAGGTCGCCCCCTGGTCACCTGAGGCCGGCCCCCGGTCACCCCGTGGGCCGGCCGACGGTCACTCCGCGCAGACCGCCTTGTCCGCCTCCACGCGCTGGATGTCCTTCGGGGCCGTCTTCGGGGCCGAGAGCGGGCTGCCCGCCTGGGTGAAGTCCGGGCCCAGGGTCAGCACCATCGGGTCCATCGCGCCCGCGTCCGTCGTCGTGGGCTTGAGGGCCGAGGCCGACATGCCCATCAGGTCGGCCAGCCTGCGGGCCTGGTCCGCCTGGTTGGGGGCGTAGACGAGCTGGGTCTTCTTCACGTTCTCCGGCGCGTTCGCCTTGTTGGTGGACTTCAGTACGCCCTCGTCGTTCTGGAGCCAGTCCAGGGCGTTCTGCGCGGAGCCGGCGGGGGCACCGCCGTTGTAGACGTCCACGCGCACGTCCGCCGCGTCGGCCATCTCGCCCTTCAGCTTGGCGGCCTCCTCGGCCTTCGCCTCGGCCTTCTCCTGCTTCTCCACGGCGGTGAAGGAGACGTCCTCACGCATCATCGAGAAGACCTGCGGCGCCCTGGACCGGTCCAGGATCACGGTGGCCTTGTCATCCGGGTTGTCCAGCACGGGAACCGTGGTGAACGTGATGTTCTTGGGGTCGACCGACGCCAGTTCCATGCCCAGCTTGCGGAGCTGGTTGATGTCGGCGATCTTGTCGTCGACGGTGAGCGCCTTGGTGGCCGCCTCGGCGAGCGACCACATCTTGGTGGGGCTGGTCAGGGTGTCGTTGGACTTCAGCTTGCGCATCAAGGAGCCCAGGAACTGCTGCTGTATCTCGATGCGGCTCAGGTCGCTGCCGAATCCGACGGAGTGCCGGGTACGCAGGAAGGACAGGGCCTGCTCGCCCTCGATGGTGTGCTTGCCCTTGGGCAGCTTGAGGTGGGAGTCCTTGTCGTCGATGTCCTTGGCGAGGCATACCTCCACGCCGCCGACGGCGGTCGTCAGGCTCTTGACCGCGTTGAAGTCGGCCACCATGAAGTGGTCGACCTCCAGGCCGGTGAGCTCCGTGACGGTCCGCATGGTGCAGCTGGGAGTGCGCTCGGACTGGCCGAGGCTCGTGTTGAAGCGCCCGCCGGTGGACCCCGGGATGTCCTTCTTCTCCCCGTTCTCCAGGGTCGTCGGACAGTCCGGGATATCCGCTATGAGGTCACGGGGGATGCTCAGCGCGGTCGCGTTCGTGCGGTCCTTGGAGACGTGGAAGAGGATGTTGGTGTCGGCGTGGCCGACACTGCCCTTGTCCCCGTAGCCCTCGTTGCCCTCGCCGGTCCGCTTGTCGGTCCCGATCACCAGGACGTTGATCGCCCGGTCCTTGCTGAAGCCGCCGGTACCGGCGCCGTCCGTGGAGACGGCGGTGATGTTCGCGTTGAAGTGCTGGTACACGAGGAAGCCCGTGGTACCGACGCCCACCAGGAGGAAGGCGAGCACGCCGCCCGTCCACACGAGGGCCTTCTTCCTGCCGGACTTCCTGGACTTCCCCTTGCGGCGCCCGGCCGCCGCCGGTGCGGCCGCACGGCTGCCCGGCTTCCGGGTCCTGTCCTGCTCCCCGCGCCCGCCGCCGGATCCCCGCCGCCCGCCGCGCTGGCCGGGCACGGAGGCACGGTCGCCGGGCGGCGGCTTCTCCGGTTCCGGCTTGCGGCGCGGTCCGGGCGTTCTGGTGTCGGTCGAACCGGCCGACGCGGATGATCGCCCTGAGGAGGGGGTCAGTCGCAGTTCGTAATCACCGGTGTCGGGGTTGAGTACCCACTGGTCTGCGGGGTCGATGCCCTCGTCCCGCCCACGGCCTTGCGCGTCCACGGTTGCCTGCGTCCTCCGTCGGGGCCACGCGGCGCCTCCCCCTTCAAGGCGCGCGGTGTGTCTTACGGCGGTACCGGCCCGAAAGGCCGACTGCACCGGAGCGCTCACACTAGCTGGCCACCGGCCCACGAGCGACGATCGTGACAAATCAAGCCTCACACACGGGACATAACGCCACATTCCCCGCTACTCACCCGCCCAACCTGCCCGTTGACCGGCACAACATCGCCCTCAGAGGCCCTCAGGAATCAGTTCGAGCCAGATTTCATACAGAAGTGGCCACAAGGAATCCCCAAACAAGTCGCCAATTCTCCTATAGTTGCCTCGACTTGATCGGGAACAATCAGCTCTAGTTGCGGCTCTTTCGTCGCCACCGCACCGATATATCCCGGTTGAACCTCTTGTCGCACCTGTCCCTTCCTCCGCACGTCCGCCCCGAGGAATCCGATTGCGCCCTTCACTCCGGCCGACCGCACTCGCCCTGCTGATATCGGCAGCCGTTACCGGTGCTCTGTGCCTGTGGGCCGTCGCCGCCGCTCCCGTCTCGGTACGGACCCCGCTCTCCTGGGGGGCGGGTGCCGCCGCCGTGCTGCTGAGCGTCGCGGTGGCCGTCGCGGTCCACGCGCTCAGCAGCGCCCGCCATCTGCGCGCCCTGCGGGCCGCCGACTCCGAGCGCTTCACCGCCGAGACCTCCCGTCTCGTCTCGACCTCCGCCGCCGAGGCGCAGCGCTTCACCGCGGAGACCGCCCGGATCAGAGCGGCCGCCTCCGCCGAGGGCGCCCGGGTCACCGCCGAGGCGGACGACCGGGTCGCCCGCGTCACCGTCGAGGCCGCCGAGCAGCACGAGCGGCTCACCGCCGAGGCCGCGCGGCTCACCGCCCGCGCCCGGCGCGCCGAGAACGAGCGCTCCGCGGCGGTCGCCGCCTGCGCCAACGCCGCGGGCCGGATGCAGGCGCTGTCCACGAGCATGCTGGCGGACCTGCGGGAGATGGAGCACCGGCACACCGCAGAGGACGTGCTCGGCGACCTGCTGCACCTGGACCACCGCACGGCGCAGGGCGGCCGGCTCGCCGACTCCATCGCCGTGCTGACCGGTGCGCGCTCCGGGCGCCGCTGGGCCAAGCCCATCGTGATGGAGTCGATCCTGCGCGGCGCCATGGGCCGCATCGGCGGCTACCAGCGCATCCGCCTGCACTCCACGAGTGACGTGGCCATCGCGGGCCACGCCGCCGAGGGTGTCATGCACGCCCTGGCCGAACTCCTCGACAACGCGGCGAACTTCTCGCCGCCCACCGCCGAGGTGCACGTGTACGTCGAGGAGGTCCCCGCGGGCATCGTCGTCACCGTGGAGGACAGCGGCCTGGTGATGAGCGACGTGCAGCTGCGCCGCGCCGAGCGGGCCGTGTCCGCCGACAACCAGGACCTCACCGGGATCTCCGGCACCCGGCTCGGCCTCGCCGTCGTCGGCCGGCTGGCCAGGAAGCACGGCCTCACCGTGTCCTTCCGCCCGTCGGCGCGCGGCGGCACGGGCGCGCTGATGATGCTCCCGCAGGAGCTCATCTCCCGTACGGCCGCTCCCCTCCCGGAGTCCGGGCTCCGGTCCGGGCAGGCACGGCAGCCCGAGCCCGTCCGGCACCCCGAGCCCGAGCCGGACCACACGACGCCGGTCACGGAGGAGCCGGCCCGCACCGGCGCGGCGGAGGACTCCGCCGGCCCCGCGTCGCGGGCCGAGGCCGCGCCCGGGAGCCCGGAGTCGGCGTCCGAGTCGACCGGCTCCGTACCGCAGGTCGGCGAGAGCGGTCTGCCCAGGCGCCGCCGCGGCCGCACCCTGGCCGCCGCCGAAGCACGTACCGGCAATGCCGCACCCGGCGAAGCCGATTCCCCCCGGCCCCGTGCCACCGACCCGAAGGTGCAGGCTGCCCGCTTCAGCACCTTCAGCCAGGCGGTCCGAGCCAATTCCCCGCACCCGGAAGGCAACACCCGATGACCGCGACCACCGACGAGAAGCTCAACTGGCTGCTGGAGGGGCTGCTCGACCGCACGCCCGGCGCCCGGCACGCCCTCGTCCTGTCCCGGGACGGCCTGAAGCTGTGCCGGACCCCCGAACTCTCCGTCGACCAGGCCGACCAGCTGGCCGCGATCTCCGCGGGCATCCAGAGCCTGTCGCACGGTGCGTCCATCGAGTTCGGTGACGGCAGCGGCGGCGTACGGTCGGCGATGACAGAGTTCTACGGCGGCGTGCTCTTCATCGTCGAGGCGGGCGCGGGTGCCCACCTGGCGGTCGTGGCGGCCGAGGACTCCGACGTCGGCCTCGTCGGCCACAACATGAGCGAACTCGTGGAGCAGCTCGGCGAGTACCTCGTCGCACCGCCGCGCGGCTCCGCCGGCGACGCCGCGGCCCGGTCCTCGGAAACCGCGGACGTATGACGTCCGTACCGCGCCCCCGTCCCGGACGCGACGACGACCCGGACCGGCTGTACACCCTCACGGGTGGCCGCAGCCGGTCCGACTCGGCGGCGTTCGACCTGGTGACGCTCATCGTCGCCGAGTGCGAGCCGGCCCCCGGGATGCAGTCGGAACACGTCGCGATCCTGCGGATGTGCGTCGGCCCCACCGCGGTCGTCGAGATCTCGGCCACCCTGAAGCTGCCCGTCAGCATCGTCCGCATCATGCTGTGCGACCTGCTCGACACCGGTCGGATCAGCGCCCGCCATCCCCGTACTGCCCGTGTCGCGGACCGGCTCCCCGACACCGACACCCTGGAACAGGTACTCGTTGGACTCCGCAACCTCTGACCGTGCCGCCCTGCAGGCGACAGCCGACAACGGACTGAAGATCGTCGTCGTCGGCGGCTTCGGGGTCGGCAAGACCACCATGGTCCGATCCGTGAGCGAGATCCGTCCGCTCAACACGGAGGAGACCATGACCCGCGCGGGTGAGGCCGTGGACGACCTCGACGGAGTGCACTCCAAGACGTCCACCACGGTCGCCTTCGACTTCGGCCGCATCACGCTCGACGCGCGCTCGGTCCTCTACCTCTTCGGCGCGCCCGGACAGGAACGCTTCTGGTTCCTGTGGGACCGCCTCTTCTCCGGCACCCTGGGCGCCGTCGTCCTCGTCGACACCCGGCGGCTCGCCGACTCCTGGTACGCGATCGACCGGCTGGAGCACCACGGCACGCCGTTCATCGTCGCGTGCAACGACTTCGGCGGCCCGCTCCACACCGAGCAGCAGATCCGCGAGGCCCTCGACCTGTCCCCCGACGTCCCGCTCGTCGAGTGCGACGCCCGGGACCGTTCGTCCAGCAAGTACGTCCTGATCACGCTGGTCGAGCACGTCCACGCACTGTCCGTCGCCCGCGCGAAGGCCGCGGACGCCGCCCTGGCGGGAAGCCCCGCCGCGGCGGCGGCGAAGACCCCGGAGCCGACACCGTGACCCAGTGCCCCGTGTCCCGCGGCGCCGTGCCCCTGTCCGGGCCGCGGTTCCAGACCGACCCCGTGCGGCTGTACCGGGACATGCGCCGCGACCACGGCGCGGTGGCCCCGGTCGTGCTCGACGGCGACATACCCGCCTGGCTGATCGTCGGCTACCGCGAACTGCACCAGGTCACCAACGACCCGGTGCTCTTCAGCCGCGACTCGGACCTGTGGAACCAGTGGGACAACATCCCGGACGGCTGGCCGCTGCTGCCGATGATCGGCCGCAAGCAGCCGTCGATCCTCTACACCGTCGGTGAACGCCACACCGTCCGCGCGGCCATGATCAGCAACGCGCTGGAGGCCGTCGACCCGTTCACGCTGAAGGGGTACGCGGAGGAGTTCGCCGACAGCCTCATCGACCGGTTCTGCGCGACCGGGCGGACCGACATCATCGCCGAGTACGCGATGCTGCTCCCGGCCCGTGTCCTGGCGAAGCTCTACGGGTTCAGCGACGAGGTCGGCGCGCCGCTCGTGGGGGCGCTCAACGACATGATCGACGGCCGTGAGCGGGCCCTGGCCGGCCAGCAGCACCTCGGCGGGGCGATGTACCAGCTCCTGGCCGACAAGCACGCGGAGCCCGGCGACGACGTCGCGACCAGGATGCTGGACGACCCCGGCGGATTCACCGACGAGGAGGTCGCCCAGGACCTCATGGTGATGATGGCGGCGGGCCACCAGCCGACCGCCGACTGGATCGGCAACTCGCTGCGGCTGATGCTGACCGACGACCGCTTCGCCGCCTCGCTCTCCGGCGGCCGGCACAGCGTCGCCGAGGCGATGAACGAGGTCCTCTGGGAGGACACCCCCACCCAGAACGTGGCCGGCCGCTGGGCCTCCCGCGACACCCACCTCGGCGGACGCCACATCCGCGCCGGCGACATGCTGCTCCTCGGCATCGCCGCCGCCAACGGCGACCCGCAGGTGCGCACCGACGGCTCCACCCTGACCGGCGGCAACAACGCGTTCCTCTCCTTCGGCCACGGCGAGCACCGCTGCCCGTTCCCGGCCCAGGAGACCGCCGAGGTCATCGCCCGTACGGGGATCGAGGTGCTCCTGGACCGGCTCCCGGACATCGACCTCGACATCCCCGAGGACCAGTTGACGCGGCGCCCGTCCCCGTGGCTGCGCGGGCTGACGGACCTGCCGGTGCACTTCACGCCCACCCCCGCACTTGGAGGCCAGAAATGACCCGGATCGCCCTCGATCCCCTCGTCGCCGATCTCGACTCCGAAAGCGCCGCGCTGCGCGCCGCGGGACCGCTGGCCGAGGTGGAGCTCCCCGGCGGGGTCCACTGCTACGCGGTGACGCACCACGCGGAGGCCCGCCAGCTCCTCACCGACAGCCGGGTCGTCAAGGACATCGGCGTCTGGAACGCCTGGCAGCGCGGCGAGATCCCGATGGACTGGCCGCTGATCGGCCTCGCCAACCCGGGCCGCTCGATGCTGACCGTCGACGGCGCCGACCACCGCAGGCTGCGCACGCTCGTCGCGCAGGCCCTGACCGTGAAGCGGGTGGAGCGGCTGCGGTCCGGCATCGAGGCGCTGACGAACGCCTCCCTGGACCGGCTCGCGGCCCTGCCCGAGGGTGAACCGGTCGACCTGAAGGCGGAGTTCGCCTACCCGCTGCCGATGAACGTCATCAGTGAGCTGATGGGCGTGGACGCGGCCGACCACCCCCGGCTCAAGGAGCTGTTCGAGAAGTTCTTCTCGACGCAGACCCCGCCGGAGGAGGTCCCGCAGATGATGGCGGACCTCGGCACCCTCTTCACGAAGATCGTCGACGACAAGCGGGCGGCCCCCGGCGACGACCTGACCAGCGCCCTGATCGCGGCGTCCGAGGACGGCGACCACCTCACCAACGAGGAGATCGTCAACACCCTGCAACTGATCATCGCGGCCGGTCACGAGACCACGATCAGCCTGGTCGTCAACGTCGTGGAGGCGTTGCAGACCCACCCCGAGCAGCGCAAGCGCGTGCTGAGCGGCGAGGTGCCGTGGGAGAACGTGATCGAGGAGACCCTGCGCTGGAACACCCCGACCTCGCACGTCCTGATCCGCTTCGCGACCGAGGACATCGAGGTCGGCGACAAGGTCCTGCCCAAGGGTGAGGCCCTGATCGTCTCGTTCGGCGCGCTGGGCCGCGACGAGAAGCAGTACGGGCCGACCGCGGGGGAGTTCGACATCACCCGCTCCCCCAACCGGCACATCGCTTTCGGCCACGGCCCGCACGTCTGTCCGGGCGCCGCACTGTCCCGGCTGGAAGCAGGCGTCGCGCTGCCCGCGCTGTACGAGCGCTTCCCGGATCTGGATCTCGCGGTACCCGCCTCCGACCTGCGGAACAAGCCGATCGTCACCCAGAACGACCTGTACGAGCTGCCGGTCGACCTCGGCTGACCGGCCCCATCGCTTTCCGGCCGCGGGGGCCGAAGATCACCCGGAGCGGGTGTCTCACCGGACGGACGGGGTACCTGACCGCATCCGTGAGGGACTACGCTCCGGGTCGTGGCTGACATCCAGATTCCCGCTGACCTCAAGCCCGCCGACGGACGTTTCGGCGCCGGGCCCTCCAAGGTGCGGACGGAGGCGGTCGACGCACTGGCCGCGACCGGCACCTCTCTCCTCGGCACGTCCCACCGCCAGGCCCCGGTGAAGAACCTGGTCGGCGAGGTACGTGACGGCGTGCGCAGCCTCTTCTCCCTCCCCGAGGGATACGAGGTCATCCTGGGCAACGGCGGCTCCACCGCCTTCTGGGACGTCGCGACCCACGGTCTGATCGAGAACAAGTCCCAGCACCTGAACTTCGGCGAGTTCTCGTCGAAGTTCGCGAAGGCCGCCAAGCTCGCCCCGTGGCTGGCCGACCCGACCGTCATCGCCTCGGACCCGGGCACCCACCCGGACCCGGAGGCCGAGGCGGGCACGGACGTCTACGCCTTCACCCACAACGAGACCTCGACGGGTGTCGCCGCCCCGGTCAAGCGGGTCGCGGGTGCCGACGAGGGCTCCCTCGTCCTGGTGGACGCCACCTCCGGCGCGGGCGGCCTGCCGGTCGACATCACCGAGACGGACGTCTACTACTTCGCCCCGCAGAAGTCCTTCGCCTCCGACGGCGGCCTGTGGATCGGTGTGTTCTCCCCCGCGGCCCTGGAGCGCGCCGCGCGCGTCCACGCCTCGGGCCGGCACATCCCGGAGTTCTTCTCGCTGCCGACGGCGATCGACAACTCCCTGAAGAACCAGACGTACAACACCCCGGCGCTGGCCACCCTCTTCCTGCTGAACGAGCAGCTGAAGTGGATGAACACCCAGGGCGGCCTGGAGTTCACGACCGGCCGCACGGCCGCGTCCTCGCAGCACCTGTACGGCTGGGCCGAGGAGTCCAAGTACGCCACGCCGTTCGTCACCGACCCGGCGAAGCGCTCGCAGGTCATCGGGACGATCGACTTCGAGGACGGCATCGACGCGGCGGCCGTCGCCAAGGTGCTCCGCGCCAACGGCATCGTCGACACGGAGCCCTACCGCAAGCTGGGCCGCAACCAGCTGCGCGTGGCGATGTTCCCGGCGATCGACCCGGCGGACGTCCAGGCGCTCACCGCCTGCGTCGACTACGTGATCGACCAGCTCTGACGCTCACCCGTCCGCAACGGCCCCGCACACCCCGGTGTGCGGGGCCGTTCCCGGTCGCGGGCCGCCCGCACGTCCCGCGACGGGGCCCGCCGACGGCCCGTACGACAGCTCGGGGCCGGTGCCTCCCGACCCGGCTCCCCCGGCAGCGGGCTGCCTCGCGCCCCCACGGACAGCGGGCTTCCGCGTCACCCCGGGCCTTCCGTGACGCGGATGACGAGGACCGCCACGTCGTCGCGCTGCGGGACGTCCGCCAGTCCTCGGGAAAGGACCTCCAGCAGGAGCGGCAGGGGCAGTCCGCCGTGCGTCGCCAGGGTGGCGGCGGCCTGCTGGATGCTCGTGTCGATGTCGTCGTCACGGCGCTCCACCAGGCCGTCGGTGTACAGCAGGAGCACGCTGTCCCGGGGCAGTGCGTGCGTGTGGTCGTGGCGGGCGAGGCCGTCCGACGACCCGAGGAGCAGGAGGTCGTGCTCGCCCAGGACGGTGACTCGGCCGTCGGCCGTCCGCAGCAGCGGTGGCGGATGCCCGGCGTTGGACCATGTCAGGGACCACCGGCCGCCGTCCGGGTCGAGGCGGGCGTGCACGGCGGTCGCACCGGGGCCGAGGGGCAGTACGCCGAAGGAGCTGTCGACCGCGTCCAGGGCGGCGGCCGGTGAGTGCGCGGGGTGGCCGAGGGTGGCCTGGCGGAGCATGCTGCGGACCTGGCCCATGACGGTGGCGGCCCGGACGTCGTGTCCGATGATGTCGCCGATGGACAGCATCAGGGAGGACCGCGGGGCGGACGGGAGCGGTGGCAGGGCGTAGGCGTCGTACCAGTCGCCGCCCACCATGTCCTGGTCGGTCGCCGGCAGGTACAGGGCGGCCATGTCGAGGCCCGGCACGGCCGGGAGGTCGGTCAGCATCGCGGACTGGAGCTGTTCGGCGGTGCTGAGGCGGTTCTCGACGAACAGGGTGCGCTCCACCGCCTGGCTCACGTATCCGGCGACGGCGGTGAGGACCGCCTCCTCCGTGAGCGCCAGGACGTGGGGGTCGGACCAGCACCACGTCAGCACGCCCCGGCCGCCCGGCAGTGGAACGCACAGCACCGACCGCAGGCCCAGCGAGTCGTACCCGGCCACGGCCTCGGCGCTGAACCCGGCCACGAGTGCCTCGTGGTCCGGGACGAAGACGGTGCGCCCGTCCCGGAGGGCCCGGGCGCTGGGGAAGTCGGCGTCCAGGTCCAGGCGGTCGAGGGCGGCCTCCACCGGCCGCACGTCGTCGGGGTCGACCACCCGTCGCAGTCCGTGGGCGTCCGCGAGCAGCAGGCCCACGAAGGACGGCTCGGAGGGCCCGCCGAACAGGTGGCGCAGACGGCGGGTGAGGTCCGCCAGGCCCCGGGAGTGGCCCAGCTCGACCGAGGCGCGCAGCAGCAGGCCGGCGTGGTCGCGGTCCTGCCGGATCAGCTCGGTGGCGATCCTCAGCCGGAGCTCCACCGAGCAGGCGGCGGTGAGGTCCTCCAGGTCCTGCAACTCGTCCGCCGACCACTGCCGGGGCGTGTGGTCGATGGCGCAGAGCGACCCGAGGACGTGTCCGTCGGCGTCGGTCAGCGGCATGCCCGCGTACGCGATCACCTGGAGGTCGGGGATGGCGAGGCTCCCGCAGGTCCGGGGGTGCGTCCGCGTGTCGCCGAGGATCAGCGGTCTGCCGTCCACGATCACGTGCTGGCAGAAGGAGTGGCTCAGGGGGGTCTCGCGCCGCGCCGCCCAGGGCTCGGCCAGTCCGACCATGCCCGGGAAGACCTGCCGGTCGGCCTCCAGCAGCGAGACCAGCGACACCGGCACCCCGAGGAGCCGGGTGACCAGCCGCGCGAAGCGGTCCATGCCCTGGTCGGCCGCCGCACCGAGCCCGGCGAGCCGCAGGGCGTCCAACCTCCCCAGTTCGCCCACCCGAGGCCTCCGTCGATCGCCAGGCAGGAGCCGCGGAGTCCGCACACCGCGCCCTTCGACCGTATAAGACAATTCACGCCATGTCGTGATCAGGGACGTCCGGGGCCCACCGGCCGGCCCGGTGCGGCGTCCCGGGGCGCGTCCAGGAGCCAGCGCACCTCGCCGTCCTCCCACTCCCCGGTCGGCAGGAGCCCCGCGGCGGCGGCCACGGCGGCGGAGGCGGTGTGCTCCGGGTGGATGTGGGCGACGACGGTACGCGCGGAGCCCTGCCCGACGAGGAAGCGGACCAGGCCCGCCGCCGCCTCCTTCGCGTACCCCCTGCCCTGCCAGGGCGTCCCGATCACCCAGGCCACCTCCGCGCGGGACCCGCGCACGGTGGCCTGTACGTAACCGGCCAGGGCCCCGCCGTCACGCACCCGCAGGACCCAGTTCCACCAGAGTTCGGCGGGGTCGGGCGAGCCGGCGCTCTGGCGCTCGTAACGGGCCCGCAGGGCACCGGCGTCCTCCGGGGCGCCTCCGGTGAAGGTGTGGAGCGCGGGATCGCGGAGGACCGCGGCCATCTCCTCGGCGTGGGCGGTGTCGAGCGGGAGCGCGTCGAGGCGGGAGGTGGGGAAGGGTGCGGGAGCACCGTCGGCCTGCATGGGCGGAGCCTACGCGGGGCCCGGGGGCCGGGCCCGCCCGTTTCCGCGAGGGCCCGGCCCCCGGGCCGGGACAAGCGCCCGAAAAGTCTGGATCATCCGTTCTGCTGCACCATGGGAGGTATGGAGACGATCCATGAGCTGGAGCCCTTCGTGAGGCAGTACGCCGTCCTCCTCAGCAGCCGCAGGCCGGACGGATCAGCTGCCCGTACCCCCGTCAGCATCGCCGTCGAGGGGGACCACGCCTACATCCGCACGTTCGCCTCGGCCTGGAAGGTGGACCGGATGCGCAACCACCCCGTGGTGGAGATCGCCCCCTGCACCGTACGGGGCGCGCCGACGGGTCCGCCGGTGAAGGCCTGGGCGCGGCTCCTCCCGGAGGGGTCGAAGGAGGACACGCACGCCGCCCGGATGCTCTCCCGCAAGTACCCGGCGCTGCACGGGGTGGCCGTCCCGCTCGTCCACCGGCTGCGGCGTGACCGTACGCTCCACTACGAACTGCGGCCGGTCACCGACGACTTCTGAGCGAACCGGTCCCCCGCGCACGGACCTGGCGCCGGTGCCGGGGCCCGTGGCCCGGCACCGGCGGGATCCCCTCCGGGATCAGGCCGTCGTCGACGGCTTCCCGGCCGACGGCCTGTCACGGAGGGCGTTCACGACCCCGCGCTCCAGGACCGCCGACTCACCGATCAGGGTGCCCTTCCGGCCCATCTCGGTGTCCCTGACGAGGTAGCTCCGTTCGCCCAGGTACTCCAGGGTGGCCGAGTCGAAGATCCAGGCGGTGCGCCAGCCGGCCGCGGTGTTGTCGCGGGCCACGCCGGTGCCGTGCCGGCCGGCCGCGTCCACCGCGTCGGGGTCCACGATCACGCCGGGGATCTTCGCCGCGGCGCGGTAGAGGGCGGCCGCCGTCCTCGGCGGCATCAACGTCTCCCGCAGCAGCTCACCGATGGTGTCGAAGGTGTCCTGGGCCTGGTCCCGCTCCTCGGCCGGGGTGTCGCGTGCGTCCTGGTCCCGGGTGATCTCGGTGCCGATCCGCCGGAGCAGGGCGTCGGGGTCGGTGGGCAGGGAGGCCAGCCACGTGTACGTCGGCCGGTTGAGGCCCGCCGGGTAGCCGACGGCGGGTTCACCGTCCGGGACCCCGACGGTGAGGGGGATGTACGAGCCGTCCTCGTGGATCAGGCCCTCATCGACCACCGGCCCCGTCGTCTGCGCCGTCCAGACCTCACGCTCATGGGGTTCGGTCAGCTTCACCGGACCGCCGAACTCACCCTCGTTCCCCGCCTGAAGTGTCTTGACGTAGACGAACTGCCCGTCGGCGACCTGCTGTTCGTCGCTCTTCGAGGCGACCGAGGCGATCCGGTCCAGCAGCACGGCCGCGCCCCGCGAGGCCGCGGCCCCGGAGCTGGTGCCTGCGGCGGCCGGTACCGGGGCGTGGTCCTGGCCCGTCACGGCGAGCGTGGTCAGCAGCACCCCGCCGAGGGCCAGTCCGGCGGCGGGGAGCAGGACCGCGGGGCGCAGGAGGCGGGGCCGGGGGCGGGCGGTGGCGCGGTCGCCGTCCTGGTCGATCAGACGCATCAGGGTGTCCTTGTGGTGGAGGTGACGGCCAGGGGGCAGGTCCCGTTCGGCCGGGGCCGGCAACAGCCGGGCCAGTTCCTCGCGTTCGGCCCGCTCGGGGCCGGAGGTACGGTCGTTCATCGGGCTTCCTCCTGGATGGGCAGGGCCACGAACGCGGCCCTGCTCCCTACCTCTCCGCGGCGGGGGCGGGGTTCCGTTCCGGACCGGACCTCGTCCCCGGGCCCCGCCTCCCACGGGGACCCGTCCGGTGT
Source organism: Streptomyces sp. NPDC058008 (assembly GCF_042886395.1). Taxonomy (NCBI): domain Bacteria; kingdom Bacillati; phylum Actinomycetota; class Actinomycetes; order Kitasatosporales; family Streptomycetaceae; genus Streptomyces; species Streptomyces sp. NPDC058008. The sequence goes on along the minus strand of NZ_JBHVQX010000005.1, from coordinate 272,534 downwards.
CCGGCGGAGCTGCTCGTCGGTGAGCCGTCGCAGCCGGCCGCGGGCACGGGACAGCCGCGACCGCACGGTGCCCACCGGAAGGCCGAGGGCCTCGGCGGCCTCGGCGTAGTCCAGCCCGGACCAGACGCAGAGGACCAGCACCTCGCGTTCCTGGCGGCGGAGTCCGCCCAGCGCCTGGCGGACCGCGGCGAGCCGCCGTGTGTCGTCGACGTGTCCGGCCGCGGCGTCCGCGATGTCCGGCACCGGTTCGGGGGCGGGGCGGCGGGCCAGGAAGGCCAGGCGTCGCCCCGTACCCCGGTTCGCGTTGCGCGCCCTGTTCGTGGCGATCCCGAGCAGCCACGGCCGCAGCGGGCCGCCCTCCGGCTCGACGGCGTGCCGGGTCCGCCAGGCGGCCAGGAAGGTCTCGGAGAGGACCTCCTCGGCCGTGGACCAGTCGCCCGTCAGCCGGTAGGCGTGGTTGTAGACCGCCCGCGCGTACTCCTCGTAGAGCGCGGCGAACGCCTCGCGGTCGCCCGCCCTGATCCGTGCGCGCATGCGTTCCGGGTCTCCCTGTTCATCACATCTCACACCCCCTACCTCTCCGGCCGGCCCGGGGGGTTCCGGTGACCCGCGCCACACCTCGGGGACACCGGCCTCGGTGCTGATGGGCTCGCGTATCCAACTGTCGCCGATCCACCATGGCATCCACCCTGTTCATGACCGTGTGTGGCCGCCGGAGGCGTGCTGGTTCCGGGCTCCGCCGAACTCTGGTGCGAAGCGGGATGTGAGGACGCGGTGCGCGATGGCAGACAGGGGTGGCGACGGAGGCGGATGTCCCAGGGCCCGCTTTCGGATCGCTGCGGTGCGGCCGGCGGTCCTGGGGGACGGCGAGACCGTCGATCGACGTGGAGAGCGCGAAGGGATGCAGCGGCTGACCGGCCCGCCGACCGGGAGACAGCCGGGGCTCAAGGAGGCGCAGACCGAAAGGCCTTCGGCCTGAGCCTTCTGCGCTTGCCGGAGGACGGATGACCCTCCCGAGGGTTACTTCACGTCGACGTGGTCCGCGGCGGAGGCGACCGCCGGGGTGGTGGACGTGCCTGCGAAGGAGTAACGGAAACAGCCGTCCGCCGTGGCCTTCGTCGTCGTCCTCAGGTTGCCCTCGCAGCGTCCTGCGTCCTAGCCGTCGGCGTCCTCGACCGCCTCGCCCGCGGGGCCGCTCGCCTCGGTGCCGCTGTCCTGCGCGCCGATCGCCCGGCCTTCCCAGTGGAGGACCCGCCAGCCCTGGCCGGGGGCACCCGTGAGGAGGACGACTCCGGTGTTCCGCAGCTCGTGCGCGGACGCGGAGCGGACGTCGACGTTGCCGGCGCGGGCCGCCGCCCACATGCGGATGGCGGCACCGTGGCTGACCATGGCCACGGTCCCGGCCCCGCTGTCGGCGGCCTCCTCGACGACGGCGTCGTAGCGCCGCAGCGCCTCCACCCCGTTCTCCCCGCCCGGCATGCGCAGCCCGGTGTCCCCGGCCGACCAGGCGAAGGCGGTGGTCATGTAGGTCTCGACGGCCTCGTCGTCGCCGCGCATCTCCAGGTCGCCCGCCGACAGCTCCCGGATTCCGTCCCGCACCCGGACGTCGAGCCCGGTCCGCGCCGCCAGCGGGGCGGCGGTGAGCTGGGTGCGCAGCAGGGTGGAGGCGTAGAGGGCGTCGATCCCCTCCCCCGCCAGCGCGTCCGGGAGGGCCGCCGCCTGTTCCTGGCCCAGCGGGGTCAGGCCCGGGCCGGGTACGGCGGTGTCCAGCAGCCGCTTGACGTTGGAAGGGGTCTGACCGTGGCGGATGAGGAGAAGCCGCATGAAGGATCTGCCTCCGGGGTGTCAGGGGGACGGTCCTTCCACTGTGCCACCACGGGCCCGTTCGCCTCACGCCCGGGAGAGCGCCCGGGCTACTTCCGGCGGCGCCTGGCGGCGACCAGGGCCAGCACGACGACGGCGCCGGCCACGACGCCGCCCGTCGCGGTGGTCTTCGCCGAGTCGCCGTCGTCCCCGGACGAGGTGCCGCCGCCCCCGCCGCCGGGGGAGGGGGCCTTGCTCCCGTCCCCGCTGCCGCCGCCCTCCACCTCGACGCGCACCACCTCGCTGTACTTCCCCTCGGAGCCGAACATCAGGGCCGAGCCGTCCGCCGTGTACGTCACCGACTCGGACTGGCCCTGGAACGGCGCCCTGATCGCGTGGTCGGCGCCGAGCCTGCCGTTCTCGAAGGCGTAGCCCCGGGCGCTGAAGTACGAGCGCAGCACGAGGTTCCTGCCGTCCGGCGAGAACGCCCCGTCGGTCACCCACGGCACCTCGCCCACCCGCCGGAAGACGTTGTTCCCGCCCGTCGTCAGCTTCGGCGGGCCCTCGTAGAGCCCGCCGCCGTCCTCGTTCTTCGAGGCGATGTACACCCGTCCCGTCACGGGGTGGACCATCAGCGCCTCGGCGTTGCGGGCGCCGTCCGCGTACGTCACGTCGAACTGCGTGGCCCGTACGGTGGCGTCGGCGAGCTTCTCGGGCTCCGGGAAGCGGTAGATCCAGACGTGGTCCCAGGTTCCGTCGAGGTTGTCGCCGATGTCACCGACGTACAGGTTGCCGTCGGGTCCGAGCGAGATGGCCTCGACGTCGCGGGGCTCCCCGACGCCCGTCATGGTGATGGTGGCGACGGTCTTCCCGGTCCTGGAGTCGATGCCGTAGACGTAGGGCCCGTCGTCGCTGTCGTTGTGCGTCCAGTAGATCCCCGGGTGGATCCGGCTGGCCGCGAGACCGCTGGACTCGGTGATCCGGGGGTCCTCGATCGTGAAGGTGCGGTCCGCTCCGTCCCCGTCGTCCGCGACGGCGGGCACCGCCCCCGTGAGGAACAGGAGGGCAGCGGCGGCGGAGACGGTCAGCAGCGATCTCATGGGACAAGTGTCCACCGTCACGTCGCAGCCCGGAGCGGTGATCGGCCATGATGGCGCCATGCGTTTCCTCTTCGTCGGCGATTCCATGACCATCGGGCGTCGCGGCGACTTCACCTGGCGCTACCGGATGTGGCAGCACCTCGAAGCGACCCTCGGCGACGGCGGGTACGCCATCACGGGCCCGCGCACCGAGCTGTACGACACCGAGGCGGACGCCCCGCTCTCCCACGCGTACGGCGACGCGGCCTTCCCCGCGTCCGCCCGCCGTCATCTGGCGGGCTGGGGCGAGGGCTGGCTCCACATGGCCCCCGTCATCGCGGACGCGGTCACGGCGGCCCGCGCCGACGTCCTGCTGGTCTCGCTCGGCCTGATAGACCTCGGCTTCTACACGAACAGCGCGCAGACGGCGGAGAACGTACGGGCGTTCGTCACGGCGGCCCGCACCGCGAACCCCCGGGTCCGGCTGGTGCTGCTCCCGGTCATACCGAACGTCAGGGCGGAGTCCGACGCGCCCTTCGCCGGCGAGTGCGACCGCTTCAACGCCCTGCTCGCGGAGGCGGCGGCCGACCTGGACACGCCCTCGTCCCCGGTGCTGCTGGCCGGGCACCCCGTGGGGTACGACATCCACACGGACACCTACGACGGCACGCACCCCGGGCCGACCGGCGAGCACAAGCTGGCCGGAGCCTTCGCGGACGCGATGCACCGGGCCTGGGGTGTCGGCGGCCCGTACGCGGGAGCGCTGGCGACGGCCTGACCGCCGCCGCGTGGCGGAAGGTCAGAGCACGGCGCCCGCCTCGTCGTGGAACACCTCGGGCCAGTACCGGAAGTCACCGGGTCCGGCCGTGGGGAGGCAGGCGACCGGGTCGGCGGTGGCGAGCACGGCGACCATCGTGTCGGCGACCTCGTGGTAGAACTCCCCCAGGCTGCCCGCCAGTCCGAACTCCGCCTGGAGCTTCTGCTGCCGGCTGTGCATCCAGACCGTGAACGCCAGGGTCGACACGTCGGCGTTGACCGGGGTCACCGTCCCGGCGTCGCCGAGGACGTGGTGCACCAGGCCCGTACGGCCGTCGATCACGGCGTCGAAGTCGTGCATCAGACCGCCGATGACCAGCAGGTGGTCCGAACCCTCCGGCAGCGGCGCGGCACTCCGGGGGTGTTCCGGGTGCGCCCGGGTCGCCGCGCGGAGCGCGGTCAGGGTCCTGAGGATGTCCTCGGGCTCGTCCAGCCAGAGCATCAGGCCGTGCCGGGGGAGCCCGACCTCGGTGAGGAAGCGCCGGGTCGGCCCGTGTTCCAGCACCGCGGGCAGGTCCGCCGGGGCGATCCGGACGACCTCGTCCGCGCCGAACTCCTCCTCGATGAAGTCCGGTGGCAGATCGAGGCGCAGTCCCCTGCCCGGTGCGGCGATGAGGGCCATGGGGCGGAACAGCGCGGCCATCCGCCAGACCGACGGCACCTCGCCCTTCCACTCCACGTCCCCCCAGCCGTCCTCGCCCCAGTCCTCGTCCGTGAAGACGGAGAGCAGGAGCGCCGAGGCCTCGGCGACGACGTGCGCCCCCGTCCGGCCCTTCAGATGCGCGAACCGTCCTTCCAGCGACGTGAGTTCGTCGACGGCCGCCAGGAAGCGGGCGAGGGAGCCGAGCGAGGGGGCAAGCGGAGTGAGCCGGGCGTACTCCGGGGCGTAGCCGCGCAGGCTGAAGACGCGGCCCGTCCCGCCGTCGACGACGACCGCCTGTGCCTCGCTCCCTTCGGCCAGCAGGTGTCCGACGACGACGGTGGCCCCCGTACGCGGATCGAGGCGGCCGGGTCCGTGCCGCTCCCCCACGAGGTGGGCGGCGGTGACCATGCGTGAGCCGGGGAGGTGGGGGAACCGCATGATCGCGTGGGCGCCCGGAAGCACCCCGTCGACGAGCGCCCGTCGCGTCGCCGGGTGCGTGATGGCCGGGTGGATGGACTCCTCCGGTATCGCGCCGCCTGTCCCCGTCCCCGTCATGACACAGCCCCAAAACACGTCGTCCGTCGCGGTCCTGCCGATGTTTTCCACCGTAGGGGCGGTCACTGACAACCACGGTGCGCGCGGGCGGCGTGGAACCGCGCCGGGGCGCCCGGCGTTCTTCCCGGTGCGGGGGCTCACGGGGAGACGCCCGGGCGGGAGTGCGGGCGAGTGACGAGCGAGCGGGACGGACGGGCGCCGGGCCGGGGCTGGAGCTGGAGGCGGGGCCGGGTCGTCGCCCTGCTCTGCCTCCTGGTGGCCGTGCTGCTGGTCTTTCCCGGCCTGGTCCCCAACACCCCGGGCCGTGCGGGCAGTCTGCTGGAGACCTTCCTCCCCTGGCTCGGGCTGTGCGTCCCGGTCCTGCTGGTCCTGGCGGTGCTGCGCCGCTCGTTCCTGGCGACGGCGGCGCTGCTGCTGCCCGTGGTCGCCTGGTCCGTCCTGTTCGGGAGCCTGCTGTTCTCCGGCGGCCGGGCGGGGGACGGCGGGTTCACGGTGGTCCAGCACAACATCAGCGACGAGAACCCCGATCCGGGCGGCACCGCGCGGGCGCTGGCCGGGGCCGGCGCGGACCTCATAGCCGTGGAGGAGCTGACCGCTCCGGCGCTGCCCGCCTTCGAGGCGGCCCTGGCCGCGGACTACCCCCACCACGCCACGAGGGGCACGGTCGGACTCTGGTCGAAGCACCCGCTCACCGCCGTGCGCCTGGTGGACATCAGGCCGCAGGACGTCGGGGCGGGCTGGGACCGGGGGCTCCGGGCGACGGCGCGGACACCGCGGGGCGACGTCGCCGTGTACGTCGCCCACCTGCCGTCGATCCGGATCGGCCCCACGACCGGGCTCACGTCCGCCCGCCGCGACGAGAGCGCCGCCCTCCTGGGCAAGGAGCTCGCGGCGGAGCCCCTGGACCGGGTGATCCTCCTCGGCGACCTCAACAGCACGCTGGACGACCGCGGTCTGGAGCCGGTGACCTCGCTGATGGGCCCCCCGGGACCGGGGTTCGCGTTCAGCTGGCCGGCCGCGTTCCCGGTGGCCAGGATCGACCAGGTCCTGACCCGGTCGGCGACGGTCGTCCGCGTCCGGACCCTGCCCGCGACGGGCAGCGACCACCTGCCCGTGGCGGCCGACATCAGGCTGTGAGGACGGCGGCCGCGCCCCCGGGCGGATGCCCAGGCGCCGCGGCCACCGGGAACCGCGGGTGCCGGCGTCACCCGGCGGGTACGGGCGCCCGGGTGAACGGCCCCCCGGCCCCGCTCAGACCACCATCTCCACTCCGAGCATCGCAAGCCCCAGCTTGGTCAGCTCCTCCGACACCTCGTCGGGCCGGGCCCTGCGCGGTCGGCGGGCGTGGTGGGCCATGAGTTCGTGGACCGTGCCCACCATGACCATCACCACGACCCGGTGGTCCCGCTCCTCCACCTCGCCCCGCACCGCGGCGCGTTCGGCCTCACCGGTCAGGAAGTCGGCCCACAGGTCGCGCCACCGCTTGCAGTGGGCGTCCACCGCCGGGCTCACGCCCAGCACCTCGACGAACGTCACCCGCGCCTCGCGCAGGTCGCGGGTCACCGCGACCACGTACGCGTCGAAGAGCCGCCGGAAGCGCTGCCCCACCGGGCAGTCGTCCATCCCCTCGGAGAGCAGGGCGACTTCGGCCGCCCGCAGCCCCGCGGTCGTGATCTGGTTGTGCAGGGCCATCAGCAGGCCCTCCCGGGAGCCGAACTCCTCCCAGAACACCTCCTCCGGCACCCCGGCCATCGCGCACAGGTCCTGCTCCGTCGTCCGCGCGTAGCCGTACACCCCGAACATCTCCAGGCCGGCGTCGAGGAGTTGCCCACGGGCCCGCGCACGCGCACCGTCGACCGCGCCGGTCACTTGGTCCACCGGGACATCCACCACGGGTCCTCCTTGGTCTGCCACAAACCCCGTTCGCACGGCCGCGGTTGGGCGGACCGTGTGGGCCGGAGAACGTCGGGCGCCTCTGGATGGCGCGTGCGCCATTGTCGGGGCCGGCCACGCCGTACGCGGCCCACGCCGCGCCGCCGGGCCCACAGTCCGCCAGGACCGGTGACTCCTCGCACAGGTGTACAGAAATCGCCTGCTCAGCGGCCGGTGGCACCCGGGCGCGGCGCATGCCCCTCACGCACGGCGGTGGTGGCCCGGAACGCTTCCACGGTCACGCGGTCGCGACGCCCAGTTCCGCGAGCAGGGCGCGGACCCGTCGCTCGATCTCGTCGCGGATCGGCCTGACCGCGTCACGTCCCTGTCCGGCCGGGTCGTCGAGCCGCCAGTCGAGATACCGCTTGCCGGGAAAGACGGGGCAGGTGTCACCGCACCCCATGGTGATCACCACGTCGGACGCCCGCACGGCGTCGGCCGTGAGGATCTTCGGGGTGCTGCGGGACATGTCGACACCGGCCTCCGCCATCACCTCGACGGCCGCGGGGTTCACGGCGTCGGCCGGTGCGGAGCCCGCCGAGCGGACCTCCACGGCGTCCCCCGCGAGGTGGGCGAGGAAGGCGGCGGCCATCTGCGAGCGTCCGGCGTTGTGCACGCACACGAACAGCACGGACGGCCGGGCCTCAAGGGCCCCTTCGGACGGGGCGTGCTCAGACACGGGCGGATCCTTCCGGGGTGGCGGCAGGCCCGTCCGCGGGGACGGCGGGCCGGGGGAACCAGCGGCGGGCGGCGAGGGCCACACGCACCAGGCCGATCAGGACGGGGACCTCGATGAGCGGGCCGACGACCCCGGCGAGCGCCTGCCCCGAGGCGGCGCCGAAGGTGCCGATCGCGACCGCGATGGCCAGCTCGAAGTTGTTGCCCGCCGCGGTGAACGCCAGCGTCGTCGCCTTGGCGTGCCCCAGTCCCACCGCGCGCCCGACCGCCATGGACCCGGCCCACATGACGGCGAAGTAGACCAGCAGCGGCAGGGCGATCCGGGCGACGTCGAGCGGCTCGGAGGTGACGGCCTCGCCCTGGAGGGCGAAGAGCACGACGATCGTGAACAGCAGCCCGTACAGGGCGAACGGGCCGATCCTGGGGAGGAGCCTCGTCTCGTACCACGTGCGGCCCCTGGCCTTCTCGCCGAGCTTGCGGGTGAGGAACCCGGCCAGGAGAGGGACGCCGAGGAAGATCAGCACCGAGCGGGCGATCTCCCCCACCGGGACGTCCAGGGCGGTCTGTTCCAGGCCCAGCCATCCCGGCAGCACGGAGAGGTAGAACCAGCCGAGCAGGCCGAACGCGACCACCTGGAAGACCGAGTTGAGCGCGACCAGGACGGCGGCGGCCTCGCGGTCACCGCACGCGAGGTCGTTCCAGATGATGACCATGGCGATGCAGCGGGCGAGGCCGACGATGATCAGCCCCGTGCGGTACTCGGGCAGGTCGGGCAGGAAGAGCCAGGCGAGGGCGAACATCAGGGCCGGCCCGGCGATCCAGTTGAGGACCAGGGACGGGACGAGCAGGCGCCGGTCGCGGGTGACGCTGTCCAGCCGGTCGTAGCGGACCTTCGCGAGGACCGGGTACATCATCACGAGCAGGCCCAGGGCGATCGGCAGCGAGACCCCCGTGACGGTGACCCCGGCGAGCGCGTCGCCGAGGCCCGGCACCAGCCGTCCGAGACCCAGCCCGGCGGCCATGGCGATCAGGATCCAGACGGCGAGGAACCGGTCCAGGAACGTCATCCGCGCGCCGACCGGGCCCGAAGGGGCGGGAGGGGCACTCATCGGGCGGCCCCGGCGGGGCGGGTGAGGACCGCGGCCATGCGGTCGGTCGTCTCCGGCAGCAGCCGGTAGTACACCCAGGTCCCCCGCCGCTCCGAGTCGATGAGCCCGGCCTGCTTGAGCAGCTTCAGGTGGTGCGAGATCGTCGGCTGGGACAGGTCGAAGGCCGGGGTGAGGTCGCAGACGCAGACCTCACCGCCCGCCCGTGAGGCGATCATCGAGAGCAGCCGCAGCCGGACCGGGTCACCCAGGGCCTTGAAGACCTTCGCCAGCGCCTCCGCCTGGTCCTCCTCCAGCGGGGCGGCCAGCAGGGTGGGGCAGCAGCCGTCGGCGCCGTCCTGGCCGAGCACCACGAACTCTTGTTTAGACATGCTTCTATGTTGACGTTCTTCGATCCAGGACGCAAGCTTGAATCGAAAGACATCAATACAGCGATCGGTACCCGATCGCGCCAGCATGACGAGGAGACGGTCATGTCCCGTGCCCAGCTCGCGCTCAACGTCGCCGACCTCGAAGCGTCGGTGGCCTTCTACTCCCGGCTCTTCGGCGTGGAGCCCGCCAAGCGCCGCCCCGGCTACGCCAATTTCGCGATCACCGACCCGCCGCTCAAGCTGGTGCTGATCGAGGGCGAGCCCGGCCAGGAGACCCGCCTGGACCATCTCGGCGTCGAGGTCGGAAGCACCGACGAGGTCACGGCGGCCACCGCCCGGCTCCGGGACGCGGGGCTCGCGGCCTTCGAGGAGAACGACACGTCGTGCTGCTACGCGCTCCAGGACAAGGTGTGGGTGCACGGCCCCGGCAGGGAGCCGTGGGAGGTGTACGTCGTCAAGGCCGACGCCGGGCAGATGGGCGGAAGCCCCGCCCTGGAGCGGGACGCCTGCTGCGGCTGAACCGCCTCCCCCGGTCCCGCCGACGGCCCCGGCGCGCGTGAGGGGAGCCGCCTGCCGTGCCGCGTCGCGGAGGGCTTCGGACACTCCCTCAGAAGCGCTTCAGGACAGCCCTTTTGGCGAGGTCGAACTCCTCGTCGGTCAGGACGCCGGCCGCGTGCAGCTCGCCCAGTTCGCGGAGCCTCCGCAGCAGCACGTCGTGGTCGTCGGCGGGCGAAGCGGGTTCGGCGGCGGGCGGCCCGGGTTCGGTGACGGGCGGCAGGGCGGGGGCCGGCTCGGGGGCGGCTTCGAGGACCGGGGCGGGCGCGGCGGGCTCGGCGGACGACGGCAGGCGGACGAGCACGGCGGCGGCCACCAGGACCGCCGTGTACTCCCGCTTCGACAGGCCCCACAGATCCAGTGAGTACGGGTCGAATTCGGCCGTCATGGTCTGGACGATGCCCCTGCGGTCGAATCGCAGGGAGCCGTTCTCCAGGCCGATCGCCGGCATCCAGCGCACCCCGGTCACCTCCGACAGCGGGAAGGCGCTGTCACCGCCCGAGGTCTTGGACTCCTCGGCCTTCCAGTTCCAGGTGAGGCGGACCGTCTCCCCGTCGAAGGACGCCGTACCGTCCCCGCCCCCGCCCGACACCGGCACCGACGGGCCCGGCAGCAGGAAGCGGTCCACCGGCCCATCGGGCACCTGCTCGATCAGCAGGGTGTTGCGTATCTCGTGGACGAGGTACTCCGCCACGCCCGTACGGTCCTTGTCGACCAGGAGCTGGTACGGGTCGGCGGCGTCCTTCAGCCGCCCGTCCGCGGCCCGCAGGACCGGGCAGGCCCCGCTGCGCAGCCGCAGTCGCAGCCTGCCGCCCTTGCGGTCCGGCTCGTACGAGGCGCCCGCCACCGCCTCCAGGGGTACGGAGAACTCGCCGAGGCCCTGGCGCACCGGGTGCGCCTTGCTGCCGGGCACGATGCGCACCGCGTCCCCGTCGAAGCTCCACGTGCCGTCGCGCGAGATGATGTCCGCCATACGGCGAATTCTGCCAGCCGCACCACCCCGCGCGGCCGGCGTCCGGCCACGACCGGCTCCCGGGGTGCCGGAACGGCCCGCTCCGCCACCCCGGGCCGCCGGATCAGGCGGCCGAGCGCTCCTCGGGCCGGCGGCGGCGCAGCCGCGCCAGCTCGACGGCCGGCGCGTGGTATGCCATGTCGAGCGCCCCGACGTCGGTGCCCGGGGCCACGACGGCGTCGATCCGGTCCAGGGTCTCGTCGTCCAGTTCGACCTCCGCACCCGCGAGGAGGTCGTCGAGGTGGGCCATCGTGCGCGGGCCGATGATCGCGGAGCTGACGGCGGGGTGGGCGATGGCGAAGGCCGCCGCCATGTGCGTCAGCGGCATCCCCGCGTCCTCGGCGACCAGGATCAGCTGCTCGACCGCGTCCAGCCTGCGCTCGTCGCTCATGTGCGCGAAGCCGAAGCCGGCCCGGTGCGTGTCGGCCGTACGGCCCTTGCGGTAACGGCCGGTGAGCAGCCCGCCCGCGAGCGGGCTCCAGACCAGTGCGCCCATGCCGTAGCGCTCGCAGACGGGCAGCACCTCGCGCTCGATCCCCCGGTTGAGGATCGAGTACGGCGGCTGCTCGGTGCGGAACCGCTCCAGGCCGCGCCGCTCAGCGACCCACTGCGCCTCGACGATGCCGGAGGCGGGGAAGGTGGAGGACCCGATGCTCCGGACCTTCCCGGCGCGCACGAGGTCGGTGAGCGCGGAGAGCGTCTCCTCCACGTCGGTGTCCGGGTCGGGCCGGTGGATCTGGAACAGGTCGACGTGGTCGGTCCCCAGCCTGCGGAGGGAGTCCTCCAGCGCGCGGACCAGCCAGCGCCGGGAGTTGCCCCGCCGGTTGGGGTCGTCCCCCATCGGGAGATGGGCCTTGGTGGCCAGCACGACGTCGTCCCGGCGCCCCCGGAGCGCCTTCCCGACGATCTCCTCGGACTCGCCGCGCGAGTAGGCGTCCGCGGTGTCGACGAAGTTGACGCCCGCGTCGAGCGCCTTGTGGATGATCCTCACCGACTCGTCGTGGTCGGGATTGCCCATGGCGCCGAACATCATCGCGCCCAGGCAGTAGGGGCTGACCTTGATGCCGGTCCGGCCCAGCGTGCGGTATTTCATGAAGCTCCTCGCTCCGTGGTGGACGCCCTGCACGGACGTTAGACTAAAAACGGAACAACGTTCAGATTCGACAATACGGAACAGCGTTCCGTTTAGCAAGGGAAGCCATCGTGCGCGACGACACGTCCCGGGAAGCCGACGCCGCCACCGGGGGGCAGCCCCCGAAGCGGGTGCGCGCCGACGTGCTGCGCAACACCGACGCGCTGCTCACGGCGGCCGCGGAGGTGTTCCTCACCTCGGGTGTGGACGCACCCGTACGCCAGATCACCGCGAAGGCGGGCGTGGGGGCGGGCACCCTCTACCGGCACTTCCCGCAGCGCGCCGACCTGATCGCCGCGGTCTTCCGCCACGAGGTCGACGCCTGCGCCGACGCCGCTCCCGTCCTCGCCGCGGAGCACGGACCGGCGGAGGCGCTCACCCGGTGGCTCCAGCGCCTGGCGCTCTTCTTCGCCACGAAGCGCGGCCTGAGCGCCGCCCTGCATTCGGGGGACTCCGCGTACGACAGCCTGCCGTCCTACTTCGAGCAGCGCTTCATGCCCGCGCTCACGCTGCTCGTCCGGACGGCGGCGGAGGCCGGCGAGATCCGGTCCGACGTCGACCCCGAGGACCTGCTGATAGCCACGCGCAACCTGACCCTGCCCGCGGCCGAGGACGGCAGCGGCCACACGCGCCGGATGATCGCCCTCCTCGTCGACGGACTCCGCTACCAGGCGGACTGAACCGCCCCGGCGCCCTCGGGCTGCCCGAGCTTCGCGAAGCGCTCCCGCCACGGCAGCACACCGGGCCCGGCCTCCGCCGGGGCCTGCCGCGCCTCCCAGCGTTCCCGCGCCGCCCGCCTGCGGCAGGGGCCGCACTCGGTCTCGTCGGCGACCGGCCGGAAGACGTGCGGATCCCCCTCCGGCCCGGCGGCCGTGCACGTCACCAGCTCCGGGACCCGGGCGGGCGCCGCACCGGACGGCGGTGCCGCCGCGCCGGACAGCTCCGGCGGCATGCCGTGCACCAGCCTGAACCGCAGGAACCCGGCCGCCGACCGCACCCCGTCGCCGGGCAGTTCGCTGGTCAGCACGCGCCGCAGCTCACCCGCCGACACCCCGCGCAGCAGCCAGCGGGCGGCGAGCTCAGCGAGCCCCCTCGCCTCCTTCGCCCCGAGGTACAGCTCGCGCCGCACATGACGCAGCGACAGCAACACCCGCTCCCCTTCGGCCACTTCCGCGCTCCGGCACCCGTCGGTCCCGGCGCCGCCGTCCGGTCCCGCCACGGGCTGGGCTTCGGAGGGTGGGTGGGAGCAGTTCTTCTCCCGTTCTTCGTCCACCGGTAGTTGACGGCCGACCACCCGACCGGCTGGTCCACCGACCGTCGGTTTCGGGACACCCGGTGACTCCCCGGCCCCGCCCCGGCGCAGCGCGGCGGCCTCCTCGGGGGTGAGGGGCACGTTGGACAGCAGCTGCACCGTCACCCAGCGCCCGCGCTCACCCTGATCGCGCCACTCATGGACGTAACCGTGCGCGACCAGCAGTTCCTTGGACTTCTGGTACGCCCGCCCCGTGATGCCCAGCCTGCGCGCGTGCTCGCTGAGCGGCCGGGCCGCCTGCTCTTCGGGGAGCCCCTGCACGGCCAGGAGCAGAATCTTCGCGTCGCTGGTCAGCCGCGCGTGGCGTACGACGTCGTGCGAAGCCTTCGTGAAGCGCCGGGAGGGCGCGATAGCATGCCGAAGCATCTCGGTGGACTCCTGGTTCCACTCGTGGGTGAAGGCCCTCGGGCTGGTGTTGGTAGCACCCCCGGGGGCCGCCCGCGCGCTCCATGCGCACGGAACGTGATGACGCGATTACGGTACCGCACCCCCGCAGGCCTCCGTTCCGCATATGCCCGGTTCCGCGATCACGGGTCAACTCAGCCCGTCAGCACGGTCACCGCCACCTCGTGCAGCAGCTTCACGTCGACGAACGGCGCCTCCCCGGTGGGCCGCGAGCGCCAGTCCAGCGGCCACGTCCTGCCCTCCAGTGCCGGGATCCCGACGAACGCGTCGCACCGCAGGTCCCGTCCTATCAGCCGCGCCCCGGCCGGCCACCGGTACGCGGCGGCGCTCTGCGGCGGCAGCAGGAAGTACGTACTGCGGTCACCGACCCCCGAGCGCACGATCGGGCCGGCGACGAAGTCGGTGAACTGCATCAGTTCGTAAGCCACTTGTTCGCCGGCCACCCCGATGACGCGCACGGCGTCGAAGTGGACCCCGACATGCCGGAGGGCGTGCCCGGCCGCCGGCACCCAGCAGGGCACCGGGTCCAGTGAACTTCTTTCATCCATGAGCCAAGCGTGCCGACGAACGCCCGACGTGACCAGCATCACAGGCCGACTGTGCACGGTTGTGTACTTCGGGGGTGGAGTTGCGCACTCCGGTGAACCCGGAAGTGGTAACGCGGAGATGTCCGCAGCCGGTCCGACCTCGGCACCTGCTCCACGGAACGCCCACAACACCCCACGGCAGTACGGGCGTTCACCAGTCGTCCGTGTGCGGACGGCCGGCTCCGACGGGAGCGTCACCGCCTGGAGCGCGCTCACCCGGGAGGGGCCCGGGGCGTGGAGCTCACCGGTCGCCGCCCACGGTCCGGCGGCCTCCGCGAGGAAGGCGGGCGCAGCCGACGCGAGGACGTCGCGCAGGGCGTCGGACACGCTCCCGGCGAACGCGCTCTCGGCGGCCGGGGGCGGGAGCAGCTTCCCGGAGCGGGGGCGGCGGGTGGCTTCGCCGTGGGCGCAGCCGGTCAGGTGCGCCTCCGGACGGGCTGTCACCACCCGGCGACCGGCCTCGCGGCGTCGTGTCGCTGAAGGGGTTCGACCCGGTCGCGCCTCGGTCACACGGGGGTCCGGCAGCAGGCGGATGCGCGACGGGGCCGGCGTACGGGAAGCGCCGACGAGCACGGGCAGCGGGAACGTGCGGCGGTGTGACGGGCTCCCGCGCCCGAGCCCCCGCGGTCGGGGGCCGCGGGGGCTCGGGAGGCGTCGGTCGCATGTGTCACGCGGCGACGGCGACCGCGTCGATCGCCGGTGTCCGCAGCGCGCGGCGCGCGGTGCCCAGGCTCGTGACGAGGGTGACCGCGGTGGCGACGCCCAGGACGGCCAGCCAGGTACCCGGCCCCTGGTCGGGCAGGACGTGGCCGGTGCGGACCATCGTGAAGGGGATGATCCCCGCGACCCCCGCGACGGTGCCCAGCACGAGGCCGGTCAGCGTGAGGATCACCGACTCCCGGGCCACCACGCCCAGGACCTGGCCGGGTGTCGCCCCGGCGAGACGCTGCTGGCCGAACTCACGGCTCCGGTGCGACGTCGCTGCGTACAGGGTGTTGACGAGCATGATGCAGGAGAAGGCGACGATGATCCCGACGACGACCAGGTTCAGGGTCTCCACGTTCTTGTCGTCGATGCTCCGGCCCGGGCCCGACGCCTCGACCCAGGCGCTCTCCACCCCCTGGATGTAGAGCGTGGCGGTGGCCACCCCGGTGAAGATGATCATCGGCATGAGCACCCCGGCCGACTCCGCCCCGCGTCGGCGCAGATTGCGGGCGCTCAGGTGTCCGCCCGCACCGCCGAACGCGGCGAGAGGGGCCCGGAGCAGGTCCAGGAGACGGCCCAGCAGCGACGGGGCGAGCACGGCGAAGCCGACGGACAGCAGGATGGCGCCGTACGCGGGGAACGCCATCAGCGTCTGGGCGGAGCTGTCGACGGCGTACGTGCTCAGGACGCCTCCGGTGCCCGCCACCAGCGCGGCGCATCCCGCCGGCGTGCGGGCGCGGTGGCCCCTGGGGTGGCGGGCCACGGCGGCGGACCGGGTGGCGCGGCGTACGGCGAGGAACGCGGCGCCGACGGAGGCGAGGACCGCGATGCCGAAGCCCGACCCGAGTGCCCGCACACCGAAGGCCGGTTCGACCGTGGCGGCGACCTGGCCGCTGTCCCGGAACAGGTCCAGCAGCACCCGGCCGCCCAGTACGGCGGGTCCGACGGCGAGGACCGCGCCTGCCAGCGCCACCACCGCGGACTCCCCGACGACCATGCGCGAGATCTGGGCGGGAGTGGCTCCGGTGCAGCGCAGCAGGTGGATCTCCTCGGCGCGCTGGCGTACGGCGACGGTGAGGGTGGAGGCGATGGCGAAGAAGACGAGGAGGGAGCCGTATCCGCCGACGACGCTCGCGGCGATGGTCATGGTGTCCGCGCTGGCCCCGTCGACCCCGGGGGCCGCCGCCGTGTCGTGCAGGGAACCGAACGTCATGATGATCACGGCCCCGAGGAACGCCGAGAGCAGGGTGGCGAGGAAGCGCCCGGGTCGCTTGCGGATCGAGCGCACGGCCAGGAAGAGCATCGCTCACACCTCCGTCAGGGGGCTGTCGGCCGCCCGGCGTCCGGCCGGGCGGTCCCCGAGGCGGGTCATGCGCTCGGCGACGGCCACGGCGGTGGGCGCGGCGAGGTGTCCCGCCAGCCGCCCGTCCGCGAGGAAGAGGACCGAGTCGGCGTAGGAGGCGGCCACCGGGTCGTGGGTGACGAGGACGACGGTGCTGCCGTGCAGGCGGACGGTCTCCCTCAGCAGGCGCAGCACCTCGCGTGCGCTGCGCGTGTCCAGGGCTCCGGTGGGCTCGTCGGCGAAGATCAGGCCCGGCCTGGTGACCAGGGCGCGGGCGATGGCGACGCGCTGGCGCTGTCCGCCGGAGAGCTCCTCCGGGAGATGACCGAGCCGCCCTCCGAGCCCCACCTGGGCGAGGACCGCGCGGACGTTCTCCCGGTCGGCCTTCCGGCCGGCGAGCCGCAGCGGCAGCGCGGTGTTCTCCTCGACGGTCAGGGTGGGCAGCAGGTTGTACTGCTGGAAGACGAAGCCGATCCGGTCCCGCCGGAACCTGGTGAGCGCCGCTTCGCCGACACCTCCCATCTCCTCGCCGCCCACGAGGATCTGCCCCTGGTCGGGGCGGTCCAGGCCCGCCGCGCACTGGAGCAGCGTGGACTTCCCTGAACCCGAGGGGCCCATGACCGCGGTGAAGCTCCCGGCCGGCAGGCTCAGCGTCACCCCGTCCAGGGCGGTCACGGCGCCGTCCCCCGTCCCGTACACCTTGCTCACCGAAACCAGCCGCAGCGCCTCGCCGCTCCGTCCGGTGGGCCGCCGCTCACGGTCGGACATGGTCCTCACCCCCTGCTCGCCGGACGCGCTCTGCGCCACGTCCATGACGCTACGGACGCGGAGCGGCGGGCACATTGGGCGTACGCACCGGGTGCCGGGTGGCGCCGGGTACACCCCGCACGGGGGCCTAACATACCCAGGGGGGTATGTAGCGAACGTAGGAGGAACCGTGCGACTCGACATGGCGGCCGACGAGCTGAAGTCCGTCCTGAACCGGCTGCGCCGGGCCCAGGGACAGATCTCCGGGGTCATCAGGATGATCGAGGAGGGCCGGGACTGCGAGGAGATCGTGACGCAACTGGCCGCCGCGTCACGAGCCCTGGACCGGGCGGGGTTCTCCGTCATCGCGGCGGGACTCGAACAGTGCCTGGCCGAGGAGGGGCAGTCCCCCGCCGACAAGGACCGGATGCGCGCCCGTCTGGAGAAGTTGTTCCTCTCCCTGGCGTGAGCCCGGTGCCCGGCACGCGGGCGTCCTCGGGGGCGTCCCGGGGCGCGTGTGCGCCGGGTGGTGGCCGAAGGGAACGACTTTCGTCGTCGGGAGCCGCGACGAACGGCCCAGGCGGCCGGCGGCTCCGGCGCCCTACCGTGGCGGCGTGACTCGTGCGGACTCCATGACCTCCCCAGCGCCGGCCCCCGCGACACCGGCGGTGCGCCCTCCGAGGGCCTTCCGGCCGACCGTACCGGGCCGGGCCCTCTTCACCACCGGGATGTGGTCGGCCCGGCGCATCGCCGGCGAATCCCTGCTGAGCCCGGTGCTCGCCCTGCTGGCCGTGCAGGGAGGGCTCCTGGAGAACCACGGCACGGCGCAGGCGGTCGCCGCCGGGGTGGGCGTGGCGCTGCTGTCCCCGCTGCGCCGGGTGCTGCCCGCGACGGTGCTGCTGGTGGCGGCCGTCGGCTGCGCCGTGGCCAGCGGCTTCACTCCGCTCGTCTTCGTCGCGTCCTGGTCGGCCGGCCGCAGGATCGAGGGGCTCGGCAGGGCCGCCGGTGTCTTCACCGTCGCCTACACCCTCTCCCTCGGCCTGTCGGTCGTGTGGGAACTGCCGCACCCCACCGTGCCGATGGTGGCCTTCGCGGGACTCCTGCTGCTGGTTCCGATGGTCCTGCCGGGCCTGGCCGGCCGTTACTGGTCGCAGCGCAGGACCCTGGCCCAGACCCTCGGCGAGTACAACGCCCAGCTCCTGCGCGAGCGCGCGATGATCGCCGGGCACGCCCGCATCCGGGAACGCCAGCGCATCGCCCAGGACATGCACGACAGCCTCGGCCACCAGCTCGCCCTCATCGCGGTCCACACGGGCGCCCTGGAGGTGGACCGCGCGCTGACGGACCAGCAGCGGGAGGCCGTCGGTGTGCTGCGGGAGGCCTCGGTGGCCGCGATGCGTGAACTGCGGGACGTCGTGGGCGTGCTGAGGGACGGTCCCGGGACACCCGGCCCGGACGGCACCGGCCAGGACGCCGAGGGGTACGGGGACGGCGCGGGGACCCAGGCGCGCGGCGTGGCCGGCGTCGACAGCCTGGTCGACGCCTCCAGGGCAGCCGGTACGGCCGTGGAACTGCGGCGTACGGGCGACGTGCGCCCGCTCGCCCCGAGCGCCGGCCACACGGCGTACCGCGTGGTGCAGGAGGGGCTGACCAACGCGCACAAGCACGCCCCGGGCGCCCCGATCATGGTCGGGGTGCGCTACGAGCCGGACTCGCTGGTGGTGGAGGTCGCCAACGGCCCCTCGGCGGAGCCCGGCGGCGGTGTGCCGAGCGGCCGGCAGGGGCTGACCGGGCTCGGGGAACGGGCCCGGCTCGTCGGCGGCATGGTGCACGCGGGCCCCACGGCGGACGGAGGTTTCCGGCTGGCGGCCGTACTGCCGTACACCTCGCCGGGCGGCGGCCTCGCGAACCCGCCGCACGACGACGGCACGACGACCTTCGTCGCCCCCACGGACGACTTTCGGGCGCAGAACCCGGCGGACCCCCTCGGTGAGAGTGATCCCGTCATCGACCGGCACGGTCTCCCGAAGGAGTTGGCCAGGGTAATGAGCAGGGACAAGAACCGTAAGGGCATAGCGATCGGCTGCGGTGTGGCGGCGCTGGGTGTCGTGGTGCTGGTGACCGCGGTCGTCGTCGGCGGGATCTTCCTCATGCGGGAGGCGGACAAGGCCATGATCGAGCCGAAGCAGTACGAGGCGGTGACGATCGGCCAGACGGAGGCGGAGGTCCGCGGACAACTGCCGAGCGGGGACTCGTTCCTGAACAGCGGTATGGCGAAGGACGCGCCGCCCGCGCCCGAGGGCACGACCTGCCTGGTCCTGCTCTCCACGGAGCTCGGGAGCAGCTGGGACAAGGAGCCGGTGTTCCGGTTCTGCTTCAAGGACGGGAAGCTCGTCGACAAGGCCACCTTCGAGACCGAGGCCTGAGGGCTCCGCGCCTCGGCTTCCGGCCCGGCCGCCGGATCGGGGATGATGACCAGGTCCCCGCCGGAGTGATCGCTCAGAACCGTTCAGGAGAGTCGTGATCAGGGTTCTTGTGACGGATGATGAGCCGCTCATTCGGGCGGGCATCAGGATGATCCTCTCCTCCGCCGAGGACATAGACGTCGTCGCGGAGGCGTCGAACGGCCGGGAGGCCGTCGAACTGGCCCGGTCGCAGCGCGTGGACGTCGCGCTGCTCGACCTCCAGATGCCGGTCATGGACGGCCTGACGGCCCTGGCCGAGCTGCGCCGGTCGGCCCCCGGGGTGCGGGTGCTGATCCTCACGACCTTCGGGGAACGGCAGAACGTCCTGCGCGCCCTCACCGGGGGCAGCGCGGGCTTCCTGCTGAAGGACTCGGCACCCGCGGAACTCATGCGGGCGGTGCGGGCGGCGGCGGCCGGAGAGGCGTACCTGTCTCCCGGCGCCACCCGGCACGTCGTGGACTCGCTCGCGTCCGGCGGGACCGCGGACCGTGCCGAACGGGCGCGCCGCAGGCTGGAGAAGCTGACGGAGCGCGAACGGGAGGTGCTGACCCTGCTGGGCGAGGGCCTGTCCAACGCGGACGCCGGTCAGCGGATCCACATGAGTGAGGCCACGGTCAAGACCTACGTGAGCCGCATCCTGGCGAAGCTGGAGTGCGAGAACCGGGTACAGGCGGCGCTGCTGGCACGGGACGCGGGCCTGGGGACCTGACGGCCCGGCCCGGTACGCGAACCTGCTTCCCGCTCGGACCGGCTTCGTACGCGAACCGGCCCGCCCGCTCGAACCGGCTTTGTACGCGAACCGGCCCGCCCGCTCGAACCGGCTTCGGCACGGGCACCGCGCTCAGCGCCCACCGTTCAGCACCCGGCCGCCCCTCCTGCTCCTCAGCCCTCGGCGCTCGGCCCTCGGCGCTCAGCCCCCGGCCGATCTCCCGGCCCTCACCGTTCCGGGAACCGCTCCCCGCACGCGCCGCAGAACTTCGGCGCCCGGTCCGCCGACAGCCGCCCGCACTCCGGGCACACCAGGTCCAGCATGCAGGGCGCCTCGCCGCCCTCGTACGCGGGCGGGCGCACGGCCGGCTTGACGGTGAGTCCCGGACGTCTGCGGTGCACCGTGAGGTAGGTCAGTCCTTCGGGCCCCGCCTCCAGCGAACGGCGCGAGGTGCGCGGCAGCCAGGTGACCGTCGTCGGGACGAGGTCCAGGGTGCCGCCGTCGCCCGTACGCAGGCTGCCCGCGCCCGCGAGGACGACGAGGAGCACGTCCAGGACGTCCTCCTGGTGCTCGCCGACCCCGGCCCCCGGGGGGAGACGGACGACGTTCGCGTCCAACTCCCTTCCCTGCTCGGCGAGATGCCAGAGGGCGCCGCGCTCGGTGGGGGCGGCGGAGGCCAGGATCTCGTCCAGCACCGCCAGTACCCGCGGGGTGGCGTCCACGCCGGAACCTCCTCGTCGTACCGCTCGTGGACCCGGTCGAGCGGGTCCCGGTCCAGCTTTGCACGGCCGGAACCCCGTACGCGGCCCGTGGCCGTCACCACGCGTACCGCCCGGGCCCCGGCCCGGGCCGGTCCGCCGTGGCGGCCGGGGCGTCCGGGTGCCG
Source organism: Streptomyces sp. NPDC058008 (assembly GCF_042886395.1). Lineage (NCBI taxonomy): Bacteria > Bacillati > Actinomycetota > Actinomycetes > Kitasatosporales > Streptomycetaceae > Streptomyces > Streptomyces sp. NPDC058008. Next base: position 251,695 of record NZ_JBHVQX010000005.1, on the reverse strand, counting down.
GGAAAGCGGCAGTTCAGAGCCGGTGAGGGCCGGACGGAAAGGCTCCGCAAGTGGAGGCCTTCGCCCTCCGGGCCGAACCCGCCGAACCGGCCCGGCAACCGCTGTACTGTCGCCCCATGATCCAGCCGACGCCCTCGACGACACCCTCCGTCCCGGACGCCGAATGCGCCGCGCTCACCCGGACCCTGCGCCGCCGGGGCACCGTCGTCCTCTCCGTGTTCGCCCTCGTCTGGGCCTTCGCCGGGGCGTCGGGACTCGCGTCCTCGGGAGCGGCTCGGGCGGTGCAGATCGCCGCCGTGCCGGTCGCCGCCGTGGCGGTCTTCCTCGCCTACCGCAAGGGCGCGGCCCCTTCGCCCCGGATGGTCGGCCTGCCCGCGAACTGGGCGCGTTCGGTCGGCGTCGTCAACGTCGTCGAACTGGCCGCGGTCTTCGCGGTGATCGCCGCGTCCAACGCCTCGGGCCACCCCGGTTTCATCCCCCCGGCCATCGCGCTGGTGGTGGGCCTGCACTTCTTTCCGCTCGCACGCCTCTACGACCAGTGGCAGTACAAGGGCACGGCCGCCCTGCTCTGCGCCGTCGCGGTGCTCGGCCTCGCACTCCTCGCGGCCGGCCTGTCGGACGAGAGCGTGCGGGCCGTGGTCGGTCTGGCCTCCGCGGTGACACTGTGGGCGTCGGCGTACCACGTGGCCGTCAGGGGCTGACGGTCCCGGCGGCACAGAGCGGGCACCCGGTGCCCACGCGGGCCACGGGTTCGGCACGCGGGAGGGCGGTTCGGCACGCGGGAGGCCGGTTCGGCAGGCCGGCCACGGGTTCCGCACACGGGAGGCCGGTTCGGCAGGCTGGCCACCAGTTCGGCACGCGGGGCGGGTTCGGGCCCAGGGCGGCCGCCGGGCCGGATCTGCCCCGTGACCGGAACCGGATCTTCTCCGTCCACTGCGCCGGATCCTCCCCGTCAGCTGTGCGGACGGGGCCGGACGGGGCCCGGAGGGATCGGCGCCTCGCACGGTCACGCGCCGGACCGGACGGAGCCCGGAGGGATCGGCGCCTCGCACGGTCACGCGCCGGACCGGACGGAGCCCGGAGGGATCGGCGCCTCGCACGGCTACGCGCCGGACCCTACGGTCCTGGCCGGCGGGAAGCCGGGCGTCCGCGCTGTTCCTCGTCGTCGGGATCGCGTCCGGCCGGCGCGGCCCGCTGCCGTGGCCGCCCCGTCGGCGCACCGGGCCGACGGGGCGGCCGGGCCGCCGCCACCCTCCCCAGGCACCGCGCTGCCGGCCCCTGCCCGGACGCCCCCGGACCGGCCGGAAGCCCCTGGGTAGGGTGGGCGCGACAGCCCATCGTGAACCGGAAGAGGACCAGACGTGAGCGAGTCGGCGGCCATCGCCCTACAGCAGGAGATCGCCCGCGAGCTCGAGGTCGCCGAGACCTTCGAGGCCGAGAAGGAGATCGAGCGCCGGGTGGCGTTCCTCGCCGAGCGGCTGACCTCCACCGGTCTGGGCTCCCTGGTGCTCGGCATCAGCGGCGGCGTGGACTCCACCACCGCCGGGCGGCTGTGCCAGCTCGCCGTCGAGCGGGTCCGGGAGGCGGGCCACGACGCCCGGTTCTACGCGATGCGGCTCCCCTACGGCGTCCAGGCCGACGAGCACGACGCCCAGCTCGCACTCTCCTTCATCCAGGCCGACCACGTGCTGACCGTGGACATCAGGCCCGCGACCGACGCCATGCAGGAGTCCCTGCTCACCGGCGACGTGGCCTTCCGCGACCCGCACCATCAGGACTTCGTGCTCGGCAACGTCAAGGCCAGGCAGCGCATGATCGCCCAGTACGCGGTGGCCGGCGCGCACAACGGCCTCGTCGTCGGGACGGACCACGCCGCCGAGGCGGTCTCCGGCTTCTTCACGAAGTTCGGCGACGGCGCCGCCGACCTGGTCCCGCTGACCGGGCTCACCAAGCGCAGGGTCCGCGCGGTCGCGGAGGCGCTGGGCGCACCCGCCGAGCTGGTCGGGAAGGTGCCGACGGCCGACCTGGAGACCCTCGCCCCGGGCAAGGCGGACGAGCACGCGCTCGGGGTCACCTACGACGCCATCGACGACTTCCTGGAGGGCAGGCCGGTGGACGAGCGGACCTTCGACACCATCGTCGGCCGCTACCGCCTCACCGACCACAAGCGCCGGCTGCCCATCGCCCCGTGACGCACGGGAGCCACCCGGTGCCGGTCCGCCGACCCGGCGGGTACCGGGGGTGATGGAGCGGCACGCGTGATGCCCCGGTCGGTAGCCTGAGCGGCTCCACCGGGCATGACGAGCGCACAGGGGGGATCCACGTGTCCAGCCCCACCCCCGCCCTCCGGCCCGCCGACACCGTCCCCGCCTCCGCATCCTCCGGCCCCGCAGCGCGGAAGCCACCGGGGCCGGTCATCGCCGCCGTGATCACGGCCGTGACGTCCGACGGGGATACCCCTACGGACGGCCTGCGCACCGGACCCGCGACGACATCCGTGACGGCACCCGCCTCGGCCGGGGAGTCCGGCCCCTCCTCCGACCGGCCGGGCCCCTCGGTGCGGACTCTGCCGGCGGCCGATTCCTCGACTCCGCACTCCCCGCCGCGCGTGACCGTGACCCCCTACAGGGCGGCCGTGGACGCCAAGGTGACGATCGAGGCCGGCGGCTTCGCTCCGGAGGAGCGGATCCGCATCGGTTTCCGGGACAGCGGATCCGTCGAGAGCGAGGTGCGCGACGTCACCGCCGATCCCGACGGCCGGTTCGCCGTGGAGACCCGCGTGCCCGCCGAGGTGGGTTCGGGCGGTGACACCCCCGTGTTCCGGGTGTGGAGCCTGGACGACGTGGACTCGGAGAACACGGCCGACACCCCGTTCACCTCCACCGAGCAGCACCCACCGACCGAGGGGATCCGCCGCAGTGGACAGGAAGCCCGACGAGAAGTACCCGCCGTCCGAGCCCTACGACCAGGGCATGCTGGACGTCGGCGACGGCAACCTCGTCCACTGGGAGGTCTGCGGCAACCCCGCGGGGAAGCCCGCCCTCGTCGTCCACGGCGGTCCCGGTTCCGGGTGCGGCACCCGGGCCCGGCAGTACTTCGACCCGGACCTCTACCGCGTCGTGCTCTTCGACCAGCGCAACTGCGGCCGCTCCACCCCGCACGCGAGCGACCCAGCCGCCGACCTGCGGCACAACACGACGGCCCACCTGATCACCGACATGGAGCTCCTGCGCGAGCACCTCGGCATCGGGACGTGGCTGCTGTACGGGGGCTCCTGGGGATCCACGCTGATCCTCGCCTACGCCGAGCAGCACCCGGAGCGGGTCTCGGAGATCGTGATCTCCGCCGTGACGACGACCCGGCGGAGCGAGATCGACTGGCTGTACCGGGGAGCGGGGCAGATCTTCCCCGAGGCATGGGACCTGTTCCGGGCGGGTGTCCCGGAGGCCGAGGGCCCCGGTGACCTGGTCGCCGCGTACGCGCGCCGGACGGAGAGCCCCGACCCGGAGGTGCGGGCGAGGGCGACCGCCGACTGGTGCGCCTGGGAGGACGCGGTGCTGTCCATGGAGGCGTACACCGGCCCGCCCCCGTACAGCGGGAGGCCCGGCCGCGACCGGCTGGCCTTCGTACGGATCTGTGCGCACTACTTCGCGCACGCCGCGTGGCTGGAGGAAGGACAGCTCATCCGCGACGCGCACCGCCTCGCGGGCATCCCCGGGGTGCTGGTGCACGGCCGCTTCGACCTGGGCGGACCGCTGACCACCGCCTGGGAGCTGGCGAAGGCGTGGCCGGACGCGGAACTCACGGTGATCGACGGCGCGGGCCACCTGGGCGGCCCGGAGACGTCCCGCACGGTGCTCGCCGCCCTGGACCGGTTCGCGCGGCGCGCCTGAGGACCGCTTGCTTCGAGCACGCTCGAAGGCGTTGGGTGGGCTCTCATGAAGTACACGCAGCTCGGACGCACCGGACTCAAGGTCAGCCGCCTCGTGCTGGGGACGATGAACTTCGGCCCCCAGACCAACGAGAGCGACAGCCACGCGCTCATGGACGCCGCCCTGGAGGCGGGCGTCAACTTCTTCGACACCGCGAACGTCTACGGCTGGGGTGAGAACAAGGGCCGCACCGAGGAGATCCTCGGCACCTGGTTCGCCCAGGGCGGCGACCGCCGCGACAAGGTCGTCCTCGCCACCAAGGTCTACGGCAACATGGGGGCCGACGGCGAGGCCTGGCCCAACCACGACAAGCTGTCCGCCCTCAACATCCGCCGCGCCGTCGACGCCAGCCTCCGGCGGCTCCAGACGGACCACATCGACCTGTACCAGTTCCACCACGTCGACCGGTCCACCCCGGTCGAGGAGATCTGGCAGGCCATCGACGTACTGATCCAGCAGGGCAAGATCCTCTACGCGGGATCGTCCAACTTCGCCGGCTACAAGATCGCCCAGGCCAACGAGGTCGCCAGGCAGCGCGGCAGTTACGGCCTGGTCAGCGAGCAGTGCATCTACAACCTGATGGAGCGCGGGGCCGAGATGGAGGTCATCCCGGCCGCCCAGGAGTACGGCCTCGGCGTCATCCCGTGGTCCCCGCTGCACGGCGGGCTGCTCGGCGGCGCGATCCGCAAGGAGCGCGAGGGCGGCGGCGCCCGGTCCACCTCCGGCCGGTCGGCCGACTCGCTGGCCGACCCGAAGGTGCGGGCGCAGATCCAGGCGTACGAGGACCTGCTGGAGAAGCACGGCCTGCAACCCGGCGAGGCTGGCCTGGCCTGGCTGCTCACCCGGCCCGGCGTCACGGGTCCGATCTCCGGCCCGCGCACCCAGGAGCAGCTCGACTCGGCGCTGCGCGCGGTGGAGCTGGAACTCTCCGAGGAGGTGCTGACGGCCCTGGAGGAGATCTTCCCGGGTCCGGGCCCGTCGCCGGAGAACTTCGCCTGGTAGGGACGCGGCGCGCGCTCGCGGCCTCCGCCCCCGGGGTCAGCCTCCGAGGGCGGAGGCCGCGGCCACGACGACGAACATCAGCACGAGCACGGCGGCCATGATGCGGTTTCTGGTCTTGGGGTCCACCCCACGAGCGTAACCGGCCCGCTCACCGCCCCAGCGGCCAGGCCCGCAGCACCTCGTACCCCGGCCGTGCCCCCGGCACCCCGCCGGCCGGCGGAACGCTGTGTACGAGACTGAGCTCCCCGGCCTCCCAGCACCCGCCGTCGAAGCCTTCCAGCGCCGCCACGTACGGGGCCAGGTCGGCCTGGCCACGGCTGCGGGCGAGCGTGAGGTGGGCGGTGTGACGGTGGTGCTCCTCCACCGGGATCCCCGCCCTGCGCGCGGCGGCGTGCGCGCGCGCCGCCAGCAGCCGCATCGTGTCGAGGCCGCCCGCGGCCCCCGCCCACAGCGCCCGCCCGTCGAACCGGCCGCCGCCGTGGATCCGGAGCGGGAAGGGGCCGGTCCGGTGCGCGGCCCGCTCCAGCCGGGTGCGGAGCCCGGGCAGCACCTCCTCGTCGACGTTCCCGAGGAAGGCCAGCGTGTAGTGCCAGCCCGCGCGCGCGGTCCAGCGGAGCTCCCCGGCACCGGGCAGCTCGTGCAGCGGCGCGACGGCCGCGGCCAGCTCCTCGGCGGCGGACTCCGGCGGCAGGAGGGCGACGAAGAGTCTCCGGCTGCTCATGCGGCGAGTGTCCCAGCGTCCGGCCCGCCCGGGCAGCCCACCCGCCGTCGTCCCGCGCGGCACGACGGCGGGCATCAGCGGCGGGTGGCGGGGCCCCGGCACACGGCAGCGGCCCCGGCCGTGGTGCGTTCCTCACGGGCCGGGGCCGCTCCGCACGGCTCAGGCAGCCGTCGCCAGCTGCTCGCGCGGGACGAACCGCACGTGCGGGCGGCCCGGGCGCAGGTCGACCTTGAGGCGCAGACCGCCGACCCGGGTCAGGGCGAACCCGACGCCGAGCGCGGCCACCATCGAGATCGCCCCGCCGGCCACCATGCCGGTGCGGGCGCCGTAGACGTCGCTGATCCAGCCCACGATCGGGGCTCCCACCGGGGTGCCCCCGGCGAAGACCATCATGTAGAGGCTCATCACCCGGCCCCGCATCTCGGGGTCGGAGGCCATCTGGACGCTCGTGTTGGCGCTGATGTTGGTCGTCAGGCCGATCATGCCGATCGGCAGCAGCAGCAGCGAGAACAGCCAGACGGACGGGGAGAGCGCCGCGGCGATCTCCAGACCGCCGAATAGCGTGCCGGCGGCCACCAGCATCCTCAGCCGCGAGGACCGGCGGCGGGCGGCGAGCAGGGCTCCGGCCAGGGAGCCGGCCGCCATGAGGATGTTGAAGAACGAGTACATCCCGGCGCCGCCGTGGAAGATCTCGTCCGCGAAGGCGGTCAGCCAGATCGGGAAGTTGAAGCCGAAGGTGCCGACGAACCCGACCAGCACGATCGGCCAGATCAGCTCGGGTCTGCCCGAGACGTAGCGCAGTCCTTCCCGCAGCTGGCCCTTGGCCCGCTTGACCGTCACCGACGCGTGGAGCTCGCTCGTACGCATCATGAGCAGGCAGATCAGGGGTGCGGCGAACGACAGGCCGTTCAGCAGGAAGGCCCAGCCGCTGCCGACGGTCGTGATCAGGACACCCGCGACGGCGGGGCCGATGAGCCGGGCGGACTGGAAGTTCGCGGAGTTCAGGCTGACCGCGTTGCGCAGCTGCGCGGGGCCGACCATCTCGGAGACGAACGACTGGCGCGCCGGGTTGTCGACGACGGTCACGAGGCCGAGCAGGAAGGCGACGAGGTAGACGTGCCAGACCTGGACGACGCCGGAGAGGGTCAGGGCGGCGAGTGCGATGCCGCAGAGGCCGAGGGCGGCCTGGCTCATGAGCAGCAGACGCCGCTTCGGCAGCCGGTCGGCTATGACGCCGCCGTACAGGCCGAACAGGAGCATCGGGAGGAACTGGAGGGCCGTGGTGATACCGACGGCGGCGGCGGACCCGGTGAGGCTCAGGACGAGCCAGTCCTGCGTGATGCGGGACATCCAGGTACCGGTGTTGGAGATCACGGCGCCCGTGGCGAACAGGCGGTAGTTGCGGATCTTCAGCGACGAGAAGGTCCCGCCGGTCTTGCTCTCGTGGGTGGAAGTCGGTGCGGGGGCGGAGTCTGCTCCGGATCCCGTACTCAAAAGGGTTCGCCTCCTCGGACGTATACGACGTGCTTGCTGACGGGGGTGTGACGCGGGCGCGCCTCGGACCGGAAACCGGCGGGGGCGCGCAGGGTCACAGGTGGGCGAGCTTCTCCAGCACGGGCGCGGCGGCCCGCAGCTTCTCCCACTCCTCCTCGTCCAGGCCCTCGGCGAGATCGGCCAGCCAGGCGTTCCGCTTGGAGCGGCTCTCGGCGAGCATGGCTTCCGCCTGCTCGGTCCGGCTGACCATCTTCTGCCGACGGTCATCGGGGTGCGGTTCCAGTCTGACCAGGCCCTTGGCTTCCAGCAGCGCGACGATGCGGGTCATCGACGGCGGCTGCACGTGCTCCTTGCGGGCCAGCTCACCGGGAGTGGCCGAGCCGCAACGCGCGAGCGTGCCGAGCACCGACATCTCGGTCGGGCTCAGCGACTCGTCGACACGCTGGTGCTTCAGGCGCCGGCCCAGCAGCATCACGGCGGAGCGAAGGGAGCTCACGGCGGCGGCACTGTCGCCGTCGTGGATCAGGTCAGGCATGTTTCTTAGCGTAACTCATTAGCTCTGCTAAATACCAATGGGTGGTACACGCGCGAGAAACTGATCACCCGAACGAGTGAGTATGAGCCGGAAAGAGCCGCGAGCGGGCCGGGTGTGCCGCGACCCTGCTTGGCATGGAATCGACAGTGCTCAGCCTGCGCATAGACGGTGAGCTGCTCGAACGGCTCCGCCGGCACGCCGCCAGACGCGGCATGACCGTCCAGGACTACGTGGTCCGGACGCTCGTGCGGGACGACTTCGACGAGCGCTTCCACGCCGCCGTCGACGAGACGGAGAAGTTCTACGGGGCGGACCCCCGTCACGCGGACCCGGCGGACCGGGTCACCTGACGGGGATCCGCCCCGTGGGGGTGCGGACGTACGCGCCTACGTGAGGCCGAGCGCCGGCATCGCGTAGTAGAAGACGAAGACCGCCGACACCACGTACATGGCCGCCGGGACCTCGCGGCCGCGGCCGGCCGCCAGGCGCATCGCGCTGAAGGCGATGCAGCCGATGCCGATGCCGTTGGTGATCGAGTACGTGAGCGGCATCATCAGCATGGCCAGGAAGGCCGGGATGGCGAGCGTGAGGTCGCTCCAGTCGACGTCGCGCACATTGCCCGCGAGGATCAGGAACCCGACCGCGACCAGTGCCGGGGTGGCCGCCTGCGAGGGGACCATCGTCGCCAGCGGCGTCAGGAACAGCGCCACCGTGAAGAGCAGGCCGCTCACCACGCTCGCGAGCCCGGTACGGGCACCCTCGCCGACGCCCGCCGTGGACTCCACGAAGCAGGTCGAGGCCGACGAGGAGCTGATGCCGCCCGCGGCGACGGCGACACCGTCGACGAGCAGGACCCGGTTGATGCCCGGGAAGTTGCCGTCCTTGTCCATCAGCTTGGCCTCGTCGCCGACGCCGAGGATGGTGCCCATCGCGTCGAAGAAGCAGGACAGCAGCACGGTGAAGACGAAGAGGACGCCGGTCAGCAGCCCGACCTTCCCGAAGCCGCCGAACAGGCTGACCTGGCCGAGCAGCCCGAAGTCCGGGGACGACACCGGATTCCCCGGCCACGCGGGCACGGTCAGGCCCCAGGCGTCGGCCGGGAGGTTCGCGACGGCGTCGATGACCAGCGCGACGACCGTCATGGCGACGATGGACAGGAGGATCGCGCCGGGCACCTTGCGGACGATCAGCGCGAGGGTCAGCAGCGTGCCGAGGACGAAGACCAGGACCGGCCAGCCGTTGAGGTGGCCGTCGCTGCCGAGCTGGAGCGGCACCGTGGTGTGCGCGGCGTCGGGGATGCGGGAGACGAATCCCGAGTCGACCAGGCCGACCAGCAGCACGAAGAGGCCGATGCCCATCGCGATGCCCTTGCGGAGCGAGCGCGGCACGGCGTTCATCACGCGCTCGCGCAGCCCGGTGGCGACCAGCAGCATCACGACGATGCCCGCGAGGACGACCATGCCCATCGCGTCCGCCCAGCTCATCCGGGGCGCGAGCTGGAGGGCGACGACGGTGTTGACCCCGAGACCGGCGGCGAGCGCGATCGGCACGTTGCCGATGACGCCCATCAGCAGCGTGGAGAACGCGGCCGCCAGCACGGTGGCCGTGACGAGCTGGCCGCCTTCGAGCTGATGCCCGTACATGTCCTTCGCGCTGCCCAGGATGATCGGGTTGAGCACGATGATGTACGCCATCGCGAAGAACGTGGCGAAGCCGCCGCGGATCTCGCGCGCGACCGTCGACCCCCGCTCGGAGATCTTGAAGTAACGATCAAGGACGCCGTCGGGCTGCGGCGGCATCGGAGGCTGATCGACCGGAGCGGTGGTCGAGGAGGACATGTATGACCTTCAGTCGTGCATCGAGGGGATGAAAACAGTCAGATTTGGATGTTCACACGAATAATTCGAGTCACCCGCAAGCAGATTCAGTATGAATACATAAGGGAAAGATCGCTATCTCCGCGCGTAGATCCTTGCGCCGTCTGGCCCGCGACGCCCCGGCTAGACTGATCGCATGGAGAAGTGGACACCGAAACACGAGGCACCGGAGCCCCTGGAGGGTCCCGTCGTCGCCACCATCACCGGCGGCACGATCCTCTGGTTCGTCCTCTTCCTCGTGCAGGTCCCCTTCTACGGCTGGTTCGACGACCGGGGTCACGCCTGGTGGATCTGGGCCTGCCTGGCGGGCGCCGGACTCGGCCTGATCGGCATCTGGTACGTCCGGGGACGCGACGCCGCGATCAAGCGGGCCGCGGCGGCCGCCGCGGAGAAGTCCGCGCACGGCAGCACGCTCGGCTGACCCGGCCGGTCCCCTCGGCCCCGCCTGCCACGCCGGTTCCGCCTGCTCCCTCGGCCCGGCGCCACCGGCGCCCCGCGCGGGCGCGGCTCCTCCGGTTCCCCGCCGGCCGCCGCCCGTCCTCCACCCGCCGCCCGAGACCCGGGCTCCCGGGCGTACACCCGTGGGACCATTCCGCTCCTCCCCCGGTCTGATCTTCGCCCTCCTCAGGGGGTGAACCGCCCCGTCCGCCCGTACGGTCGGATCATGACGCAGCGGGCACTCGACTCCTCCGGTGAGCGACCGGAATCCGTACGGACCCCTCCCGCGCCCGCGCCACCGGGCGGGCTGACCACCGCCGAGGTGGCGGAACGGGTCGCGCGGGGCGAGGTCAACGACGTACCCGTCCGCTCGTCGCGGTCCGTCACCGAGATCGTCCGCGCGAACGTCCTCACCCGGTTCAACCTGATCATCGGCGTGCTCTGGGCGATCATGCTCTTCGTCGCGCCGATCCAGGACAGCCTGTTCGGCTTCGTGATCATCGCGAACACCGGGATCGGCATCGTCCAGGAGTGGCGTGCCAAGAAGACCCTGGACAGCCTCGCGGTGATCGGCGAGGCGAAGCCGACCGTGCGGCGCGACGGGACCTCCGCCGAGGTCTCCGTGTCCGAGATCGTCCTCGGTGACCTGGTGGAGCTCGGTCCCGGCGACAAGGCCGTCGTGGACGGCACGGTCGTCGAGGCCGACGGCCTGGAGATCGACGAGTCGCTGCTGACCGGCGAGGCCGACCCCGTGATCAAGCGGCCGGGCGACCCCGTGATGTCCGGCAGCTTCGTCGTCGCGGGCGGCGGCGCCTTCACCGCCACCAAGGTCGGGCGCGAGGCCTACGCCGCGCAGCTCGCCGAGGAGGCGTCCCGCTTCACCCTCGTCCAGTCCGAACTCCGCAGCGGGATCAGCACGATCCTCAAGTACGTGACGTGGATGATGGTGCCGACGGCGATCGGGCTGATCATCAGCCAGCTGGTCGTCAAGGACAACAACTTCAAGGACTCGGTCGCCCGCACGGTCGGCGGCATCGTCCCGATGATCCCCGAGGGCCTGGTCCTGCTCACCTCGGTCGCCTTCGCGATCGGCGTCATCCGGCTCGGCCGCAAGCAGTGCCTCGTGCAGGAACTGCCGGCCATCGAGGGCCTGGCCCGGGTCGACGTGGTCTGCCTGGACAAGACCGGCACCCTCACCGAGGGCGGCATGGACGTCACCGAGGTCCGCCCGCTGAACGGCTCGGACGAGGAGTACGTCCACCGGGTCCTGGGCGCCCTCGGTGCCTCCGACCCGCGGCCCAACGCCAGCCTCCAGGCCATCATCGACGCCTACCCGGACGACAGGGGCTGGGACGTCACACGGACCCTGCCGTTCTCCTCCGCCCGCAAGTACAGCGGCGCCGCCTTCAGCGAGGGGGACGGCGGGACGTCCTCGTGGCTGCTCGGCGCCCCCGACGTGCTGCTGTCCGCCGACGACCCCGCCCTCGCCGAGACCGGCCACCTCAACGAACAGGGCCTGCGGGTCCTGCTCCTCGCCCGGCTGAGCGGCGAGCTGGACGCCCCCGACGCCGCCGATCGGGCCACGGCCACCGCTCTCGTCGTCCTGGAGCAGCGGCTGCGGCCCGACGCCGGGGAGACCCTGTCCTACTTCGACGACCAGAACGTCGCGGCGAAGGTCATCTCCGGCGACAACGCCGTCTCGGTCGGCGCGGTGGCCCAGAAGCTGGGGATGCCGGGCGCCGAACACGCCCTGGACGCCCGCCGGCTGCCCGAGGACCGTGACGAGATGGCCACGGCGATCGAACGGAACGCGGTCTTCGGCCGGGTCACCCCGCAGCAGAAGCGCGACATGGTCGCGGCCCTCCAGTCACGCGGTCACACCGTCGCGATGACCGGGGACGGCGTCAACGACGTGCTGGCGCTGAAGGACGCCGACATCGGCGTCTCGATGGGCTCGGGCTCCGAGGCGACCCGCGCGGTCGCCCAGATCGTGCTGCTCGACAACAGCTTCGCGACACTGCCCTCGGTCGTGGCCGAGGGCCGGCGGGTCATCGGCAACATCACCCGGGTCGCCACGCTGTTCCTGACGAAGACCGTGTACTCGGTGCTGCTGGCGATCCTGGTGGTCTGCTTCCAGGTGGAGTACCCGTTCCTCCCCCGCCACCTCACGCTGCTGTCCACGCTGACGATCGGCATCCCGGCGTTCTTCCTGGCGCTCGCCCCCAACAAGGAGCGCGCCCAGCCGCACTTCGTACGCCGCGTCATGCGGTACGCGATCCCGTCCGGGGTCATCGCGGCGGTGGCCACCTTCGCCACCTACCTGGTCGCCCGGCACGCCTACTCGGGGCCGGGATCGCTGGAGGCCGAGACGAGTGCGGCGACCCTGACCCTGTTCCTGGTCTCGATGTGGGTCCTGGCGATCATCGCCCGCCCCTACACGTGGTGGCGGATCACCCTGGTGGTGGCGATGGGCGTCTGCTTCCTGGTCGTGCTCGCGGTCCCCGCCCTCCAGAACTTCTTCGCCCTGAAGCTGGTGGGGGTGTCGATGCCCTGGACCGCGGTGGGTATCTCGGTGGTCGCGGCGGCCGTCCTGGAACTGGCCTGGCGCATGGTCGGCCGCCGCTTCCGCTCGTAGGTCCGCGGGGGCGCGGCCCCCGCTCACCCGGTTATCCGGTCACTACTTCACGTCGACGTAGTCGCCCGCGGCCGTGACGGCCGGGGTGGTGGACGTGCCGGCGAAGCTGTAGCGCCAGTAGCCGTCCACGGACGCCTTGACGGTGGTCTTCAGCACGCCGGTGCTGTTCGACTTGATGGTCTTGACGGTGGTGTAGGTGCTGCTGTTCTTCTTGCGGAACTGCAGCTTGACGGCCTGGGCGGAGTAGCCCTTGTAGGTGCCGGTCTCCCAGTTGGCGCGCGAGAGCTTGCCGGTGACCGTGAGGGTCTTGCCCTTCCTGACGGGCTCCGGGGTGGCGTTGACGGTGACCTTGGAGAGGCGCTGGATCCGGGCCTTGGCCTGGTAGTCGTTCCACGCGAACGAGCTCTCGTCACGGGCGAGCGCACCCGCGGTGACGTGCCAGGTTCCGGCGAGCGCGTTCTTGTAGAGGTCCTCGCCGGGGACGATCGTGATCGTCAGCCTGCACGTGGCGGTGGTGGCGCTGGAGTTCGTGCAGGTGGCCGCGTCCTCGTTCGCCACCACCCATCCGTCGATGTCCGTCTCGGGGTTAGAGCCGTGCCAGAGGTCGACGTATCCGTCGGATATGCCGGACGGGTGCGAGGCGGTGACCGAGACGGTGATCTTCTTCGCGGCCGTCGTGCCGACGACGATGTCCTTGCCGCCGTTGACGACGACCTTCGAGATGACGGGCTCCGTCACCACGGCGCGCGACGCCGCGAAGGGGGCCCTGGCCCCGGTGCCGAACACCTCGGCGGCGGTCGGCTTGTCCAGGACCGGAACGGCCCGGTCGCCCGCCTGCGCCGCCGGGACGGCGAGGGCGGACAGAGCCAGGGCGCCGGAGACAGCGGCAACAGTGGCACGCATACGCATGTGTTCCCCAGGTGGAGAAGGGGGCCCGCGGCAGGCACTGCTGCCCGTGGTCCCCATGTGGTCGGTGAGTCTGATGACTCACCGATCCAGACAGGCCGCAGTCGTGAAAGGTTGTGCCCGCCGGGTGACTTTCCTGTGAAGATCACATCGGGGGCATGGCACCCTGACTGTGCTGACCCCAGAGGGCCCTCGACGGGCCGAGCCCTGAACCGGCGTGCCCGGCAGGGAGAACCGGAGGAGAGGACCGATGATCGACCCCCTCACCGGAGTCGTCGTGGCCGGGGCCGTGGGAGCGGTCGCGGCGTTCGCCTGCGACCTCGTCCTCCGCGGGCGCGGGCGCGCCTTCCAGGACCGCTACGGAAGCTACGAGGGGTTCCGGACGCGGGTGGACGAGGACGAGGTCCGCGCCGTCCGCGGCGCGCGAGGGGACGTCGCCGCGGTCAGGACCGTCCGTGACCGCCATCCGCTCGTCCCGCTCGCCCACGCGAACCGGTACGTCAAGGAGCTGTGAGCCCCCGGCTCAGTCGAACCAGCGGTCCCGGGCCAGTTCCTCCGTGCGCGACGGGTCCTCCAGCAGCGCGGCCACCTCGAAGCGGCGCGGCCACTGCCCGGCGGCCCAGGCGAGACCGGCCGCCACCCCCTCCACCGTGGACGCGTGGACCACACCGTCAGGGGTGCGGCGCCAGTCCAGCTCCACACCGCCCGCGCGCAGTTCGCCGTGTTCGACGTAGCTGCCGGGGGTCCCGGGACCGAGCAGGATCCGTACGGAGTCCGGCACCCGGTGTTCCTCGCCCTCCGTCGTCACCACGGCCTCGACGCTCTCCCCGAGCCGCCGCACCTGGAGCAGCTCCGCCAGTTCCGCGGCGCGCGCCGGGGCCACCGGCAGCAGCGGCAGGCCACCGGTCAGCGGCAGCAGGTCGGGGGCGTCGGCGATGACGGCGTCCGCCGCGTCGGCGACCCGCACCTCGTCGTCCACGACGGCCCTCAACTCGTCGGGCAACGTGACCTGTTCGGGGTCCAGTTCGGCGAGCGCGGTGTAGAGGGAGTGCAGCTGCACGGGGCCGACGGGGCGCTCCTCGTCCGCGAGCCGCCCCAGCAGCTCGGCCGCCCCGCCCGGTTCGTCCAGGAGGGCGGCCACCGAGGTCCTCACACCGAGGGCGCGCAGCACCTGCGCGTCGTCGAAGCCCGTCGCGTCGGCGGAGTCGTACAGGCCCTCCAGGCGCGGGTCACCGCCCGCCGCGCGCAGTCCGGCGGGGCGGCGCCCGTCGAGCACGGGGTGGTCGCGCAGCCACCACGCGGTGTAGGGCCGCACCGACTGCGTCGTACCGTCCGGGAGCAGCACCCGCACCGGCTGGGTCAGCGCGTCGCGCAGCGGCGGGCGGGCGAGCATCGCCAGCGCCTGCGGCCAGGCGTCGTCGTCGACGAGGTCCAGGTCGCGTACGGCGACGAGTTCCGTGGCGACCGGCGGCACCGGGGTGTCCGGGAGCTGGTCCAGGACGTCCTCGCACCAGACGTCGACGGCGTCGAGCAGACCCGCGTCGTCCGGCTCGGCGAAGTCGCCGTCGCGGGGCTCCAGTTCGTCGGGGTCCAGGACGACGTCGGTGGCCCGCACGAGGGCGAAGGTGGCCAGCACCCCGCAGGCGGTCAGCGGCTGTTCGCCCCAGCGCCCGGCCAGTTCCGCGTCGCACAGGGCGAGTTCGCCCTCGCGCATCACCTGGGCGAACGGGCTTCCCGGCAGGACGAGTTCGCCGGCGGGCGCGGGCTCGCCGTCCTCGTCGGGCAGGGCGAGCGCACCGAGCCAGGGCTCGTCGCCGGGCGCGAGGTCCGCGTCCCGTACGAGCGTGAGGACGGTCTCGGCGAGCTCGTCGCCGTCCAGCGCGTCCTCGTCCCAGATCTCGCCCGCGTCCAGCGAACCCGCCACGGCGGCCCGGACCTGCGGGGTCGTCAGGACGGCCCGGGGGGTGGCGGGCAGGGCGCCCAGCTTCTCCAGCAGCGGGTGGGCGGCGTCCGGGTGGGCCACCTTCAGCCCGAGCCGGGCCAGCCTGTCGAGCACCGGCGAGGTCAGCGCGTCCGGCAGCGGCAGGAGGACCTGGCGGGGGCCGATGGTGGTGCGGGGTGTGTCGGCGGAGCCGGCGAGGGGGACGGGCAGTCCGGAGAGCCGGTCGGGGTCGACACCGGCCAGGCTGTCGTAGAGCCGCCGCCACCACTCCGGGCCCCGCTCCAGACCGGCGAGCCGGTCGACGGCCTCGGTCAGCGGGACGCGGGCGACGCCGAGCGTGCGCAGCTCGGTGCGGCGCTCCAGCCCGGCGGGCAGCAGGCAGGGCAGCACCTCGGCGAGGACCCGTACGGTCTCCGCGCCCACGCCCTCGACCACCTCGGCCTCGACCGGGCGCAGCGCGGCCGTGTCCCGGCGCGGGGCTCCGGCACCGTCCCAGTCGTCCCACTGACCCGCCGCCTCGGCCGGGTCCCGGGGCGCGGCGGGCTCCAGGAACGCGACCCGGGGCAGCCGCTCCAGGATCGCGGCGCGCAGCGCGCCGTCGAGCTGCCCCTTGCCGAGCACGCCCGGCACCAGCGCGATCGTGGCGACGGACACGGGCTCCCACCCGGCGAGCAGTTCCGCGTACGCGTCGGCGGCGCGCTCCACGAGGAAGTCCGTCAGCGGGCCGGGCGCGGGGTGCCGGCGGGTGGTGTCCAGCGGCAGCGAGGCGATCAGCAGCGCGGGGACGCCGAGCGGCTCGTCGGTGGGCGTCGGGGCGTGCACGACGGGTGCCGTACGGGGGTGCTGGGGCGCTCCGTCCTCGTCGACGGGCACGGCCCAGGTCACCGACCAGTGCGGGCGCAGCCGTTCCTCCACGGGCCGGCCGGCCAGCAGCGCGGGCTCCACCGGCCCGTCCGCCGAGGCGGTGCGCCAGCGGTGGAGGCCGTGCGCGGAGTCGTCCACGTGCGTGCACGGGCCGTGCTGCGAGCGCCGCAACGTCCGTGCGCCGTCGGGGGTTTCGATCGCGACCTCGTCGAGGCCGGGCAGCGTCAGGAGCAGCGCGTCGTCCACACCGTCCAGGAGGCGGCCCACGAGATCCTCGGCGACGCCGTCGCGGAGCGGCAGGACGACGACGGTGTCGTAGCCGTCGGGCGCGGTGCCCTCGGCGGGCAGCGGGAGCCGGAGCAGCGGCACGTGGCCGTCCCGGCGGCGCAGCTCGTCACCGAGGCCGGGGCTGCCGACGGAGGCCTGCCGGGCGAGGTCGCGGGCCTCGGCGAGGGACCAGCGGACACCGCCGTGGCGTCCGATCACCGCGGGTTCGTCGCTGACGGCCAGGACGGCGGCGAAGCCGACGCCGAAACGGCCGACGGCCGACTCGTGGCCCTCGCGCTTGGCGGAGGCCCGCAGCGTGCTCAGCGACTCGACGCCGGTCGCGTCGAGCGGGGCACCGCTGTTGGCGGCGGCCAGCACGGCGGGGCCGTCGGGGGACGCGGCGCGCAGGGTGAGGCGGAGGCGGCCGGGGACTCCCGCGCGGGCCGCGGCGTCGGCGGCGTTCTGCGCCAGCTCGACGACCAGGCGGTCGCGGTAGCCGCCCAGCGCGAGGTCCTCCTCGGCGTTGGCGTCCTCCCGGAAGCGGGCGGGACCCGCGCCCCAGGCGTCGAGCACGCCGCGCCGCAGCCGTGCCGTCCCGAACGGATCGGCCCCCTCGGTCGCATTCATGCCCACGCTCGTACTCCGCTCTTCCGGTGACCCGTGACGCCCAGTGTGCGCCCGAAGGTACCGCGACCGGGAACCCCCTCGGCGCCCCCCGTCCCCGAGCTGGGCCTCGTCCGCGGATCCCGTCCGGGAGCGGTCCGGACGGCCTCGCGCACCCGGTGCCCCGGGGCGTGTCCGCGCCCGTACGGCGGCCCTCTCAGGAGGCCCGCGGGGCGCACGCGGACGGACCCGGCCGCGGCATGGCGGTGCCGGGGTCCGGCGCGGCGCCGGACCCCGGGACGCGCGGGGACGTCAGGAGTGGCCCAGGTCTTCCGTCGAGCCGTCCGGCTGGGCCGGGACCGAGCCGGAGTCGTCCGCCGGACGCAGCGGGTAGTCGTCCACCCGCATCGTGTCCAGGGCGTGCGGTGCCGGCTTCGGAGGCTTCGGCATGACCGCCGCCTCGGAGTGGCCTCCGCAGCCGTACGACAGGGAGACCACCCGGCCGTCGGCCGGGGCGAACTCGTTCGCGCAGACCCCGAAGGCCTGCTTCAGCGAGCCCGCCATGGGCACCAGGAACGCGCAGGTGACGCATGAGGCCGGAGCCGCCTGCGCCATGGGGGTCCTCGGGCCGAACTCCTCGTCCCAGCGGTCCGCCGCCAGCCGCAGCCCGTACCGGGACAGCACCCGCGCACGCCGCGTGCCGAGCTCCTCCGCGACCGAGGCGATCGAGCCGCGGCTCGTCCCCGGCAGCGTCGTCAGCTCCGCGTCCTCCGCGTCGGCGAGGGCCGCCAGCTCCTGCGACACCTCGGAGACCGCGGAATTCGGCGCGGGCTCGTCCTCGCCCGTCCAGCCGGGCTCCAGGCGCGGGTCCTCCGCCTCGGTCGGCAGGAGGTCGCCGGGACCCATGTCGCCGGGCCGCAGCCGCTCGCTCCAGGGCACCCACTCGGGGGCGAGGAGCGCGTCGGACCCGGGCAGCAGCACCGTTTCGTCAAGGGTGACGTTCTTGGCGCGGGAGGCCCGGGCGACCGTCACCGCCCAGCGCCAGCCCCGGTAGCCGGGCTCCTTGGACTCGAAGTAGTGCGTGACGACCCGGTCCCCTTCGGAGACCACCGCCACATGCTCACCCACCACTCCGGGCGCGGCGGCTTCCTCCGCCGCCGCGCGTGCGAGGTCTACCGCCTCGGCGCACAGGCGGTCAGGGGCGGGGGTACGGGCCGTACGGCTTCGCGTCGTCGTCGCAGCACTCACAGGTCTCGCTTCTCTCCATACGCCGTCTCACGAGCGCGCCAGCAGCTCCATCGATGTCCGATTTCGGCCATGACGGTTGTGAACGGAGCGGACCTGGGGGCCGCGTCGACGTCCACACCCGTTGTGCCTGCGTCGGGCGCGCCTTCTGCAACCCATTCTGCGGGATCGCGGAGAGGCGCGCGGCCAAGAACAACCGCCGGTGGCGCGTGAGTGCACGCTACCCTCTCCGCCGCTCCGCGCCCACCTGCCCGTCCCAAACAGCTCCGTAACCCTTGCGGACCGGCGCCGGAACCGCCGCCGGGACGCGGACCGGCCGGCCGGGGACCCGTGGTGTGTCCCGGCCGTTTCCCGGGCGCGGCCGACTCACCCGACGGAGCGGCAGCCGCGCGCCCCGTGGCGATCATGGGTTCGTTACGGCAGGGGGTGGGGCACTATGACCACGTGGCCGCCGCCAGGTCGTCCGACGGATCCGGCCCGCTCCGCAGGGCGGGCCGGGCGATGGGCCGTGCCCTGCGCGCCCCGTTCACGGGCGCGGCGCGGGGCATCCGGAAGGCGACGCACGCCCACGGGGCGGGCGAGTCCGGCCTCGGCAAGCTGATCGAGCTGCACGCGGTCAACGGCGCGGGGGACGTCATGATCACCGTGGCGCTCGCCTCCACGGTGTTCTTCTCCGTACCCACCGACGAGGCGCGCGGACGCGTCGCCCTCTACCTCGCCGTCACGATGGCCCCCTTCACCCTGCTCGCCCCGGTGATCGGCCCGCTCCTGGACCGGCTGCCGCACGGCCGCCGCGCCGCGATGGCGGGCGCGATGTTCGCCCGCGCGGTCCTCGCGATCACGATGTCGGGCGCCGTGGCCACCGGCGGTCTGGAGCTCTATCCGGCGGCGCTGGGCGTCCTGGTCTCGTCGAAGGCGTACGGCGTCGTACGCAGTGCCGTCGTCCCCCGGCTCCTGCCGCCCCGCTTCTCCCTGGTGAAGGCCAATTCACGGGTCACCCTGGCCGGTCTGCTGGCGACGGGCGTCGCGGCGCCGATCGGGGCCGGGCTACAGACCATCGGGTCGCCCTGGCCGCTCTACGGAGCCTGCGCGATCTTCCTCGGCGGGACCGTCCTCGCCTTCACGCTGCCCCCCAAGGTCGACTCCGCGAAGGGCGAGCGCAAGGCCCGGCTCGTCGTCCCGCACGAGGAGGCGGACCGCCCGCCCGAGCCCGCGGCCCGGTGGGGCAGGGGCGGCAGCACCAGGCTCGGCCGGAGGAAGGGGCGGGAGAAGCCGCCCGGACTGCGCTCCGTCGGACCGTCCGTCCTGCACGGCCTCCAGGCGAACGCCGCGCACCGCGCGCTCTCCGGCTTCCTGATCTTCTACCTGGCCTTCCTCCTCCGCGAGCATCCGCTCTCCGGGCAGAGCGCCGCCGTCTCCCTCGGCATCGTCGGCGTGGCGGCCGGCGTCGGGAACGCCTGCGGCACGGCGGTGGGCTCGTGGCTCAGGGCACGCGGCCCCGAGGTGATCGTCGCCACGGTGCTGGGCCTCGCCCTGGGCGTCGCGGTGCTCGCCGCGATCTTCTTCAGCACGGTGATGGTGGCCGCGCTCACCGCGGTCGCCGGATTCACCCAGGCCCTGTCGAAGCTGTCGCTGGACGCGATGATCCAGCGCGACGTGCCGGAGGAGGTGCGCACGTCGGCCTTCGCCCGGTCGGAGACGCTCCTCCAGATGTCCTGGGTCGTCGGCGGGGCGATCGGCATCGCCCTCCCCCTCAACGGAGTACTCGGCATGTCGGTGGCCGCCGGGCTCCTCGCCCTGGGAGCGGCCGCCTCCGTACGGGGGCTCCTGGGGGCCGCCCGGCGCGGCTCACCGCACCCCCGCGTGGCGTGAGCGGCACCGACCGATAACCTTCGGCGCATGACCGTTGCGTTCTTCTCCGGTAAGGGCCGTCGAATCGGCGTCGCTCTCGGTGCCGTGTCCGCGGGACTCCTTGTCCTGTCCGCCTGCGACAAGCCGACGCCACTCGCCACGGTGACGGTCGGCGGCAACTCGGTGAGCACCGAGGCCGCCTGCTACAACGACGGCAACGCCCTCAAGGAGTCCGAGATCCAGGGCTGCCTCAACAAGAAGGCGGAGAAGTCCGTCAAGGTCGCGATGGACGACAAGGTCCGCTTCGGCGTCGACCCCGAGATCGCCGACAACGGCTGGACGCTCTTCATCAACGGCCAGCAGGCCGAGCAGGAGCCGTACAAGAAGACCTACCGCTCGATCCCGGGCAGCGCCTTCTTCGCCAGCCAGACCGGCGAGACCACCGCGGACAAGACGCAGGTCAGCATCGTCGAGACCAAGGGCCAGAAGCTCACGGGCATCTGGCACTTCCAGCTCACGAAGACGTCCTGACCCCCTGACCCCGAGGACCACCGCTGTGCGGGTGCTTGTCGTGACCGCTGTCCCGGCCGAACGGGACGCGGTCACGCGTGCGTTCGCGGACGGGCCGCGGGTGCGTGAGGTGCCCGGCGCCGAGCTGCACCACGCCGGGCCGTTCGACGTCCTGGCGGGCGGCGCGGGTCCGGCCGCCGCGGCGGCCGCCACCGCGTGCGCGCTCGCCGCGACGCCGTACGCGCTCGTCGTCTCGGCCGGGATCGGCGGCGGTTTCGCACCCGCCGCGCCCGTCGGCTCCCTCGTGGTGGCGACCGGCATCGTCGCCGCGGACCTCGGCGCCGAGACCCCGGACGGCTTCGTGCCCGTCACCGGTCTCGGCTTCGGCAGGGACACCTTCCTGCCGCCCGGGACGCTCGTACGGGACGTGGCGGGGGCGACCGGCGCCAGGCCGGGCCCCGTCCTCACCGTCTCCACCGTGACCGGCAGCGCGGCCCGCACCGCCGAGCTGCTGGCCGCACATCCCGGAGCGGTCGCCGAGGCCATGGAGGGCTTCGGCGTCGCGGAGGCCGCCGACCGGTTCGGCGTGCCGGCCCTGGAGCTCCGGGCCGTCTCGAACACCGTGGGGCCGCGCGACCGTGATGCCTGGCGCATCGGCGACGCGCTGGCGGCCCTCACGGAGGCGTTCGGGAAGACCGCACCTGTAGTGGAAAGCTGGAACCGGCATGACCGACTCGACCGACACCGTGACTGACCCCGCCGCCGACGCCGCCGGGACGCCGCCGTCCGCGCTGCGGATCGCCTTCTCGCCGTGCCCGAACGACACCTTCGTCTTCGACGCGTGGGCGCACGGAAGGATCCCCGGCGCCCCCGCCCTCGACGTCACCTTCGCCGACATCGACCTCACCAACGGCATGGCCGAGCGCGGTGAGTTCGACGTGCTGAAGGTGTCCTACGCCGTCCTGCCGTGGGTGCTCGACGAGTACGCGCTGCTGCCGTGCGGCGGGGCGCTCGGACGGGGCTGCGGACCGCTCGTCCTCACGAAGGAGCCGGGCGCGGACCTGACGGGGAAGACCGTCGCGGTGCCGAGCGAGCGCTCGACGGCCTACCTGCTCTTCCGGCTGTGGGCCGCGGAGGTCGTGCCGGACGGTGTGGGCGAGATCGTCGTCCTGCCGTTCGACGAGATCATGCCCGCGGTCCGCGACGGCCGGGTGGACGCCGGGCTCGTGATCCACGAGGCCCGCTTCACCTACCGGAACTACGGTCTGCACAGCCTCGCCGACATGGGTCAGCACTGGGAGTCGACCACGGGCCTGCCGATCCCGCTCGGCGCGATCATCGCCAAGCGGTCGCTGGGCGAGGAGACGCTGAACCGGCTGGCGGAGTCGATCCGCACGTCGGTCCGGATGGCCTGGGACGACCCGGAGCGTTCGCGTCCGTACGTCCTGGAGCACGCCCAGGAGATGGACCCGGCCGTCGCCGACCAGCACATCGGGCTGTACGTCAACGAGTTCACCGCCGACCTCGGGGAGGACGGCTACGCGGCGATCCGCGGCCTGCTGACGCGGGCGGCGGCCGAGGGGCTCGTACCGGCGCTGGCCCCGGACGCGTTCTCCGTCACCGGGCGCTGACCCGGAGGGGCCGGGCCGCGCGGGCCCGGCCTTCCGTCAGACGTCGAGCTGGTCGGCGACCGCCCGCAGCAGACCGGCGATCTTCGCGCCCGCGGCCTTGTCGGGGTAGCGGCCCCGCTCCAGCAGCGGCGTGATGTTCTCCAGCACCGTCGTCAGGTCCTGCACGATCGAGGCCAGCTCGTCCGGCTTGCGCCGCTGTGCGGCGGCGACGGACGGGGTCGGGTCGAGGACCACCACGGAGAGGGCCTGGTCACCGCGCTGGCCCGCGACCACACCGAATTCGACGCGCTGACCGGGCTTCAGCGCTTCGACGCCGGCCGGGAGAACGGAGGAGTGGACGAAGACGTCGGCGCCGTCGTCGCGCGAAAGAAAGCCGAAGCCCTTTTCCGAATTGAACCATTTGACCTTACCCGTGGGCACGTCTGTCCTCGTCCTCGTACTCGTCGGTGTGCGGGAGAGCCGCGAAAACGGCTCCGGATAGCAGTACAGCGGGTCCGAGACCCGCCGTACACCAGGCTAATGGCCCGGGGGCCGGACACAAGACGTCGCCGGATGGTTCCGCCGAGCTGGGAACTACCCTGGCCGGGTGAGTACTACTCCTTCAGGCGCAGGCGACCGGCTCGTACAGGTCGGCGCGATCGTCTTCTTCGTCGGCGCGCTGGCCACCCTGGTCACCGTCGCCCCGCTGTTCCTCGGCACCGACCCGTTCCCGTCCATCGCCTACGCGGTGTGCATGCTGATGGGTCTCGGCTTCCTGATCGCGGCCGCGGGGGTGGTGCGGTCGGTGTGGAAGAGCTCCCCGAAGCGCGCCGCCGCGCGGTAGCACCGGCTACCGGGCCCGCCACTCCTGCGCGTACTCGTCGAAGATGACGCGCAGGTGGTGGCCGATCTTCAGGTAGTCGAGGTCGTCCAGGTTGGCGAGCGACACCCGCACCGACCACTCCGGTCCGTCGAAGCCGCCGCCGTTGAGCAGCACCACGGAGGTCTGCTCGGCGAGGCGGAAGAGCGGGTCGACGGGTTCGTAGTTCTGCTCCAGGTAGTCGGCGAACTCCTTGCCGTGGACGCGTTCGGCCTCGGCGAGCAGATCCAGCTCGATGTAGTACGCGGCGCGCTTGGGGTCCTCCGAGACCTTCATGTGGACGCCCTCCAGGAGGAGGTCGAGCCGCTGCCGGACGATGGCTCGAATCCGGTGCTTGTACTCCTGGCCCTCGTCCAGCATGTCGAAGAGCGAGAACAGGGTCATCATCACCTGCTGCGGGAGCGAGAGCCCGGCGGTGTGGTTCAGGGCCACCTGCCGGGAGTCCGCGACCATGCGGTCGATGAAGCGCATCCTCTCCGGCTCCAGCGACAGGCTCCCGTACCGCCGGGCGAGCCGCGCCTTCAGCTCCGGGTCCTGGGCGGCCAGCATGGCGTCGATCACGTTGTCGTCGTGGAGCCCGATGACGCCGAGCCGCCAGCCGGTCGCACCGTAGTGCTTGGAGTACGAGTAGACGAGCAGCGTGTTGCGCGGGAGGTCGGCGGCGAGGGAGCGGAAACCCTCCACGAAGGTCCCGTACACGTCGTCGGTGACGATGATCAGGTCCGGGTTGCGGTCGGCGACCAGCGAGACGATCTGCTCGGAGACCGTGGGGGCGAGGGCCAGCGAGGGCGGGTTGCTGGGGTTCACGCAGCAGACCATCCTGACCGACGGGTCGGCGAGCTTCTCGATCTCCTCCGGCGGGTAGCGCCACTGGCGCACGCCGGTCTCGGTGAACAGGGAGGCCCGCACCTCCACGACGTCGAAGCCGTACGTGTCCAGCTCCGGGATCTCCAGGTACGGCGTGAAGACCGGCACCATCAGGGCGATCCGGTCGCCCTTCCGCAGGATCCCGTTCTTCAGCAGGGAGTCGAAGACGTAGCACATGGCCGCCGTGCCGCCCTCGGTGGCGAAGAGGCTGAGGGTCTGCCCCTCCGGCGGCCGGTGGTCGAACATCTCGTCGGCGAGGTAGCCGCGCACGATCTCCTCGGTGTGGTGCAGGATCCGGTCCGGCACCGGGTAGTTGTCGCCGATGGAGGAGTCCGCGAGCTCGTGCACGAGGGCGTCGGGCACGAAGCCGAAGCGCTTCACCGCCAGGTCGACGCACGCCTTCAGCAGTTCGATGCCGGGCAGCCCGGGGTTCCGGCGGGCGAACCGGTCGAAGCGCTCGGCGCAGCCCTCCTCCTCCGGCATGCCGCCGAGGTTGTCGGCCGTCCACACCCGGCGGGACTCGGAGAGGGCGAAGTACCCCAGCGCGTGGTACGCCTCACGGGGCCCGGTGGCCACCCAGTTCGGGTTGCCGCGCCCGGCGTTGAGCATCGCCCGGGTGGTCCTGCCCTTCTGGCCCGGTTTCCCGGTCTGCGCCTCCGTGGCGATCCGAATGAACTTGTCCTTCAGCTCGAACGGGCTGAGCTGCGCGAAGGAACGGATCTCGGCACGGCTGAGGCTGGTCCTGGGCACGGTGGTCTCCGCTCCTGTGGGGTTCGGTGGTCGGGAGGACGCTCATGTCAGGCCCCCAGCACGCCGACGAGGACCGGCCCGGTCAGCGGGAGCAGGAAGTTGGAGAGCGTGTACGTGATCGTGTAGCCGAGGAGCGGTACGGAGCTCTGGGCCACCTGGGTGATGGAGGTGATCGCCGGGGTGGAGCACTGCTGCCCCGCGATGGCGCCGATCAGGAGCGGCTTCTCGATCTTCAGCAGCCGGGTGCCGACGATCAGCGAGACCGTCGCCGGGACCAGGACCATGGCGATGCCCGCCAGCGGAAGCAGCGCGCCGTACTCCTTGAGCAGTGGCCAGGCCTGCGGTCCGGCGGCGAGCCCGGTGCAGGCGATGAACACGGCCAGGCCCATGTCCTTGAGGGTGCTCGCCGCCTGCGGGGGGAAGGCGCCGAAGGTCTGCCGGCGGGAGCGGAACCAGCCGAAGACGAGGCCGGAGATCAGGCAGCCGCCGCCGGTGCCGAGGGAGAGCGGGACGTCCCCGGCCTTGACCACGATCTGGCCGAGCAGGGAGCCCGCGACGATGCCGAATCCCAGGTAGATGAAGTCGGTGGAGTCGTTCTTCACCACCGCGCCGATCTTCGCGACCAGCTTGTTCAGTCCGCCGCGGGCGCCGACCAGGGTGAGCACGTCGCCCCGGGCCAGCGTCGTCTCACCGCTGGCGGGCAGGTGCTGGTCGTTGCGCAGGACGTCGGTGATGTAGACGCCGTCCTCGCGGAACTCCGGGTGGGTCTTCTCCAGCCGGTCGATGGTCGCGCCGGCGGTGGCCTTCTCCGTCACCGCGACCTGACGGGTGGCCAGCGGGGTGTCGAGACCCGGCACCGCCGGGGTCTCCGGGCCGATCTCCCGCCCGGCCTCGATGATGGCCGAGCGCCGGCCGACCACCTGGACGAGGTCGCTGAGCGTCAGCTCCAGCGCGGCGTCCGGGGTGAGCAGCTTGCTGCCGCGCTTGACGCCCTCGACGGTGACCCGGCCGCCGAGGGCCCGTTCCAGGTCCCCTACGGTCCGCCCGTCGGCCAGGGTCACCAGATAGGTCCGGCCGACCGTGCCGGGCAGCGCCTCACGCTCGTCGGACTCCAGCCCGCTCCCGCCGCCGCGCATCTTCTCCCACAGCTCACGCGAGGCGTCGGCGAGGTCGATGCGGAGCAGCATGGGCATGATCTGGCTGGTGAAGAGGACGATGGTGATCAGGCCGAACAGGTAGCAGACCGTGTACGCGGTGGCCACGTGCCCCTGGTACTGGGAGACCTGTGCGGAGGTCAGGTCTCCGAGCTTGCCGATGGCCTCGGTGGCCGTCCCCACGACGGCGGACTCGGTGGCCGCCCCGGCCAGGATCCCGGCGGCGGTGCCGACGTCCAGCCGGAAGGCCTTGGCGAGCCCGTAGGCGATGCCGAGCACGCAGACCAGCTCGATCAGGCAGAGCACGAAGAAGCGCAGGCTGCGGCGGTTGAGGTTGGAGAAGAACTGCGGACCGGCCATGTAGCCCAGCGAGAAGATGAACAGGGCGAAGAAGACGGTCTTCACGTCGTCGTCGACGCTGATGTGCTGGGTGCCGAGCAGCAGCGACACGATCAGCGTGCCGCAGATACCGCCGAGCGTGATGGGCCCCACGCGGAGCTTGCCGATGAGGTAGCCGGCGGCGAGGCAGAGGAAGAGGGAGAGGGCGGGGTTGTCGCGGAGAACACCCACCCCGCCTCAGCTGCCGATCCGGACATACCGGCAATGCGGGCAATTAGTGACCATAGGGGCGAAATTAACAGCAGCGCCGCAGGACGGCACCCGCGCTCGCGCGGGCTGGCCCGGCACGCACGGCTGCCCGCCCTTCCCCGGGGAGGGGGGGCGGCTGCACGGAGGCTCGCGCCGACGGCCGGGCCCACATGCGTCGGGGCGTCGGCGGTTGGTCGGGCGGTCGGCGGGCGAGCCGGGCGGGCGGGCGGTCGGCGGGCGAGCCTGGCGGGCGGTTGGCCGGCGGGCCAGGGCGGGCAGGCGGTTGACGGGCCGGTCGGGGGCGGTTGGCCGGTCGGTCGGGGGGCGGTTGGCCGGTCAGGTCAGGTCAGGTCAGGGCGGCACGGGCTGCCACCGTCCCGGCTCACGAGCCGGACGCCCGCGCCAGGTCGGCCGATCCTCACGCCGCACGGGCCGGACGGCCCGAGTCAGGCCACCCAACCGTTTCACCGCGCGAGCCGGAACGCCGGTGCCGGGCCACCCACACCGTCACCAGCCCCAGGCCCCACGTGCCAGGTCAGGGCACCCACGTCGTCACCGCATCCACGCCGGAACAGCCGGGGCCGTACCCGGAACAGCCAGGGTCGGGGTGGAGCAGCCGCACCCGCCCCGCAACAGCCCCACCCGCACCCGGAACAGCCGGAGCCGGGGTGAATCAGCCGCACTCGCGCAGGAACAGCCGGGGCCGGGGTGAATCAGCCGCACCCGCCCCGCAACAGCCCCACCCGCGCCCGAACAGCCGGGGCCATGACGGAACAGCCCCACCCGCGCCCCGAACGCCGGGTCAGGCCGCCGCGAAGGTCCGCAGCCAGTCGGGGAAGGCCAGGAGGTCCGGCAGGACCACCTCGGCTCCGGCGGCCCGCAGTTCCTCCTCGGCGCACGGGCCGGTGGTGACCCCGACCGACAGGGCGTTCGCCGCGTGCGCGCCGCGGACGTCCCCGATGTGGTCGCCGACGTAGATCCCCGCGCCGTGCTCCAGGAGCGCCTCCGCCTTGCCCTCGGCCCAGAGTCCGCCGATCAGCACGTCCGCGTCTATGCCGAGGTGCGCGAGGTGGAGCTTGGCGTTCGGTTCGTACTTGGCGGTGACGACCATCGCCCGTCCGCCCAGCGCCTGGACGGCCGCGACGGCCTCCCGGGCGCCGGGCAGCGCGGTCGACGGCGTGATGGCCGTGTCCGGGTAGATCACCCGGTACCGGGCGCAGGCACCGGCGACCGCGTCGGCCGGGAACCAGTGGACCATCTCGTCCTCGAGCGGCGGCCCGAGCCGGCTGACGACCAGGTCGGTGTCGATGTACACACCCGTCTCGGCGGCCAGCGTCTCGTAGGCGGCCTTGATACCGGGCCGGGAGTCGATGAGGGTCATGTCGAGGTCGAAACCGACCGTCAAGGTGTGTGAGGGCATGCTCCCCATTGTGCCGACCACCCCCGCCGGGGTGACCGGCCCGCCCGGGGGCTGGATACGGCGGCCGCGGGGCCCGGGACCCGGTGAGGACCCCACGGGCCGCGCACCGCTCCACGGCAGGCGGACCCCTGGCGCCCGCCCGGCCCCTGGTGGAACCGCGCAGGCGCCGGGAGCGGAGAGAGGGCGCCGCAGTCCGCCCGGCACCGGGAGGGCACAGGCGCCCTGCCCCGGCCCAGGGGCCCCACATAGACTTAGCCAAGCCTTACTTCCCAATGTCCTGATCTCCGCAGTTCCCCCGGCCACGCTCACCCGATTGGTTCCGATGGCAGCCGCCGCTCCACGCCTGTCCAGACGCGCGTTCGCGATCGCCGCCGCCGTCGTCGCCCTGCTGCTCGCCGTCCTGCTCAGCCTCGCCGTGGGGGCGCGGACCATCGCGCCGTCGGAGGTTCTGGACGCCCTGCTGCACGGCGGGCACTCCGACGCCGCCGAGGTGATCCGCCAGATGCGGGTGCCGCGCACCCTGATCGGGCTCATGGTCGGCGCCGGGCTCGCCCTCGCGGGCACGGTGCTCCAGGGCATCACCCGCAACCCGATCGCCGACCCGGGGATCCTCGGGATCAGCCAGGGCGCCTCGGTGGCCGTCGTCCTGGCCATCGCGTACGCCGGGATCCACACCCTCACCGGCTACGTGTGGTTCGCGTTCGGCGGTGCCGCCGTCGCGTCCGTCGCGGTGTACGCGGTCGCCTCCCGGGGCCGGGGCGGCGCGACGCCGGTGAAGCTCGCGCTGGGCGGTGCCGCGATCAACGCGC
This sequence comes from Streptomyces sp. NPDC058008, assembly GCF_042886395.1. Classification (NCBI taxonomy): domain Bacteria; kingdom Bacillati; phylum Actinomycetota; class Actinomycetes; order Kitasatosporales; family Streptomycetaceae; genus Streptomyces; species Streptomyces sp. NPDC058008. The sequence continues at coordinate 222,795 of NZ_JBHVQX010000005.1, read as the reverse complement.
TGCTGGTGTCGGTGACCATGGCGGTGCTCACCACGAAGGCGTCGGCCCTCGACGAGTTCCGCTTCTGGCAGGTGGGCTCGATCGCGGGCCGGGAGGCACAGGTCGCCCAGCAGATCTGGCCGTTCCTCCTGATCGGCGCCGTACTCGTGCTGTCCGTGGCCCGCGGGCTCGACGCGCTGGCCCTGGGCGACGACGTCGCGAAGGGCCTGGGGCAGAACGTCGCGGCCGTCCGCGTCGTCGGCGGCATCGGAGCGACCGTGCTCACCGGGGCGGGCGTCGCCGCGGCCGGTCCGATCGCCTTCGTCGGCCTCGCGGTCCCGCACATCGCCCGCGCGATCGTGGGGGGCGACCATCGCTGGGTGCTGCCGATGGCGGCCCTCGTCGGACCGGTGATGCTCCTGGTCTCCGATGTCGTCGGCCGCGTCCTGTTCCCACCCGGCGAGGTCCCGGCCGGTGTGATGACGGCGCTGATCGGCGTCCCGTTCCTGGTCACCCTCGTACGCCGGAAGGCGGTGCCCGCATGAGCGCGGACACGGCAGTGCCCGTACGCGCCCCGGTCCGGCCCGCCGGATACCGGGTCGTGCGGCTCGGGAAGCGGGCCCGGTTCCTGCTCCACCGGCGGGCGTCGCTCGTCGCGGCGGCCCTCACCGCCCTGCTGGCGGCGGTCTGTGTCGCCTACCTGTGCGTCGGCGAGAGCTTCGTGGCGCCCGCGGAGGTCGTGAAGGTCGTCCTGGGGCAGCCGTCCCCGGACGAACTGGTCGTGGGCACGCTGCGGCTGCCCCGCATGGTGGTCGGGCTGCTCGTGGGCGCGGCGTTCGGGATCGCCGGGGCGCTGATCCAGACCGTCGCCCGCAACCCGCTCGCCAGCCCCGACATCATCGGTGTCAGCCAGGGCGCGAGCGCGCTCACGGTCGGCGCGATGACCTTCGGCCTCACCTCGTACACCGTCCTGCCCTACCTCTCCGTCGTCGGAGGCGTCGCCGCCGCGGTGCTGGTGTACGTCTTCGCGTGGCGCGGCGGGCTCCACGCGACCCGCTTCGTCCTCATCGGGATCGGCTTCGCCATCGCGCTCCGGTCGGTGACGACCCTGTTCCTGACGAAGGGCGACTACCTGGTCGCCCAGCAGGCGCAGATCTGGATGACGGGTTCGCTCAACGGCCGGGGCTGGGACGAGGCCGCCCCGATCGGCTGGGCGCTCCTCGTCCTGCTGCCCGCCGTGCTGTGGGCGGCGCGCGCCCAGCGCACCGTCTCCATGGACGACGACACCGCCACGGCGCTGGGGGTACGCCTCGGGCGGGTACGGCTCGGGCTCGTCGCCCTCGGGGTGATCCTGGCGTCCGTGGCTACGGGGACGGCGGGACCGGTCGACTTCGTGGCGCTGCTCGCCCCGCAGATCGCCCGGCGGATGACGCGCACGGCGCAGATCCCGCTGCTCTGCTCGGCGCTCATGGGCGCCGTGATCGTCGTCTTCGCCGACCTGCTGGCCCGCCGGCTCTTCTCCCCCACCGAACTCCCGGTGGGCGTGCTGACGGCGGCGGTCGGCGCCCCGTACCTGATCTGGCTGATCATCCGCGGCCACGGTGGCCGCACTGGAGGCAACGCATGACGACGACCCGTCCCACGGACACGGACACGGACGCCGCTGCCGGCACCGGGAGCGCTTCGGGTTCCTCGAGGCTCGCGGCGCGCGCCCTGACCCTCGCCTACGACGACCGCACCGTCGTGCACGAACTGGACCTGGCCGTTCCCGACGGGTGTGTGACGGTCATCGTCGGCCCGAACGCCTGCGGCAAGTCCACGACCCTGCGCGCCCTCGGGCGCCTCCTGAAGCCGGCCGGCGGGGCGGTGCTCCTGGACGGCACGGAGCTCTCCCGCATACCCACCCGCACCATCGCCCAGTCGGTCGGGCTGCTCCCGCAGACCCCGGTGGCCCCCGAGGCGATCACCGTCTCCGACCTCGTCGCCCGTGGCCGCCAGCCCCACCAGCGGTGGTGGCAGCAGTGGTCGGACGCGGACGAGCGCGCGGTGACGGAGGCCATGGAGCGTACGGACGTCACGGCGCTCGCCGACCGGCCGGTGGACGAGCTGTCCGGGGGCCAGCGCCAGCGGGTGTGGATCGCCATGGCGCTCGCCCAGGACACGGACCTGCTGCTGCTCGACGAGCCCACCACGTACCTCGACATCGCGCACCAGGTCGAGGTCCTGGACCTGGTGCGCCGGCTGGCCGCCCCGGCGGCGGACGGCACCCGGGGGCGGACCGTCGTCACCGTCCTGCACGACCTCAACCAGGCCGCCCGGTACGCCGACCACCTCGTCGCCATGAAGGAGGGCCGCATCGTCGCCGAGGGGGCGCCCGGTGACGTCGTCACCGCCGGGCTCGTGCGCGAGGTCTTCGGCCTGGAAGCGGTCATCGTCCCGGACCCGGTCACCGGCTCACCGCTCGTCGTGCCCGGCGCGCCCTGGACCCCCACCCCGTCCTTCTCCGGAAAGGCTCTCTGACATGCCCTCCTCGTCCCGTCTGCTCGTCGCCGGTTCGCTGGCCGTGACCGCGGCGCTGGCCCTCACCTCCTGCGGCTCGTCCGGTCCGGACCCGGACTCCGGTTCCGGGTCCGGGTCCTCCTCGGACGGCGGGACGCACACGGTCGCCACGGCCATGGGCAACATCAAGGTGCCGGTGGCACCGCGGCGGGTCGTGGTCCTGGACACCGCCGAGCTGGACTCCGCTCTCACCCTCGGGGTGAAGCCGGTCGGCGCGACCCACACCGGCACGGAGTCGGGATTCCTGAGCTACCTCCCGAAGGACCAGGTGGAGGGCATCGAGGACGTCGGCGAGATGATGACGCCGAACCTGGAGGCCATCGCGGGGCTGAAGCCGGACCTGATCCTCACCAGCAAGATCCGGCACGGCGACAAGTACGCCGAGCTGACGAAGATCGCCCCGACGGTCATGACGGAGAACACGGGCTACCCCTGGAAGGAGAACTTCCAGGTCCACGCCAACGCGCTGGGCAAGGTCCCGGCAGCCGAGAAGGTGATCGCCGGTTACGACGCCCACGTCGGCGAGGTCACCGAGGCGCTCGGCGGCAAGGAGAAGGCGGCGGCCACCGAGGTCAACATGGTCCGCTTCGTCGAGGGCGCGGACATCCGCGTCTACGGCCGCGAGAACTACATCGCGACGATCCTCGCCGACGTCGGGCTCGGCAGGCCCGCGATCGTGGACAAGGCCAAGGACGGCTTCTCGTACGACGTCAGCCCGGAGAAGATCGACCAGGCGGACGCGGATGTCGTCTTCCACTCGACGTACGGCGACGCCGAGAAGTCCAAGGAGACGCGGACCGTGGGCAGCGGCCTGTGGAAGAACATGGGCGCGGTGAAGAACGGCAAGGTGTTCGCGGTCGAGGACGAGCTCTGGATCCAGGGCATCGGCTACACGGCGGCCGACAGGATCCTGGACGAACTTCAGGCGGACCTGACGAAGTAGGGGCCGCCGAGCCCTGGGATGCCTGTGGGGCGCGGGGTCAGGTCCGCGCCCCACAGGCGGTTCGGGGAAAGGTACGCCGGTCTACGGGTTGGAGGTCCGGTGACCGGTCCGCGCGCCGGAGGTCATGCGCAGCACCGCCAGGCGCGTCAGCTCGCGGGTCTGCGGCTCGGTGTCGAGGGCCCGGTGCAGGGCGAGCCCCTCGATCAGCGCGTCCAGCTGACGGGCCGTGTCCGGGTCGAAGTGCTGCTCCAGGAGGCGGCGGCTGCGGTTCATCCAGGCGTGGGTGAGCTCGCGGTACTCGTCGCGGCGGGCGGCCAGCGTGTAGAGCTCCTGGGTGAGCACCAGTTCCCGGCGGGGCCCTTCGGAGAGCAGGTGGATGAGGTCGGTGACGGCCTCCCGGGCCTGCTCGGGAGTCTCGACCCGCCCGAGGTGCAGCTCGAACACGGCCACGATCTGGTCGGCGAAGCGGGTGAACGCCTCGCGCAGCAGGTCGTCGATGCCGCTGAAGTGGTACGTCATCGAGCCCAGCGGCACATCGGCGCGGACGGCGATCTTGCGGTGCGAGACGCCGGCGACCCCCTCCTCGGCGATGTGGTCGAGCGTGGCGGCGAGGATGCGTTCGCGCCGCTGCGGGTCCGTGTGTCCGGTGGCCATGGGGCGGCCGGTCAGATGCCGCGCACGACGCGGGCGGGGTTGCCCACGGCGACGACGTCGGCGGGGATGTCCTTCGTGACCACGGCCCCCGCGCCGATCACGGAGTTGTCGCCGATCGTCACGCCGGGGCACACGATGACGCCGCCGCCGAGCCAGACGTTGTCGCCGATGGTGATGGGGAGCGCGGCTTCCAGCTTGTCCCGGCGCGGGCCCGGCTCCACGGGGTGGGTCGGGGTGAGGAGCTGGACGTTGGGGCCGATCTGGCAGTCCTCACCGATGGTGATGCGCGCGACGTCCAGCGCGGTGAGGTGGTAGTTGACGAAGGTGCGGGCGCCGATGGAGATGTTGCTGCCGTAGTCGACGTACAGCGGCGGGCGCAGATCGACGCCTTCGCCCACGGAGTCCAGCAGTTCGGCCAGGATCGCCCCGGCCGCCGCGGCGTCCTCGGTGTGGGCCGCCTGGAAGCGGGCCATGAGGCGCATCGCACGCTGCTGTCGCTGGGCGATCTCGGGATCGTCGGCGATGTAGAGGTCACCCGCGAGCATGCGCTCCAGGTTCGTGCGCGGATCGTTGGCGAAGTAGTCCGTCGGCATGCGCAGGAGCGTACACGCTGAAATGTACGAACGTACACTCCTGTGCCGCACACCCCTGCCACGCTCGTCCGCGCCCGCCGGGGTCCCGCCGGGGCGCAGGGGTGCCGGGACGCCGGGACGCCGGGACGCTCGCCCGTCCACGCGCGGCGTACGCCCGCGCCCCCTCGGTCCGGCACCGCGCAGACCCGATGCCCCCGTAGGCCCGGCGCGGCCCCGTACGCCCGGCGCACCCTGTAGGCCCCACAGCCCGCGCGCGCCGTACGCGCGTCCGCACATCACATCGACCGCCGCCGCACGCGGCACATGCCCCGCACGCCGACCTCACGCCCTGCGCGAGCGCCGTTCCCTGCCCTCGCGCCGTACGCGCGCCGTGCACGCTGAACCACCCCGTACGCGCGCCCCGTCGCGCAACCGTCCGCGCGCGCTCGGCCGCGCCCCAGAGGCTCCGGCGCACCGAAGCGCAGCCCCTGGGAGCCGTGTCCTCAGCCGTGGAGCCTCAGCCCTGGAGCCTGCGTGACCTCCACACCAGGTAGAGCGCCGACGCGACCGCCGCGACCCGCACCACCACGGGCCAGACGTCGGTCATCGCGTCGCCCACCGCGCCCTCCGCCAGGGGCTCGCCCCAGCGACCGTCCATGCGTCCCCACAGCCAGACGAACGCGCCCGCCACGACCACGCCCGGCAGGCCCATCGCGACCCACTTCGCCTCCGCCCGCGAGAACTTCCGCGAGCTGTACGCCAGCAGCCAGCCGCCCGCGAGCGCCAGCCACGATCCGAGCACCGCCCCGGCCACGAGCAGCAGGGCCGCCAGCAGCAGCAAGGGGTTCGAGAGGCGGGGCCGCGCCGCCGCGCCGCCCTCCACGGCCACCCGCCGGAGACGGGGCAGCCGCAGCTTCCGCCGGTGCGGGGGCGGGGGCGCGGGCTGCGCCTCCTCCTCGCCCGCCGCCGCGTCCGGCTCCTCCGCTGCCACCGGTGGGCGCGGTGCGGGGGTCTTCGGGACGCTCGGCATCCCGAACAGCTCGGGGCTCTCCAGCCCGCCGGAGAACCCGGGCACCGCCGTGCCGGGGCCCATCGCCCCCTGCCCGGGCACCCCCTCGCCGAACGGCCCCGGCTCGATCCGCCACCACTCGGGCTCCCCCTCCGACGGAGCCTCGGCCAGGCCCGCCATGTGCGGTGCGGCAGCCGACGGCCAGTCCCGCACCGGTTCCGGACCGGCCGGCGGCTCCCCCTCGGGCTCGGCGGTCCCGGATCCGGTCCCGGATTCCGTGCTCACCGGCGGCGCGGCGTCCCGCGACGCGCCCTTGCCCGAAGCGTCTTTCCGGAGCAGACCCAGCCGGGCCCGTGGCACCCGGCGCGGCTCCGGGGCGTCCGGGGAAGCACCGGTCCGGGGTGAGGGCAGCGGCACCGCCCCGTCCTCCGACCCGGCCGCCGCGGACACGAGTTCACCGGGTGCGCCGAGCCTGCCCAGGATGCGCCGGACCGCGGCGGGAGAGTCCGTACCGTCCGTGCCGCGCTGCCGTTCGATCTCGCCCCGCAGCGTCGCGACGAGCCTCATCCGGGCGCCCGACGGCAGCTGTTGCTGCTGCGCCAGGTCACCGACCCGGCTGAGATAGTCGTAGACGAGCTGGTCGCTCTCGATGCCCACGCGTTCCTTCTCCCTCCACCGCCCTGCCCCGACGGTAGCGTTCCAGCGGCTACCGTGGGACGGATGGGGACGACCACACCACCGCGCACGCTCGCCGAGGCTCTGCGCGCCCGGAGCGACGAATCGCTGGCAGGGCTGCTGCGCGCCCGCCCCGACCTGCTCAACCCCGTGCCGAACGACATCACCCAGCTCGCGACGCGGGCCGGTACGCGCGCCTCCGTCGTCCGCGCGCTGGAGCACCTCGACCGGTTCGCCCTGCAGACCGCGGAGGCGCTGGCCGTGGCACCGGACCCGGCTCCCTACGACACGCTGCTCGCGCTCCTCACCGGTGACGGGCAGGACGACGGCGACGGGCGCGACGACGCGGGCGCGACGATCACCGCCGCCCTGCCCGCCGCCCTCACGACGCTGCGTGAACAGGCCCTGGTCTGGGGCGAGGACACCCGGCTGCACCTCGTCCGCACCGCGCGCGAACTGCTCGCCCCTTCACCGCAGCACCCCTCCCCCACGGGGCTCGGCCCGACCGTCGCCGAGGCCACGGCCGGGATGTCACCCGGACGGCTCCAGGAGATCCTGGCCGCCGCCGGGCTGCCCCCCACCCACGACCCGGTGTCCGCCGTCACGGCCCTGGCGGGGCTCTTCACCGACCGGACCAGGATGGCGGAACTGCTGGACACCGCACCGGTGGAGGCGCTGGCCGTGCTCGACCGGCTGGTGTGGGGGCCGCCCTACGGGGAGGTCACGCCGAACCCCACGCCGCCCGTGCAATGGCTGCGCGACCGCGGGCTGTTGCTGCCCGTGTCGACGCGCACCGTCGTCCTGCCGCGCGAGGCGGCCCTGCACCTGCGGGCCGGCCGCGCGCACCGCGTACCCGAGCCCGTGGCCCCGGCCCTCGCGGCGGTGGCCGAGCGGGATCCCCAGGCTGTGGACAGAGCGGCGGCCGGCCAGGGCTTCATGGCGCTGTCCACCGTCGAGGAGTTGCTGAAGCTCTGGAACGACGGCGGCCCGGCCATACTCCGCGCGGGCGGCCTGAGCGTACGGGAGCTGAAGCGCGCCGCCACCGCGCTCGACGTCTCCGAGCCCGTCGCCGCCTTCTGGATCGAACTCGCCTACGCGGCGGGCCTGCTGGCCTCCGACGGCGAGACGGACGAGCGGTACGCGCCGACGCCCGCCTCCGACGAGTGGCTGGACCTCCCCGCCCAGGACCGCTGGACCCACCTCGCCACCGCCTGGCTCGCCGCCACCCGCACCGCCGGCCTGGTCGGCGGCCAGGACTCCAAGGGCCGGGCCCTGTCCGCGCTCGGCCCCGACCTGGACCGCTCGGCCGCCCCCGAGGTACGCCACCGGGTCCTGGCCCTCTTCGCGTCCCTCCCGCCCGGCACCGCACCCGATCCGCAGACCCTGCTCGCGCGCCTCCGCTGGGAACGGCCGCTGCGTACACCGGCACCGGGCGGGCCTCCGGCCCCCGACGGCGTCTCCGACCTGCGCTCCAGGATCGCCCTGTGGACGGCCAACGAGGCGGAGCTGCTGGGGATCACCGGCCGCGGGGCCCTCTCCTCCCAGGCCCGCGCGCTGCTCGACGAGGGGCCCGGCCGGGCCGCCGCCCTGCTCGCCCCGCTGATCCCCGAACCCCTGGACCACGTACTGCTCCAGGCCGACCTGACGGCGGTCGCCCCCGGACCGCTGGAACGTCCGCTCGCCGACATGCTCTCGGTGCTCGCGGACGTCGAGTCCAAGGGCGGGGCCACGGTCTACCGCTTCACCCCCGGCTCCGTACGCCGCGCCCTCGACGCCGGGAGGGCCGCGACGGACCTCCACGCCTTCCTGGCCACCCACAGCCGTACGCCGGTCCCGCAGCCGCTGAGCTACCTCATCGACGACGTGGCGCGCCGCCACGGCCACCTGCGGATCGGTGCCGCCTCCGCCTACGTGCGCTGCGACGACGAGGCCGTGCTCAACGAGATCCTGGCCGACAAGCGCTCGGCCACCCTGCGGCTGCGCCGGCTCGCGCCGACCGTCCTGGCCGCGCAGGCCGACCCGGCCTCGCTCCTTGAAGGGCTGCGCGAGATGGGCTACGCCCCGGCCGCGGAATCCGCCGAGGGTGACGTCCTGATCACCCGCGCCGGGGCCCGCCGCACCCCGCCCCGTACGCCGCCCGTCCCCGTCCCCGAGGGCCCTCCGGTCCCGGACGCCACCCTGCTCACCGCGGCGGTCCGGGCCGTCCGGGCCGGCGACTCGGCCGCCAGAGCCGTCCGCAAGGACGCCCCGGGCACCGCTGCGACGGGCTCCCTGCCGCGCACGACGCCCGCCGAGACCCTGGCCACGGTGCAGGCCGCGGCGATGACCGGCTCCGCGGTCTGGATCGGCTACGTCAACGCCGACGGAGCGGCCAGCCAGCGGGTGATCGCCCCGGTCAAGGTGGAGGGCGGCTTCGTGACGGCGTACGACCACACGGCGGACGAGGTACGCACGTATCCGCTGCACCGGATCACGGGCGTCGCGGAACTCGCCGACGAACAGACGACCTGACGGGCTGACGCTGGCGTGCCGACGCTGACGGGCCGACGTGCTGACGGGCTGACGGGCTGACGTGCCGACGGCAGCCAGGCCCGGCAGGTGTCATGCTCACCGGGCGTGGGCCTGTCGGCCGGGGGTATGTCAGGCGGGATCGACGTCCCGGGCACGCTCGAAGGTCTCCGTGCCGGTGGCGCCCTTCTTCCACTCGACGGACAGGGTGTCGCCGGTCTGCTCCAGGTTCCCGACGCGGTCCTTGTCCGCGACCCGGACCCCGTCCTCCTTGCAGAGCAGGGCCATCTCCAGGAAGCCACCGCTCCGGTCCTTCTGCCACCGCCCCTCGCACTCCAGGCCGTCGGTGGTGCTGAGGATCGCGTTGATCCGGGCGGGCTCGTCGCGGTACTCCTCGCCGAGCCCCAGCATCGTGGAGTCGGCGGCGCGCCAGACGGCCTGGAGTCCGGTCCCGGTCGGCTCGGGCGCGGCGGGGACCGTGGGGGACTCCTCGGACGTGTCCTCCGACGCGCTCGGCGCGGCGGTGGCGGTGGCCGGGCTCTCCTGCGCGACGGGCGCCGCGGGCTCGTCGCCGCCCCGGGTACCGACCACGAACCAGATCCCGGCGCCCAGCACGGCGAGAGCCACCAGACCGGCCCCCATCATCAGCGACGTACGCGGCTTCCCTGAGGACGAAGGCGAGGTCGAGGGCGCGGGCGCGGGCAGGGGCGGCGTGGGCTGCCCCTGCTGCGGCGGCACGGAATAGGCGCCGTACGGCGAAGGCTGCTGGGCCGGCTGAACAGGTTGGGGCTGCTGGAACTGCTGCGGCGGTTGAACTGGCCGAGGCTGCTGGAACTGCTGAGGTTGCTGCGGCGGCTGGAACTGTTGGGGTTGCTGCGGCGGCTGAACCGGCTGAGGTTGCTGCGGCGGCTCGGTGGCGTACGGGTTGTCCGGCACGGGCTGCCCGCCCTGCGGATTCCCGTACCCGGCCGACGGCGGCCCGTAGGGCGAGGGCGGCTGCGCGCCGGACGGCTGCTGCGGCGGCCAGGGCGGTGGCTGGGTCATGGTGTTCCTCCCCCGCGGCCGACGACCTGCCGACCAGGCATTCCTTTCTATCAGCCGCTCCTGACCACCCGTCGGCCGAGGTGAGGGCCGGTCAGGACGCCTCCGGGGAGACCGGGAGCCCGCCGAGGGAGGCGGCCTCCCGGAGCACCCGGGTGAGCATGGGCATGGTGAGCCGGCCGGTGAACGTGTTGCGCCGGCTCGGGTGGTAACTGCCCAGCAGGTGCAGCTCCCGCCCGCGGCCCGTGGCGGGCAGCACGACGTGCGCGCCGTGGCCGAAGGCGGGGCGGGGGCGCGGCACCGGCCGGCCCGCCCCGACGAGCACCGGAAGCACGGCCTGCCAGCCGAAGCCGCCGAGGACCACCAGCGCGCGCAGCCCGGGGCTCAGCAGGTCCAGCTCGGCCGACAGCCAGGCCCGGCAGGTGTCGCGCTCACCGGGCGTGGGCCTGTTGGCCGGGGGCGCGCAGTGGACGGGCGAGGTGAGCCGTACGCCGCGCAGCGTCAGCCCGTCCCCCGGGCGGACCGAGGACGGCTGCGAGGCGAGCCCCACGGCGTGCAGCGCGGTGAAGAGGAAGTCGCCGGCCGCGTCCCCGGTGAACATCCGGCCGGTCCTGTTGCCCCCGTGCGCGGCGGGCGCGAGCCCGACGATCGCCACCGTCGCGTCCGGGGGCCCGAACCCGGGTACGGGCCGGGCCCAGTACTCCTGGTCCTGGAAGGCCGCCCGCTTGACCTCGGCGACCTCCTCGCGCCAGGCGACCAGCCGGGGACAGGCGCGGCACCGCGTGACCAGCGCGTCCAGCTCACCGACGTCGGCGCACCGCGGGGCGTGCCACGCCGGGAACGCCCGGTCCCCGGGCCCCGGGGCCGTACCGGCCGTCCCCCTCTCGTCCATTCCGCCACGCTACGGGCCGGCGGCCCCGTGATCACGGTCCGCCGCGTACGCGCCCCGCCCATGCGCGGTCGATGAGGCACACTGGACGTTTGGCCGTTCGCATCCGGACGGCCACCCCCCGCAGGAAAGGGCCGACGCGCGTGACCGGACCCCTCATCGTCCAGAGCGACAAGACACTCCTCCTCGAAGTCGACCACGAGCAGGCCGAGGCCTGCCGCCGCGTCATCGCCCCCTTCGCCGAGCTGGAGCGCGCGCCCGAGCACATCCACACCTACCGGGTGACCCCGCTCGGCCTGTGGAACGCCCGCGCCGCGGGGCACGACGCCGAGCAGGTCGTCGACGCCCTCGTGGAGTACTCGCGCTACCCCGTGCCGCACGCGCTCCTCGTCGACATCGCCGAGACGATGGCGCGGTACGGCCGCCTCACCCTGTCCAAGCACCCCGTCCACGGACTGGTGCTCACGTCGAACGACCGGCCGGTGCTGGAGGAGATCCTCCGCTCGAAGAAGATCCAGCCGCTGGTAGGAGCGCGTCTCGACCCGGACACCGTGGCCGTGCACCCCTCCGAGCGCGGGCAGATCAAGCAGACGCTGCTGAAGCTGGGCTGGCCGGCCGAGGACCTCGCCGGGTACGTCGACGGCGAGGCGCACCCGATCGAGCTCGACCAGGACGGCTGGGCGCTGCGCCCGTACCAGAAGCAGGCCGTCGAAGGGTTCTGGCACGGCGGCTCGGGTGTCGTCGTGCTGCCCTGCGGCGCGGGCAAGACGCTCGTCGGCGCGGGTGCCATGGCCGAGGCCAAGGCGACCACCCTGATCCTGGTCACCAACACCGTCTCGGCCCGGCAGTGGAAGCACGAGCTGGTGAAGCGGACGTCGCTGACCGAGGACGAGATCGGCGAGTACAGCGGTACCCGCAAGGAGATCCGGCCGGTCACCATCGCCACGTACCAGGTGCTGACCACCCGCCGTAAGGGGATCTACCCGCACCTGGAGCTGTTCGACTCCCGCGACTGGGGGCTCGTGATCTACGACGAGGTGCACCTGCTGCCCGCGCCCGTCTTCAAGTTCACCGCCGACCTCCAGGCCCGCCGCCGCCTGGGGCTCACCGCGACGCTGGTCCGCGAGGACGGCCGCGAGTCGGACGTCTTCTCGCTCATCGGGCCCAAGCGGTTCGACGCCCCGTGGAAGGAGATCGAGGCGCAGGGCTACATCGCGCCCGCCGACTGCGTCGAGGTCCGCGTCAACCTCACGGACTCGGAGCGCCTCGCCTACGCGACGGCCGAGCCCGAGGAGAAGTACCGGTTCTGCGCGACGACCGACACGAAGCGGAAGGTCACCGAGGCGCTCGTACGCAAGCACCAGGGCGAGCAGACCCTCGTCATCGGGCAGTACATCGACCAGCTCGACGAGCTGGGCGAGCACCTGAACGCCCCGGTGATCAAGGGCGAGACGACCAACGCGCAGCGGGAGAAGCTGTTCGACGCGTTCCGTCAGGGCGAGATCAGCGTGCTGGTCGTGTCCAAGGTCGCGAACTTCTCGATCGACCTGCCGGAGGCGACGGTCGCCATCCAGGTGTCCGGGACGTTCGGCTCGCGCCAGGAGGAGGCACAGCGGCTGGGACGGGTGCTGCGGCCGAAGGCGGACGGGCACGAGGCCCGGTTCTACTCGGTGGTCGCCCGCGACACGATCGACCAGGACTTCGCCGCGCACCGCCAGCGGTTCCTGGCCGAGCAGGGCTACGCGTACCGGATCGTCGACGCCGACGAACTGCTGACGGAGAGCTGACAGGGCGCGGACGGAGAGCCGACGGGGGCCTGTCCGGGCGTTCGCCGACCGGGCAGGCCCTCGGCGCTGGAGCGGAGGCCCGCCTCGGGGGCGGGACCGGGCGGCCTTCGGGGCGGGAGCCGAGATGATCCTCGCGGACCGATCAGCCCTTCGGGCTCGTCGGGAGGCGACGTAGGTGCAGCGCGCCGGGGCCGGGCCTTCGGAGCAGGCCCCCCGGGGGCGGCGCTACGAGCGCGGATCCCGCGCCAGCCTCGACCTGCGAGAGCTGATCTCCGGAGCGGGCATCCGAGCACGGACCCCAAGTGGCCGAGCTGCGAGGGCGGGCCTCCGGGGAGGCACTGCGAGCACGCCCCCCGCGCCAGCCTCGACCTGCGAGGGCTGATCTCCGGAGCGGGCCTCCTGCGAGGGCTGATCTCCGGGGCGGGCCTCCGAGCACGGACCCCAAGTGGCCGAGCTGCGAGGGCGGCCCCCCGGGGCGGGTCTCCAAGGGCTGGCCTCCGGGGGCCGGGTCTTCGGAGCGGGCCTTCCGGGCAGGGCTTCCGGACGGTGCTGCCGACAAGCCTTCGGGACAGTACTGCGGGCGGGCCTCCGGGCTCAGCGGTGGCGGTGGACGACTCCCGCCTCCTCCGCGTACTCGCCGAGAACGGCCACACCGAACGCGGTGCGTACGAAGACCGAGACGGCCCTCACCGCGTTTCCGACGGGGTGGCCGGATGACTGACCGGTGGCCGCGGTCGCGCCGTGTGCGGGACCGGTCCTGTGCGGGTTCAGGTAAACGGTGCTCATGTATTCCATGGTGCTCCGGCCCCCCGTGTCCCCGCATCGGCCTGCGGGCCGAAGACCGCGGGACCCGCCGTCGGCCGAAAGTCGCATGCCGTCCCCTACGGGAGGGGTACGGGCGCCGGTGCGTAATCCGTTCGCCGCAGGAGGCCGCAGTCGATACAATCGCCGGTCTGCCCGCCTCCCGCACCGTGTACCGGCCCGCCCCATGAGCGGCCGGCAGCCGGGGGAGCGCTGCCGACCGGACGGAAACCGGCCGACGACAACAGCCGCACGCGCCCACCCGCGCGTGCGCACCTGCGTGTGAACGTCCCCGAGCGGACCGGGCGGTGAGCCCTGTCCGCCGTCCTGCGTCGAAAAGCCGGAGGCAACACCGTGCCCGCGCACGAAGAGTCAAGCAATCCACTGGTCAGGGAGCGGGACCACCTCGCCGCGTCCCGTGCGGCGCTGCGCGCCATGCGCGAGGACGTGCAGGCCCTCGACATCAGAGACGTCACGGCGAACTGGGTCAACGCCGCCGTGTTGCAGGCCCAGATCGACGACCGCATCAAGGCGCTCGCCGACCTCTCGCACACCCCGCTGTTCTTCGGCCGTCTCGACTACCTGCACGAGGTCGGCGCGGAGAAGGCGGAGGGCGCGGAGGGCGAGCAGTTCTACATCGGGCGCCGCCACGTCCACGACGCCCACGGCGATCCCATGGTCATCGACTGGCGCGCACCGGTCTCCCAGCCCTTCTACCAGGCATCCAGGAACAATCCGCTGGACGTCGACCGCCGCCGCCGCTTCGGCTACACCGGCGGCGAGCTGACCGCGTACGAGGACGAGCGCCTCACCGACCCGGCGGAGGAGGAGCAGACCAGCAAGCTGCTCCAGGCGGAGATCGAGCGGCCCCGCGTGGGCCCGATGCGCGACATCGTCGCGACGATCCAGCCCGAGCAGGACGAGATCGTCCGCAGCGGGCTCGGCGGCACGGTCTGCGTCCAGGGCGGCCCCGGTACCGGGAAGACGGCCGTGGGCCTGCACCGGGTGGCGTTCCTGCTGTACGCCCACCGTGAGCGGCTGGCCCGCACCGGCACCCTCGTCGTCGGCCCGAACCGTTCGTTCCTCCACTACATCGAGCAGGTCCTGCCCGCGCTGGGCGAGCTGGAGGTGCAGCAGGCCACCGTCGAGGACCTGGTGGCGGCCCGTGTCGAGGTGCGCGGCACGGACGAGGCGGCCGCCGCCGTGGTCAAGGGCGACGCCCGCATGGCGGACGTCCTGCGGCGGGCGGTCCGCTCGCACGTGACGCCCCCGGCCGAACCGGTCGTCGTCGTACGCGGCTCCCGCCGCTGGCGCGTCCCGGCGTACGAGGTCGAGGAGATGGTCGGCGAACTGCTCGCCCGCGACATGCGGTACGGCGCCGCGCACGAGGCCCTTCCGCAGCGCATCGCGCACGCCGTCCTCGTGCAGATGGAGCAGTCGGGCGAGGCGCCCGACGACCGGGTGCAGAACTCCGTGGCCCGCAGTCCTGCGGTGAAGGCGGCCGTGAAGGCGGTCTGGCCGGCCGTGGACCCGGCGAAGCTCGTGCTGCGGCTCCTGACCGACGCGGAGTTCCTGGCCGCGCACGCGGACGGGATCCTCACCGACGACGAGCAGAAGCACGTCCTGATGGACAGGCCGGCCCGCAGTGTGAAGTCGGCGAAGTGGACGGCGGCGGACGCGGTCCTCATCGACGAGGCCGCCGACCTGGTGGCCCGGACGCACTCGCTGGGCCATGTCGTCATCGACGAGGCCCAGGACCTCTCCCCGATGCAGTACCGCGCGGTGGGCCGCCGCTGCTCGACCGGTTCGGCCACCGTGCTCGGCGACCTGGCGCAGGGGACGACGCCGTGGTCCACGCAGAGCTGGGAACAGGCACTGTTCCACCTGGGCAAGGCGGACGCCGTGGTCGAGGAGCTGACGGCGGGCTTCCGTGTGCCGCGCGAGGTGATCGCGTACGCCTCCCGTCTGCTCCCCGCGATCTCGCCCGGCCTCGCCCCCGTGGAGTCGGTGCGTGAGACGCCCGGCTCCCTCGCGGTGCGCGCCGTGGCGGCGGAGGATCTGGACACCGCCGTGGTCGCGGCGTGCGAGGAGTCGCTGCGCCACGAGGGTTCGATCGGCCTGATCGCCGCCGACGCCCGGATCCCGGCCCTGGCGGCATCCCTCGCGGCGGCGGGCCACAGCTGCCTCTCCCCCGGCGAGGAGACGACGGCGGAGTCCCGGCTGACCCTGGTCCCGGCGTCGCTGGCGAAGGGCCTGGAGTACGACTACGTCGTACTGGACGAACCGGCGGCCGTGGTCGACGGCGAACCCGACGAACGCACGGGCCTGCGCCGCCTGTACGTGGCACTGACCCGCGCGGTCTCGGGCCTCGTGGTCCTGCACGCGGCACCGCTGCCGGAACAGCTCGGCTGACGACACCCCACCCCCGCCGCACCCCGCCCCGGTAGGCGGGGCCCGCACCTGTCCGCACAGCGTCGGGCGGGGACGGACGCACGCAGCGTCCGAACCACGTCAGGCCGGGACAGACGCACGCCGCGACCGAACCACGTCCGGGCGGGCGGGCGCGCGTTCCGCCCCGTCGTGTCAGGCCGCCCGCCCGCATCCGGTCAGGTCAGGTCAGGTCACGTCACGTCACGTCAGGCCAGGTCAGGCCAGGTCAGGAGGTCACCGCCGCCGTGGTGGCGGCGGTGACCGCCACCATGGCCGCCTGCATGGTGCGGATCGCCGTGCGGACGTCGTCGCCCGCCCACTGGCCCTCCGCGATCGTCTCCATGCGCGGCTTCACCTCCTTCGCCGGGACCTCGGGGAACGCGAGGCGGTGCAGCTTCGCCGCGTGTATCAGCGCGACGAGGCCCGCCGTGCGGTCGTCCGGGTCCGCGCCGCGCAGCACCACCGAGGCCAGGCGGGCACGCAGCTCACGCTCGGCCGACCCGTCGGTCCCGGGGTAGCGGCGGACCGGGAAGAGCCCCAGCACCCTGTGCTCCTCCTCGCCCACGAGACCACGTGCGCGCAGGCTCCCGATCGCGGCGCCGACCGCCTTGTGGTGATCCCTCGTCAGCCAGTTCGTCACCTTGGGTGACGTGCTCTTTTTCGACGCCCAGGCGTCCACGAGACGGAGGCGCTCGTCCAGGAGGCCGACACCGGTCGGCGTGCGGTCGGCCACGGACAACCGCCCCCCGCTCACCGAAAGGCGCCCCGCAAGGACGAGTTCGAGCAGGATTCCGCCCGCGACCGCCCAGCCCGCGGCCTGCCGGTCCTTCGCCGCTCCGGACTCGTCGTCCAGAGACAGCAGCATGATCTCTTCGCCCAGTGTGACCGCCATGACCACTTCCCCCTTGATTCGCCTACTCTTAGTGACGAACGGGAGCAGCGGGTGGTTCCCGGTCCTCCGATCCCTCCGCGTCGAGGTGCGGCAGGATCCGGTCCAGCCAGCGTGGCGTCCACCAGGCAGCGCGGCCGAGCAGGGTCATCACGGCGGGCACCAGCAGCAGCCGTACGACGGTGGCGTCGATGAGCACGCTGACGGCGAGGCCCAGGCCCAGCATCTTGACGACGATGTTGTCGCTGAGGATGAACGCCGCGAAGACGCTGACCATGATCAGCGCGGCGCAGGTGATGACCCGCGCGGTGATCTCCAGGGCGTGCGCGACGCTCGCCCTGGGGTCCCTGGTGGCCAGCCATGCCTCGTGGATCCGGGTCAGGAGGAAGATCTCGTAGTCCATGCTGAGGCCGAAGACGATGGCGAACATCATCATCGGCACGTAGCTCTCGATCGGGACGTCGCCCGAGACGCCGAGCGCGGGTCCGCCCCACCCCCACTGGAAGACCGCGACCACGACCCCGTACGAGGCCGCGATCGACAGGACGTTGAGCAGGGCCGCCTTGACCGCGACGAGCACCCCGCGGAACACGGCCAGGATCACGAGGAAGGCGAGTCCGACCACGACCGCGATGATCAGGGGCAGCCGGCTGGCGACGATGTCCAGGAAGTCGACCTGGGCGGCCGTCGTACCGGTCACGTAGGTGCGCGCGGCCGTGCCGGAGACGGCGTCGGGCAGCACGTCGTCCGTCAGGTGGTTGGCCAGGCTGGTGGTCCGCGCGTCCTGCGGGGCGGCGGCGGAGTAGGCGGTCGCCGTGAGGACGTCCCCGTCCTGGGTGGGGGTGAGCGGCGTGATGACGGCCGCGTTCGGCACCTTGGTCAGGGACTGCTGGACCTTGCTCTCCAGCGAGGACCGGTCGTCCTGCGGGACCTTGCTCTGGTCGACCACGAGCGTCAGCGGACCGTTCGACCCGGGGCCGAACGCCGAGGACATGAGGTCGTAGGCCCGCCGGTCGGTGAACGACTTGGGATCGGCGCCGTCGCCGATGTGCCCGAGCTGGATGAAGAACACGGGGAAGGCGAGGACGGCCAGGACGACGACCCCGCCGGCCAGGAACCACCACGGCCGGCGCTCCACCCGCTGCGCGTACCGGTGCCAGGTGCCGTGCGTCGTCGTCCGCACCCTCCCCGGGACGGGCCTCGCGTCCGGGCCCTGCCCGGCCCCCCGGCCAGGCGCGGGCCCGGGGGCCCCACCGGCGGAACCAGCCCCGGCACGATCACCGGCGGAACCGGCCCCGGGACGGCCACCGCCGGCATCAGCGCCCTTGCTCTCCCCGGCGGGAGCGGGCCCGGTGGCCCCGCCGCCGGATGCGGAGCCCGCGCCGGAGCCCGCGCCGGAGCCGGTCCGGGGCCCGGTCGCCGGGGCCGGCTCCGCGTCGGCCTCCACCTCGGCGATCGGCTTGCGGACGTGGATCCGGTCGATGTGACGCCCGATCAGCCCCAGCATGGCCGGTACCAGGGTGAGGGCCCCGAGCACGGCCGTGACGACGGTGACGGCCGCCGCCACGCCGAGCTTGCCGATGAAGCCGATGCCGGAGACCCAGAGTCCGCAGAGAGCGATGATCACCGTGCACCCGGAGAGCAGCACGGCCCGACCGCTGGTCGCCGTCGCGGTACCGGCGGCCGCCACCGGGTCCTCGCCGTCCATGAGGTTCTGCCGGTGCCGGGTGACCAGGAACAGGGCGTAGTCGATGCCGACGCCGAGCCCGATCATCGTGGCCAGCGTCGGTGACACGGTGGCGAAGGTCGTCGCCGCCGCCAGCAGTCCCAGCAGGCCCAGTCCGCAGACGACGCAGATGAGGGCCGTGATCAGCGGCAGCAGTGCCGCCAGGAGGCTGCCGAAGCCGATCAGCAGCACCAGCACGGCCACCCCGAAGCCGATGGCCTCGCTGATGCGGTCGTTGGCCGCGGGCCGGGCCAGTTCACCCAGCGATCCGCCGTACTCGACCTCGGCGCCCGCCGCGCGCAGCGGCTGCACGGCGGAGTCCACCCCGTGCAGGTAACCGGACCCCAGGGTGGAGGGCTGCGCGCTGAACCGGATGGTGATGTACGCGGTCTTCCCGTCCCCGGAGACCGGGCCGACGGTGCTGCTCTGCGCCGTGAGGGGATTCTGGACGGACAGCACGTCGGGCAGCTTCTGGAGGCTCGTGACGGTCGACGACATCTGGCTGCTCAGCCCGCTGAGTGGCTTGTCCGCGTCGTGGACCACCACCTGGCTGCCGTAGCCCCCGGCCGCGGGGTCATGGGCCTTGAGGACGTCGAGGCCGTCCTGCGACTGGGTCCCGGGGATCGCGAAGTTGTCGGAGTAGTCACCGCCGAACGCGTGCTGGAGTCCCTGGAACGCCGCGAGCGCCGCCACCCACAGGACGATGACGATCACGAAGTGGCGCGCGCACCACGCCCCCGTCCTGTGCAGTACCCCCACCCGGCGCGGGGTCGTGCCGGAGTCGTGGGCGGGCTGCTGATGCGACATGTCAACTCCGGGGCAGGGCCGGACACCTGGGACACTCAGCATTCAAAGCCGGTCCCGCCGCCGCGGCACGCCGGAGTGGGAGAACGGGTGACGCCCGGCCCCTGCCCGGAGAACGGGTCACGCCCGGCCTCGCCCGCCGGACGCGCGGCGCCTCCGCGAAGGCCCTCCCCGGCACCCCCGGCCGACAGCACGCGTGCGGCACCACCGCGAAGGCCCGCCGAGGAACGCCGGCCCCTCAAGCCGTGCGGGCCCGCCCTCAGCCGCCCGGGGCCCGCCCCCGTACTCCGGTCGCCCCCGTAGCCCCTCAGGCGTCGAGCGCCGCGCGCCACTCCCGTACCGCCGCCGCGTCCACCGGGCCGCTCCAGCCGCCCGGCCGCGCCGCGCCGCCGATGTGGAACGCGTCGACGCCGGCGGCGAGCAGACGCGGCAGGTGGTCCAGACGCAGGCCGCCGCCCACCATGATCTGCGGCTCGTAGCCCGGCAGGTCCGCGTGCGCCGCCTCGGCGAGCAGGGTCTCCATGCCCGCGTCCACGCCGCTCGGCGATCCCGCCGTGAGGTAGGTGTCCAGGCCCGGCAGATCGGCGAGGTGCTTGCGCAGGACGTCGCGGTCGGCCGCGCGGTCGATGGCGCGGTGGAAGGTCCACGGGCAGCCGTTCAGCTCGGCGACGAGCCGCTCGACGGCGACCAGGTCGGCGTGCCCGTCCTGGTCCAGGAACCCGAGGACGAACTCCCGCGCGCCCGCCGCGCGCATCGTGCGGGCCTTCTCCACCAGGACATCGATGTCGCCCGCCGCGAACCCGTCCGCGACCCTGAGCATGACCCGCAGCGGGATGTCGACGGCGGCCCTGATCGCCTCGAACACGGCGAGCGGGGGCGTCAGGCCGTCGGCCGCCATGTCGGTGACCAGTTCGAGGCGGTCCGCACCACCCGCCTGCGCCGCGACCGCGTCCTCCGCGTCGAGAGCGATCACCTCCAGGACTGCACGGTTGCTCATGGTGTTCCATTCCCTCGGAGCGGCTGTGGGCTACAGGTCTAGTCCAATAACCAGACTACGGGTCAGCCACCCGGAGCGCAGCCCTCCATGTGAACGCGTACCTGAAGATGCGCGAGGCCGCGGCGGCGTCCGCGGGGCGGACGCGCCGCGGCCTCAGGGGTCACGGGGTGAGGGGGGTCAGGGCTGGACCGGCATCGACCAGCAGTTGGAGGCGGCCTTCCTGCCGGAGAGGCGGTCGGTCAGCCAGGAGATCGCGGCCCCCTGGTCGGTGAGCAGCGGAGCGAGGTGGTTGGTGAGGATCTTGTCGCCGAGATTGGGCAGCAGGACCGCCTCGTACGTCACGTCCGCGCCCTTGCGGCACCAGTCCACCGCGAGTTGCCTGGCCTGCCCGTGGCCGACGATGTCGTCGTGCACCCCGGTCGCCAGCCGCACCGGCGCCGTCGGCTTCAGGTCGCCGATGCGCTGCTGGGCGAGGACCGCCCGCAGCTTGGGTTCGGCCGCGATGATGTCGGCGATCGGCTTGCCGTTCGCCGTCCACTTCCTGCTGTCGGTGAAGCCGTAGCCGAGGATCGCGTCGCCCACGCACATGGTCGAGGTGTCCTTCAGCGCGGCCTTGCCGACGTCGTTCGTGTTCGCGTCGACGACGGCCTTGAGCGACGGGTCGGACTGGGCGAAGCCGTTGATCGACCAGCCGAGCGCCCCGGCCAGGGCACTGCCGTCGATGCCCTTCATGACCTCGGTCAGGTCGGCCGGCGGGGCTCCGGCGTAGGTGCCCGCCAGATTGACGTCGGGGGCGTACGAGGACTGGAGTTCGGCGGCCGACGCGCTGGCTCCGCCCCCCTGGCTGTAGCCGTAGAGGCCGACCCGTGAGGCGGAGGTGACCGAGGCGCCGGCGACGGAGCGCGCCGCGCGGGCCGCGTCCAGGAGGGCGTGGCCCTCGTCGACCCGGTTGACGTAGGTGTGCAGGCGGTCGGTCGCGCCGAGGCCCACGTAGTCGGTGACGACGACGGCGGCACCGGCGGCGAGGAAGCGGTAGACGGCGATGTTGTCGTAGCCGATGGACACCGTGCCCTCGCCGACGGTCAGCGGGTTCTGGAGCGACAGCGAGGGGGCGCACTGGTCGCCCTGGCCCATGGTCCCCGAGGCCAGCGCGACCAGGGGGCGGGAGCCGCCGCCCTTCCACGCGGCGGACGGTTCGATGTACGCGCCGGTGACCGCGACGGGCCCGCCGCCCGCGTCGGTGGACTTGTACATCAGTCGCGTCGCGGTGCCGGGCATCGGGCGGCCGTCCAGCCCGGGAAGGCTGATCCCGAGGGGCAGCGGCTCCGTCCGGACGAGCGCCCCGTCTGCGGCGGGCAGTTGCGCCGGCGGGTTGTAGAAGTCGGGGATGGTCACGCCCCGGGACACCACCGAGGCCTGAGCGGCGCCGGCCGGCGCGGCGGCGGAGACGGGCACGGCCATGGCGCCGAGACAGGCGGCCGCCGCCACCGACGCGGCCAGCAGGAGACCCGTGCGGCGTCCCTGCCGACGGGGCTCCGGGAGGTGGGGGGTATTCACGGTCGAGCTCGAACGGGTGATCTTGCGCGGACTCACGGCTCACTCCTCGCTCTGCTCCGATGAAGGTGAGCGCAAGCTAGCACCGGGGCATTACCTGAGGTAACTCACCGGTAAGTTACGCTTCGGTAACGTGCCGTCGGCCCGCCCCTCCGACCGTGCCGGCGCCCCGGGCCGGCGTTCCCGTCAGGCCGCCCGTACGAACCGCACCGGTGTCCCCGGGACCGCCTGCGCCGCGCCCGCCAGCGCCGCTTCGGCGACCACCCCCACGACCGGGTAACCCCCCGTCGTCGGATGGTCGTTGAGGAACACCACGGGGAGTCCGTCCGGCGGCACCTGGACGGCGCCCAGCACCATGCCCTCACTGGGCAGTTCGCCGTCCCGGGCACGCCGCAGGGCGGGGCCCTCCGTGCGCAGCCCGATGCGGTTGCTCCGCTCCGAGACCCGGTACGCGGCGCTGGTGAGCGTCCGCAGCGCCGCCTCGGTGAACCAGCGCTCGCGCGGCCCCGGGTACAGCGGCAGCACCAGTTCGCCGGGGACGCCGGGCCAGGGCACGGTGTCCGCGCACGGGGCCGCGCCGGGCGGGCCCAGCGGCAGGACGTCGCCGTCCCGCAGGACCGGGGGCCCGAGCCCCGAGAGCAGGTCGGCGGACCTGCTGCCGAGCACCGGTCCGGGCACCAGGCCGCCCGCGAACGCCAGGTAGCCGCGCAGCCCCCGCACGGCGGGCCCCGCCTCCAGCACCGCGCCGACGGGCACCCGGACGGGCGCCCCCCAGGGGGCCGGGCGGCCGTCCACCGTGACCCGGCACGCCGCCCCGCCGACCACGGCGAGCACCGGACGGGGGCCGGTCACCCGCACCGCGCAGCCGTCGAGCGTGGTCTCCAGCACCGCCGCGTCGGGGGCGTTGCCGACGAGCCGGTTGGCCAGCCGCCGGGCGGGACCGTCCAGCGCCCCGGCCCGGGGCACACCGAGGTGCGCCCAGCCGGTACGGCCCTCGTCCTGCACCGTGGTCAGCGCGCCCGCCCGGACCACGTCGAGGCCCGCGCTCATCCGCCCGCCCCCGTCGGCACGAAGCGGACCCGCGCCCCCGGCGCGAGCAGCGCCGCCGGTTCGCGCCCCGGGTCCCAGAGGGCGTCCGGCCCGCACATCCGCCCGATGAGCTGCCAGCCGCCGGGCGACGGGCGCGGGTAGATCCCGGTGTACGGCCCGGCGAGGGCCAGGGCCCCGGCCGGCACCCGGGTCCGGGGCGTGGCCCTGCGCGGCACGCTCAAGTGCGCGGGCAGGCCCGTGAGATAGCCGAAGCCGGGCGCGAACCCGCAGAAGGCGACCCGGAACCGCGTACGGGCATGGACGCGGGCCACCTCGTCGGCGGCGACGCCCCACGCCTCGGCCACGTCGGCGAGGTCGGGCCCGTCGTAGACGACGGATATCTCGACGGTCTCCCCCGCTCCCCTGCTCAGCGGCGGCACGGTCCACGCGCGCAGCCGCCCCGCGAGCGTGCGGTCCTCCACCCCGTCCAGCAGCACCGTCCTGGCGCCGGGGACGATCTCGCGCACCCCGGGGAGCTCCCCGGCGGCCCGGCGGCGGAGCAGCTCCGCGTGGAAGGCCTCCGCGTCGTCCCCCGACGCCAGTTCCACGAGCAGGGCGCGGGGCCCGGCCGCCAGCACCCGGACGCCGTTCACGCGAACGCCCGTACGCGCACGCCCGCTTCTTCCAGCGCCGTCCGGACCCGCAGGGCGAGCGCCGCCGCGCCGGGGGTGTCGCCGTGCACGCAGAGCGAACGCGCCGCGACGGCTATCCGTGTACCGTCCACCCCCGTCACGGCTCCGTCGACGGCCATGCCGACGCTGCGCCGCACGACCTCGTCGGCGTCGTGCACGACGGCGCCCGGCTCGCCCCGGGGCACGAGCGTGCCCTGCGGGGTGTACGCGCGGTCCGCGAAGGCCTCCTCGACGGCGGTCAGTCCGGCCGCCTCCGCCCGGGCGAGCAGCCGCGAACCGGGCAGCCCGAGGACCGCCGGCCGGCCGCCCGCGAGCAGTACACCCTCGACGACGGCGGCGGCCTGCTCCTCGTCGCGCACGACACGGTTGTAGAGGGCGCCGTGCGGTTTCACGTACGAGACGGCGGAACCGGCCGCCTCCGCGAAGACCCGCAGGGCGCCGATCTGGTAGGCGGTCTCGGCGGTCAGCTCGGCCGCCGGCACGTCCATGGCGCGCCGCCCGAATCCGGCCAGGTCGCGGTAGGAGACCTGCGCCCCGACGCGTACGCCGCGCTCGGCGGCCAGGTCGCAGACCCGCCGCATCACGGAGGCGTCGCCCGCGTGGAAGCCGCAGGCCACGTTGGCGCTGGTGACGCAGGTCAGCAGCGCCTCGTCCTCCGTGAGGGTCCAGCGCCCGAACCCCTCGCCCAGGTCCGCGTTGAGGTCGATGAGATACGTGGGTTCCGCCCGTTCCGTCACGGCCGCACGCTAACGACCCTCCGCCCCGCCCGACAAGGTCCCCTCCGGCTCTACAGTCGCCCCATGACCGACGCCACCGCCCTCCGCACCCGCTGGCAGGACGCCCTCGCCGCCGCCCGGGGCGGCGCACCGGGCCCCGACCCGCTGCCCTACGCCGACAACCTCCTGGGCCGCTGGGCCGAACCCCAGCGGCGCTACCACACCACCGCCCACCTCACACAGGTCCTGGACCGGGTCGACACGCTGGCCGGCCATGCCTCCGACCCGGACCTGGTGCGCCTCGCCGCCTGGTTCCACGACGCGGTCTACCGCCCCGACCGCTCGGAGAACGAGGAGCGCAGCGCGGCACTCGCCGAACGCGCCCTGCCCGAGGCCGGTGTCCCCGGCGCGTCCGTGGCCGAGGTCGCCCGGCTCGTCCGGCTCACCGTCACGCACGACCCGGCGGACGGCGACACCAACGGTGAGGTGCTCTGCGACGCGGACCTGGCGATCCTGGCGGCGGCCCCCAAGGACTACGCGGCGTACGCGGCCCAGGTGCGCGAGGAGTACGGCTTCGTCCCGGACGACGCCTTCCGCGAGGGGCGCGCCGCGGTCCTGCGGCAGCTGCTGGAGCTGCCCCGGCTGTTCCGTACGCCGCACGGGGTGCGGGAATGGGAACCAAGGGCGCGACAGAACCTGACCACCGAACTGGAGCTGCTCATCCAGTGAGACAGGGGAATGACAGGGAGGACGGCACTGTTGGCCACTGTCATGCCCGACTCTGCTTCCAGCCGTCCCCGTATGCCGATGGCCGTCTACATCCTCGGCCTCTCGGTCTTCGCCCTCGGTACCAGTGAGTTCATGCTGTCCGGGCTGCTGCCGCCCATCGCCGACGACATGGACGTCTCCATCCCGAAGGCCGGACTCCTGATATCCGCCTTCGCGATCGGCATGGTGGTCGGCGCCCCGCTGCTGGCGATAGCCACCCTGCGGCTGCCCCGCCGCACCACCCTCATCGCGCTCATCACGGTCTTCGGGCTGGGTCAGGTCGCGGGCGCGCTGGCGCCGACGTACGAGGTGCTGTTCGTCTCCCGGGTGGTGAGTGCGCTGGCGTGCGCCGGTTTCTGGGCCGTCGGCGCCGCGGTCGCCATCGCGATGGTCCCGGTGAACTCACGGGCCAGGGCGATGGCCGTGATGATCGGCGGGCTCTCGATCGCCAACGTCCTCGGGGTGCCGCTGGGCGCGTTCCTCGGGGAGAGCTTCGGCTGGCGTTCGGCGTTCTGGGCGGTGGGCGCGGCGTCCGCCGTGGCTCTGGTGGGCGTCGTCACCCGCATCCCGCGCATTCCGCTGCCGGACGAGAAGCCGCAGCTCAAGCGGGAGGTCGCGATCTACAGGGACCGCCAGGTCTGGCTGTCCATCGTGATCACGGCCCTCGCGGCGGGCGGTGTGTTCTGCGCGTTCAGCTATCTCGCTCCGCTGCTGACGGACGTGGCCGGGCTGAGTTCGAGCTGGGTGCCGTGGGTGCTCGCGCTGTTCGGTGCCGGCGCGCTCATCGGTACGACGATCGGCGGGCGGGTCGCCGACGCGCACCTCTTCGGTGTGCTGCTGAGCGGTATCGGCGCCTCGACCGTCTTCCTGGTGGCCCTGGCCCTGTTCGCGTCGAACCAGGTCGCTGTCGTCGTCCTGGCCTTCCTGCTGGGGCTGTCCGCCTTCTACACGGCCCCGGCGCTCAACGCCCGCATGTTCAACGTCGCGGGGGTCGCCCCGACGCTGGCGGGGGCGACGACCACGGCCGCGTTCAACCTGGGCAACACGAGCGGCCCGTGGCTGGGCGGTGCGGTGATCGACGCGGACTTCGGCTTCCGGGCCACGGCCTGGGCGGGCGCCGCGATGCTGGTGCTCGGCCTGGTGGCCGTGACGGTCTCGCTGCGGCTGCGCGGCGGGGGTACGCCGTCCCGGCGGATCGCGGGCGCACCGGCGTACAGCGGCGCGGAGCAGGACATCAGCCCGGAGCGCGCCGTCGGCTAGGACGGACAGCGGTCCGAGGCCATCCACAGGGGCGGGACGCCCGCCGGGACGGACAGCGGTCCGACGCCATCCACAGGAGCGGGTCTCCGGCCGGAACGGACAGCGATCCGACGCCATCCACAGGAGCGGGTCTCCGGCCGGAACGGACAACGATCCGACGCCATCCACAGGAGCGGGACGCCGGCCGGAACGGACAACGCTCCGGCACCCTCCGCAAAAGCGGACCGCCGACCACGACCGACAACGGTCCGACACCTTCCACAGGAGCGGGTCTCCGGCCGGGACGGACAGCGGCCCGACGCCGTCCACAGGAGCGGGACTCCGACCAGGACGGACAGCGGCCCGACGCCACCCACAGGAGCGGGACGCCCGCTCGCCCGGCTCGAAGAGACGGCCCATGCGGCCCAGGCGGCCCCCTCGGAGGTCGTCAGCCCGGGATGGGCCGCCCCTTCGGGCGCCGCAGCCCCGCGTCCGTGAGCCGGCGCACGATCTCCTTCGATCCGACCTCCAGCGCCCCGGCGCGCACCGCATCGGCGTAACGCGCCTCGGGCACGTCGTAGTGGTCGCGCTCGAAGGCGCGGGGCGGGCAGCCGATCGTCGCGGCGAAGGCGTGCAGTTCCTCGAACGACACGTCACTGACCAGGTGCGACCACATGCGGCCGTGTCCGGGCCAGGTCGGCGGGTCGATGTAGACGGTCACCGGCCGAGGACCTCGGCGAGCGCGCCGACCCGCGCGACGGACACCGTGGCCTTCGTGCAGACCCAGTGCGGATCGGGGCCGAGCTCCGGCTCGACGTCCAGGGCGTGCGGCCCCTCGCCCGTGCACACCGGGCACAACGGCCACCGCCCGTGCCGCTCCAGGAGGGCGTCCTGGACGTCCTGGGCCACGAGCCCCGTGACGAAGGCCACGCCCTCGGGCCACTGTTCGACCCACCACCGCCGGTGGACTATCGCGTCCTCGACCATCGAGACGATCCCGGCCTCGGCCACATCGCCCGCGACGAGGTCGGCCATCACCAGCGCACGCGCGGTGTGCAGCTCCTGCTCCAGGCTGTTCAACTCCATGAGTCCCATTGTCCCCCGCCCTCCCGGACGGCCGGCCGCCTCGGCCCCGGGGCGGGGACCAAAGGGGGGTTGACGGGATTCGTCCGTGAAAATATCTTTCAAATGTGACCCATGACGTGAAGGAAAGTTTCAACCCGGATTCCCCGCCCGCCCCCGCGGCGCTCGCCGCCAAGGTGCGGACCCTCGCTCCGTCCATGACCCGTTCCATGCAACGGGTCGCCGAAGCGGTCGCGGGTGACCCCGCCGGGTGTGCCGCCCTGACCGTCACCGGACTCGCCGAGCTGACCGGCACCAGCGAGGCGACCGTCGTGCGCACCGCCCGCCTCCTCGGCTACCCGGGCTACCGCGATCTGCGGCTCGCGCTGGCCGGGCTCGCCGCCCACCAGCAGTCCGGCCGGGCGCCCGCCGTCACCGCCGACATCGCCGTCGACGACCCCATCGCCGACGTCGTCACCAAGCTGGCCTACGACGAGCAGCAGACCCTCGCCGACACGGCCGCCGGCCTCGACACGGTGCAGCTCGGTGCCGCCGTGGCGGCCGCCGCGACCGCCCGCCGCATCGACATCTACGGCGTGGGGGCGTCCTCCCTCGTCGGCCAGGACCTGGCGCAGAAGCTGCTCCGCATCGGCCTGATAGCCCACGCCCACTCGGACCCGCACCTCGCCGTGACCAACGCGGTGCAGCTCCGGTCCGGCGACGTGGCCATCGCGATCACGCACTCCGGGTCGACGGGCGACGTCATAGAGCCGCTCCGGGTCGCCTTCGACCGCGGCGCGACGACGGTCGCGATCACCGGCCGTCCGGACGGGCCGGTCTCGCAGTACGCCGACCACGTGCTGACCACGTCCACCGCCCGGGAGAGCGAGCTGCGGCCCGCCGCCATGTCGAGCCGCACGAGTCAGCTCCTCGTCGTGGACTGCCTGTTCATAGGCGTCGCCCAGCGGACGTACGAGACGGCCGCACCCGCGCTGTCCGCGTCGTACGAGGCGCTCGCCCACCGCCACACCCCGCGCAGCCGCTGACCCCGGCACCCTCGCACCGCAACCCGCACCCGCACCCGCACCCGCACCCGCGAACCGTACGAGCACGAGAAAGCAGACGCCGTCCATGACCTCCACCACCGACGCGAACGCCGACGCCCCCACCCCCGACGGCTACGGCGAACTGCGCGCGCAGCTCGCCACCCTCACCACGGAGGCGTTCCGGCCGGAGCTCGCCGAGATCGACCAGCTGCCCACGCAGGACATAGCCCGCATCATGAACGGCGAGGACACCACCGTCCCCGCCGCCGTGGCCGAGAAGCTGCCCCAGATCGCCGCCGCGATCGACGCGACCGCCGAGCGCATGGCGCGCGGCGGCCGGCTGGTCTACGCGGGCGCCGGGACCGCCGGCCGTCTCGGCGTCCTCGACGCCAGCGAGTGCCCGCCCACCTTCAACACCGACCCGTCCGAGGTCATCGGGCTGATCGCGGGCGGACCCTCCGCCATGGTCAAGGCGGTCGAGGGCGCCGAGGACAGCAAGGAGCTGGCCGCGGCCGACCTCGACGGTCTGGGCCTCACCGCCGACGACACGGTGGTCGGGATCTCCGCCTCCGGCCGCACCCCCTACGCCATCGGTGCGGTCGAGCACGCCCGCGCCGTGGGCGCCCTCACCATCGGGCTGTCCTGCAACGCGGACTCCGCGCTCGCCGCCGCGGCCGAGCACGGTCTGGAGATCGTCGTCGGCCCCGAGCTGCTCACCGGTTCCACCCGCCTCAAGGCGGGGACGGCGCAGAAGCTCGTCCTGAACATGCTCTCGACGATCACGATGATCCGGCTCGGCAAGACGTACGGGAACCTGATGGTCGACGTACGCGCGTCCAACGAGAAGCTGCGCGCCCGCTCCCGCCGGATCGTCTCCCTCGCCACCGGCGCCTCCGACCAGGAGATCGAGGCGGCACTGGCCGCCACCGACGGCGAGGTGAAGAACGCCATCCTCACCATCCTCGGCGGGGTCGACGGCCCCACCGCCGGCACGCTCCTGGCCGAATCCCACGGCCACCTCCGCGCAGCCCTCGCGGCTGTCCGCACCACCTGACGCACCACTCCCCGCACAGCAAGGCACCACGCACCATGGCTACTGAAGACAAGAACCGCGCCACCGCCGCCGCGATCCTGCCGCTCGTCGGTGGCGCTGCGAACGTCAGCTCGACCGCCCACTGCATGACCCGGCTCCGGCTGGGCCTGCACGACCGTTCCCTCGTCGACGACGAGGCCCTCAAGGCGGTTCCCGCCGTGATGGGCGTGGTCGAGGACGACACCTACCAGATCGTCCTCGGTCCGGGCACCGTCGCCCGGGTCGCCCCGGAGTTCGAGCAGCTGGTCGAGGAGGGCCGGGCGTCCGGGACCCCCGCGCCCGCCCGCACCGCCGAGGAGCTGGCCGGCAAGGGCGCCGCGCTCAAGGCACAGCAGAAGGCGAAGAACGCCACCCCCTTCAAGCTGTTCCTGCGCAGGATCGCGAACATCTTCGTCCCGCTGATCCCCGCCCTGATCGGCTGCGGCATCATCGCCGGGCTCAACGGCCTCCTGGTGAACCTCGGCTGGCTGACCTCGGTGACGCCCGCCCTGGCGGCGATGGCCTCCGGCTTCATGGCCCTGATCGCCGTCTTCGTCGGCTACAACACGGCGAAGGAGTTCGGCGGCACCCCGATCCTCGGCGGCGCGGTCGCGGCCATCATCGTCTTCCCCGGCGTCGCGAACATCGAGGCCTTCGGCCAGACCCTCTCCCCGGGCCAGGGCGGCGTCCTCGGCGCCCTCGGCGCGGCGGTCCTCGCGGTGTACGTCGAGAAGTGGTGCCGCCGCTGGGTCCCCGAGGCGCTGGACGTCCTGGTCACCCCGACGCTCACGGTGCTGGTCTCCGGCCTCGTCACGATCTTCGGCCTGATGTACGTGGCCGGCGAGGTCTCCTCCGCCATCGGCACGTTCGCGGACTGGCTGCTCTCCACGGGCGGCGCGGGCGCGGGCTTCCTGCTCGGCGGTTTCTTCCTGCCCCTGGTGATGCTGGGCCTGCACCAGGCCCTGATCCCGATCCACACGACCCTGATCGAGCAGCAGGGCTTCACGGTGCTGCTCCCGATCCTCGCCATGGCCGGAGCCGGCCAGGTCGGCGCGGCGGCCGCGGTCTACCTCCGCCTCCCCCGCAACGAGTCGATCCGCAGGACCATCAGGTCCGCGATGCCCGCGGGCCTGCTGGGCGTCGGCGAACCCCTGATCTACGGCGTCTCGCTCCCCCTGGGCCGCCCGTTCATCACGGCCTGCGTGGGCGGCGCGTTCGGCGGCGGCTTCGTGGGCCTGTTCAACCAGCTCGGCGACTCGGTCGGCTCCACGGCCATCGGCCCGTCCGGCTGGGCCCTCTTCCCGCTCCTGGACGGCAACCACGGCCTCGGCGCCACGATCGCGGTCTACGCGGGCGGTCTGCTCGTCGGCTACGTCGCGGGTTTCGTCGCCACGTACTTCTTCGGCTTCAGCAAGTCGCTGCTGGCGGAGTTCAACGTCTCCCAGGAGGCTGCCTCCTCCACCGTCACGGCCACCGGCCCCGCCTCCCCCTCGGGCGGCGCCCCGGCGAAGGAACCCGCCGGGGTCTGACCCCGCACCACGAGCCGCGACGACAGCCCCCGCACGGTCACGAGAAGCCCTGAAAATCCTCCGGACGAACACGTGTGTGTAGGCAATTGATTGCTGGGCACCAGATGTCACGGAGGTTGATAACAATGGTTCCCCTGCTTCTCGTTCTTCTGCTCGCCCTGATCCTTTTCGGTGCCGGTTTCGCACTCAAGGCACTGTGGTGGATCGCGGTGATCGTGCTCGTGGTGTGGCTCATCGGATTCTTCGTACGTCCGGCGGCCGGCGGCGGCAAGCGTGGCCGGTGGTACCGCTGGTAGACGACTCCGACCAGCACTGACGCGGGTGGCTCACGATCTACGGATCGTGAGCCACCCGCTTTTTGCATTGCGCCCCGCAATTCTTCGGGTGTGGGCCGCCGAAGTACGGGCAGCCGATTTGTTGAGCGGCACCCGTCCTCATCACGACGGGATGCGCCGTGCCGAATGAACCGTCGAGGAAGGAGCCATTTATGAGCGACAACCTGTGGGGCTACCAGCCTTCGAGCGGCCACACCGCGGGCGCCGATCTGACCGGATTCTCGGTCGAGGCGACGGACGGGAGCATCGGCAAGGTCGACAAGCACTCCGACGAGGTGGGCTCCGCCTATCTGGTCGTCGACACCGGGGTCTGGATCTTCGGCAAGGACGTCCTGCTTCCGGCAGGCACGGTCAAGGGGATCGACACGGAGCACCGGACGATATTCGTCGACCTGACCAAGGATCAGATCAAGGACTCCCCGGAGTTCGACAAGCACACCCACGCGAGCGACCCGGGCTACCACGCCCAGGTCGGCGGCTACTACGACAGCTACCGGATCATGTGATCCCCCGCGTGCCACGCTCAGAGGCGGGGTCGGCTTCTCCTACGGAGCCGGCCCCGCTGTCCCGTGCCCGCAGGCCAGGCCGGCAAAGAACGCGGGGCCGCCTCGCGGTAGGGGATCGCGCGTCCGCCGGTCAAGGGCCCCTCGGTCACGGGTGTGTCCCAGCGGCCGACGGCCACGAAACCGGAATCGAGACCTCCGGGACCCGGTGGCCGAACGTGCGGACAGCGCGCCCCGGCCCGGTGTCCCGCGAGGCGCCCGGGCCCCGTTTCCCGGGCCACCGGCGGTACGGGAGCCCCGGGTCAACCGCCGGACAGGCCCGGCACGCGACCCGTCCGGAAGGCCACGCCGGCCGGCCAATCGCATGTAACAGGCATGTAGTAGCGGGCGGCCGGCCGGAACGGCTCGCGGGTCCGGGCGGGTCCTCGTGATCAGTAACGCTCACAGGTGCCTGACAGACGGCACCGACCGAAAGGAAGAAAACGATGCGTGCCAAGACGCTCACCTTCGCCGCTCTCGCCCTCACCGCGGGCCTCTCGCTCACCGCCTGCCAGGGGGGTGGAAGTTCCGCCGCGAGCACGAACGACCCGGGAGCCGCCTCCTCGTCCTCCGCCGGGAACTCCTCCGACGGGAACTCCTCCGACGGCACCACGCCCGACAGCACCGCGTCCGGGAGCGCCACGTCCGGCGGGAAGACCACGCACTCCGGTGACGGCTCGACCTCCTCGGAGTCCGCCGGCGGCAGCGGCAAGGGGCAGACCACCGCGGGTGCCTGCAAGACGGCGAACCTCGACTTCAGCGTCACGCACGGGATGGGCGAGGGCGACCTCCTCGTCAGCCTCAAGAACACGGGCGACGACGCCTGCACCCTCAAGGGCTTCCCCGGGGTCGACCTGAGGTCCCAGGACGCCTCCGGGCCCCTCAGCGCCGAGCGCAGCGACCTCGCCGCCCCGGCCGTCTCCGTCAGCCCCGGCGAGTCGACCCGCTTCACCCTCCACTACCCGCCGAACAACACCGGCGGCACCGGCGTGTACGTCAGCGCCATCGAGGTCACCCCGCCCGACGAGACCCACTCCAAGGCCCTGTCGGTCTCGATCAGCCTCCCGGTCAGCGCCGACACCGGCCCGAAGGTCAGGGTCGACCCCGTCGGCACCGGCAAGCAGTAGGACCGTCTCCGCGTGGTGCGGTGGACGAGTCCCCGAGGACCGCTCCCCGAGCCGTCCGGCAGCGGGGCCCGCCATCAGCACCGCGTACCGCTCTCCCGGAGCGCGTACGCCGCCCACCGCGTCCAGCAGCGTCGCGCCGGGCCACTCGCACCGGAGCCCGACGCAGTCGCCGGCATCCAACGGCACGGCCCCCCACGGGCAGCACCGATGACGCGTCATCAGCGTGGCAGCTGCCCCTCCCGGTTGATCTCCCTCACCCGGGCCCGCAGCACGAGCCCCGGCGGGGCCGGCCGGACGGCGTCCGGCGGGCAGTCCCACTCCGCCCCGCCCCCCGGCGGACGCAACTGCACATACGGTCCTACGCGGCCCATCACCCGGCCGACCCGGCCGTCCCGGCCGTCCACCGCGAACGTTCCGGGCTCAGGCGTACACGGCTCCAGTCCTTCAACCGTCATGAGCCGCCGCCGCTTCGAGCTGCACACTCAACCGCAGCGCCGTCTCGATCGAGCACCGGCCCAGGTCGACCAGCGGGGCCGGCTCGTTCCCCGCGCACGACACGGGGTCGATCCGCAGCGACGGGAGCTTCACGCCGACCCCCGCCAGACCTGCCCGCAGCCGGGCCACCGCGTCCTCCGCGGCCCGCACTCTGCCCGCTGCCTCTTTGCGCCGTTCCGTAGCCGTCATCATGATCTTCCCCATTTCCACGCTGAGTAGTGGCTATGCCTACTCAGCGTGGTCAATTCGGGACTACCGTGGAAGAGGTGCAGTTCCAACACCCGCACGTGTGTCACAGGGAGTCGCCTTGCCCGGACCGAAGAAGCTCGACCCCGCCTCCTCCCCCCGAGCCCTCCTGGGCGCCGAACTCCGGCACAGAAGGGAGTCGGCGGGCCTGTCCCAGGAGGACCTGGGCACCCCGCTCTTCGTCAGCGGCTCCTTCATCGGCCAGCTGGAGGCCGGTACGCGCCGGATGCAACTGGACCAGGCGCAGAAGCTGGACGAGGTGCTGGGCGCGGACGGCTTCTTCGTACGGAACTGCGCGGCCCTGAAGCAGTCGAAGTATCCAGACCACTTCGCGGAGGCTGCGGAGGCGGAGGCCGTCGCAGAGACGATCAAGGAGTACTCGCCGCTCCTCATCCCTGGGCTGCTGCAAGCTGAGTCGTATGCGCGAGCGGTGTTCCTGGCGGGACGGCCCACCACCCCGGAGGCCACAATCGACGAGCTTGTCGCGGCCAGGCTTGAGCGCGCCAACCTGCTGGCGCATCCAACAACACCCATGGTTTGGACGGTTCTGGACGAGGCCGTGATCAGACGACGGGTCGGCGGGCCCACCGTCATGTCCGAGGCGCTTCGCCACCTGACGCAGTTGATCCGGCAGCGAAGGGTCATCATTCAGGTTCTGCCCTACATCGCTGGTGGGCACGCAGCGATGGGTGGCCCCCTCAAGTTGATGGCCTTCCCGGACGCACCGCCCCTTGCCTACCTGGACGGCCTGGGGTCGGGGCAATTACTCGATGATCCGGCAGCGGTGCGTTCGTACGAACTGACCTACGATTTGCTAGTGGCCTGCGCACTGTCCCCAACGCGTCCCTGGCCTTGATCGAATCGGTGTCGGAGGATTACGCCCATGAAGATCAGCAGCTCTGACTACAACCTCTCCACTGCGACTTGGCACAAGTCCTCCTACAGCGGCGGGGATGGTGGCAACTGCCTCGAAGTCGCCACCTGGCGCAAGTCCTCGTACAGCGACGCCAGCGGCGGTAACTGCCTCGAAGTCGCGACCGGTCACCCCGATGTGGTCCCCGTCCGTGACTCCAAGGTGACCGACGGCCCGGCGCTCGTGTTCCGGACGAGCGCCTGGGCTTCGTTCGTCGCCGGTATCAAGCGCCTGTAGCGTCGTCCAGGCTCCGGGCTCGTCGGCACCACCTGGATCACGTGCTTCCCGCGTACGCCTCCCGCCTCCAGCGCCCGGTGCGCGGCGGCGATCCCGGAGAGCGGGTGGACGGTGTCCACCACCGGGCGGATGGCCCCGCTCTCCACGTAGCGGGTCAGCCGGGCGAAGAGGTCGTGCTTCGGGTTGCCGCTGAAGAAGCGGACCCGGCGGGAGCCGTGGACCGTGGAGGCGAGCAGGTAGGAGAGGCTGGCGCCCGGGTGGTCGATGTCGAAGGCGATGGAGACCATACGTCCGCCGGGGGCCAGCAGCCTCCGGAAGGCCCGGTGTTCGGTGCCGACGGTGTCCAGGACGACATCGAACGTGCCCAGGTCGTCCGGCCCCGTCGTCGTGTAGCTGTAGGCCTCGTCGGCCCCCAGCTCCCGGACGAGATCGAGGTTCTTCCCGCCGGCCAGCGCGGTCACGTGCGCTCCCAGCGCCTTGCCGAGCTGGACGGCGACGCTGCCGATCCCGCCCGCGCCGCCCCGCACCAGCAGCCGCTCGCCCGCTTTCAGCCCTGCCTTGGTCTCCAACGCGGTGATGGCGGTGGTCCCTGCGGGGAGCGAGGCGGCCTCGACGAGGCTGATGTTGACGGGGGCGTAGGAGAGTTGGCGCGGCCGGACCGCGACGTACTCGGCCGCGCTGCCGAAGGTGCGGCCCAGGAGTCCCCAGACCCGGTCACCCTCGCGCAGCCCCTTCACCGCGCCGTCCACGCGGGCGATCTCACCGGCGAAGTCCATCCCGGTGCGCAGGGGGAAGCGGCGGCCCGTCACGAGGCGGACGCGTCCGGCCCTGCCGTACAGCTCCCCGCCGTTGACGCTCGTCGCGTGGACACGGACCAGCACCTCACCCTGCCGGAGCCCGGGCACGGGGACGCGGCCCTCGTAGAGCACTTCGGGGGGTCCGTACCGGTCGTAGAGCGCTGCGCGCATATCGTCCATGGACCCCACGCTAGACGGGTAAGTGGATGGCACCCTCCATTTGGACCGAAGTGAGAAACATGCCTGTTCAGCCTTCTCAGAAACCCTCCGCCGAGCTGCGTGCCGACGCCCGCGAGAACCGCGAGCGGATCCTCCGCGCGGCCCGCGAGGCGTTCGCCCTGCACGGGATCGACGTACCCATGGCGGCCATCGCCCGGCGCGCGAAGGTCGGGGTCGCCACGCTCTACCGGCGGTTCCCGACACGCGCCACCCTGGTGTCCGAGGCCTTCGCCGAACAGCTCGCGCACTGCGCCGCCGTCCTCGACGAGGGGCTTCAGGATCCGGACCCGTGGCGCGGCTTCCGCACCGTCGTGGAGAGGATCTGCATGATGCAGGCGGCCGAGCGGGGGTTCACGGAGGCGTTCCTCGCCCAGTTCCCCGACCACGACGACTTCACCGAGGAGCGCACCCGCGCCGAGCAGGGGCTGGCCCTGCTGATCCGGCGGGCGCAGGACGGCGGACAGCTGCGGCAGGACTTCGACATGGGTGACATCACGCTGCTGATGCTGGCCAACTGCGGGGCCGCCACGGGGGCGGGCGACGACGCCCCCGCCGCTTCCCGCCGCCTGGTCGCCTATCTGCTCCAGTCCTTCCGCGCCGGACCGGCCGCGCCGCTGCCCCCTCCCGCGCCGCTGGGACTCCACCGGATCCACGGGTAGCGCCCGGCCGGGGACCACCACCACCGGCGTGAGGCAGGTCACATTTCTCCGCGTCACAGATAGGGGGCGACCGTGCGTCTGGGGGGTCGTCATCGAGAAGCGAGCAGCGGAAGAGGGCGGAAGCCATGAACGCACGGGAGAACAGCACAACGGCCGGCCACCACGTCGTCGTCCTGGGCGCGGGGTACGCGGGCATGGCGGCGGCCGTCCAGCTGGCCGCCCGCTCGGGGCGGAGGAACGGACCGGCCGTCACCCTCGTGAACGCACAGGACACGTTCACCGAGCGGCTGCGGCTGCACATGACGGCGACGGGCCAGGAGGTCGCCGAACTGAGCATCCCGGAGATGCTGGAGGGTACGGGCGCCGCGTTCGTGCGCGGCTGGGTGACGGCCGTGGACACGGACGCCAGGACCGTCCGGATCGACGACGACCGGGTGCTCGGCTACGACACGCTGGTGTACGGGCTGGGCAGCGTGGCCGACACGGCGGGGGTCCCGGGTGTCGAGGACCACGCGTACACCGTGAACGGCCCCGAGGACGCCGAGGCCCTGGCCGACCGGCTGGCACGGCTCGGGACCGGCACCGTGGCCGTCGTGGGCAGCGGACTGACCGGTGTCGAGTCGGCCGCGGAGATCGCCGAGCGCCACCCCGGACTGGACGTCGTCCTGGTGGGGCGGCACGAACCCGGTGCCACCATGAACCCGAGGGCCGGAGCGTATCTGCGGTCCGCGCTCGACCGGCTCGGCGTACGGGTGCGCAGCGCGGCCGAGGTGGTGAAGGTGCTGCCCGGTTCGGTCGAGCTCGCGGGCGGGGAGAGCGTCGCGGCGGACGTCGTGCTGTGGACGAGCGGCACCCGGGTGTCCCCCCTGGCGGCCGCCGCCGGACTGGCCGTGGACGAGCGGGGCCGCGTCGTCACCGACGCCTCGCTGCGGTCGGAGTCGCACCCGGACGTGTACGCGGTGGG
This sequence comes from Streptomyces sp. NPDC058008, assembly GCF_042886395.1. Classification (NCBI taxonomy): domain Bacteria; kingdom Bacillati; phylum Actinomycetota; class Actinomycetes; order Kitasatosporales; family Streptomycetaceae; genus Streptomyces; species Streptomyces sp. NPDC058008. Next base: position 185,291 of record NZ_JBHVQX010000005.1, on the reverse strand, counting down.
GGACGCGGCGGCCATCCGCATGGGGCGCGGCGTGCTGCACGGCACCTGCCAGAGCGGGATGCCGTCCGGGGTGCACGCCGCGCTGTCGGTCCTCCGCGCCCTGGAGGGGAAGCGGCCCAAGCCCTTCCGCTTCGGCTACTACCACACGCCGGTGAGCCTGGGCAGGAACGACGGGGTCGTGCAGTTCACCCGGCCCGACGACAGCCCCCGGCGAATCTGCCTGACGGGCCGCGTGGCGGCCCGATATAAGGAGACCGTGACCGCCTCCCCCTGGCCGACCTACGGCCGCATGAAGAAGATGCCCGCCTCAGGAGTGTTCTGGCCCCGCGGCGGCCGCTCCACCCGGACGCGGGCGGCCCGATGACCCGGCCGGACGACGACCAGGAGCTGTTCCACCGGTACCGGGGCCTGCTGTTCTCCGTGGGCTACCGCCTCCTCGGCACCGCCGCCGACGCCGAGGACGCGGTGCAGGACGCCTGGATCAAGTGGTCGGCCGCCGACCGCTCGCAGGTGGCCGACCCCAAGGCGTACCTGGTGCGGATCGTGTCGAACCTGGCGATGGACCGTCTGCGCTCGACCCGGCACAAGCGCGAGGTCTACGTGGGGCCGTGGCTTCCCGAGCCGATCCTGACCAGCGGGGACGCCTCCGACAGCGTCATGGACGCGGAGTCCGTTTCGATGGCGATGCTGGTCGTGCTGGAGACGCTGAGCCCGCTGGAACGCGCCGTGTTCGTGCTGAAGGAGGTCTTCGACTTCAGTCACACCGAGATAGCGGAGGCGGTGGAGCGCTCCGAGGCGGCCGTGCGGCAGGCCGCGCACCGCGCCCGCGCGCACGTGGCGGCCCGGCGTCCGCGCTTCACGGCGGACCGTACGCGGCAACGCGACGCCACCGAGCGGTTCTTCACCGCCGCGACCGGTGGGGACATGAACGCCCTGATGGAGCTGCTGTCACCGGACGTCACCCTGTGGACCGACGGCGGGGGCAAGGTCCGCCAGGCCCTGCGCCCGGTCGTGGGCGCGGCCACGGTGGCCTCCTGGTTCGCCGCGATGGGAACGGTCTCCTACCAGGGCGTCGATCCGGCCGACATGAGGGCCGAGCTGGCCGAGATCAACGGCGGGACGGGCCTGGTCTTCAGCGCGCCGGACCGCGTGATCTCCACGGTCACCTTCGACTTCGACGCCCAGGGACGGATCTCCGCCATCCACAACGTGGCCAACCCCGACAAGCTGCGGGACGTCGGCAAGCGCGTGCCCCGCCCCGTCCGGACGCGCTGAGCGCAGGCGGCCCGGACGGGGCGGCAAGCGAACGGGGCGGGCGGGCGGGAGGGGCGCGGAGCCGCCGCTCGGCCCGCCCGGCCGGGCGCGGCGTGGACCGGACCACGACGGTGTACGGGGCCCGCGCGAGGTGCGGCAGGCCCCGGCACCGGGCGTTCGGGCTCCGGCCCGGCTACGGGCGCTGGGCCCTCCAGTCCGCCACGTCCGCGGCGCGGTTGGAGTAGGCGCTGGTGCAGACGTCGTACTTCCCGGCGGCCGGACCCACGCCGTTGGTCTCCAGGAAGCCTCCGTTGTCGGCGTAGATGTTCCACAGGTGGATGACGTCGCCGGGGCGGATGCTCCCGTCGGCGGGCGTGGACGTCCGGGCGGTGACGCGCCAGCGGCCGGTGCCCGAGCCGAGCGCGCGGTCCCTGTCCTTGGACGTGGAGACGTTGTACCTGGCGCCCGCGTTGCGCTGGTCCGAGGAGGCGTGGCCGTTGGTGTCGAGGTAACCGCCGTCCCCGCCGTAGAGGTTGCGCAGCTGGATCACGTCACCGCTGACCACCGGGGCACCGGTGGCCTTGCCCGACGGCGAGAGGATCTCCCAGGTGCCGGTCCCCTCCCCGCGCACGGGGGACTCGGCGGTCGACACGGCGTACTTGCCGCCGGAGTCGCCGCTGTGGCCGTTGGTGTCCAGGTAGCCGCCCGTCCAGCCGTCGTAGCCGTTCTGCAGGTGGATCCTGTCGCCGTACTTCAGCTCGTTCGCCATGGTCGCTCCCCGCGCGGATCGGTCGGCGGCATGCGGGTGCTCCCGCCCCGGGACCTGCCGGCCAGGGCGCCGCCACCGGTCATCCTGAGATCCCGTGCCGCGCCACGCCCGGCGGTCCGCCCCACCTCATCCGATCGGGGGCCGGGCGTCTCCACGGGTTGACCTCCCGGAGCTCAAGCCCTGGAGTCCGAGCGCTCTTCCGGAGGAATGGGTGGTGTACCTCTTCCCGCCCACCCACCCTCCCCACCTGCCGAGTTGACCGTTTGTGATCGAGTTGCCACGGACCGTGGCGACGCTCTAGCGTGCCGAACGACAGCGACCCCCGCCGGTGCACCAACACCGGACAGGGGTCTGACCAACGAGATCGACTGAACAGGACACCGATCTGATGGCTGCCGACCAGCTTAGTGCTGCCCCCCACACCCCGTACGAGCCTCCGCACCCGATGGCGAACCCCGGTTACGGCAAACGTTCCGCCCCGGACCAACGCCCGCGCGGCGAGCGCGACTTCTCGCATCTGCCGCCCCGCGAGGCGGCCGTCGCCACCTACATCGACCGGCTGCCCGACGGCTCCGACATCTCCGTCAAGACACTGGCCAAGTGGCTCCCGTACGGGCAGTGCGCCCTGCGGACCGCCCTCAACAGGCTCCAGGCGGCCGGGCACTTGCGCCGGGGCAGCGAGTGCGTCGCCACCGACGAGGTCATGCTCTGGGTGACCCGGACGTTCTTCTCCCGCACCGCGCGCGAGGACGACTGGTGGACGGCGTTCATCCGGGGCGACGTACCGCAGGAGACACGGCGGCAGCCCACGCGCACCCGCGCCTTCGTCCTGCTGGCCGCCCTGGGCCGTACGGTGCCCGCGCTGAGCCTGTCGGCGGCGGAGTGCGCGAGCCTGGAGCCGCAGGTCGGCGCGTGGTTCGAGCGGGGTGCCACCGAGGACGAGACGCTGCGCGCCCTCACCCACGGGCTGCCCGCCACCGTGCACCACGCCGCGTCCCTCATCAGGCGCCGCCTCATCGACAAGCTGCCCCCCGAACGCCCCGTCCCCGGCCCGCGCTCCGCCACGATCCGCGCCCTGGAGTGCGGCGAGTGCCGTGCGCCCGGCAGCCCGGAGGCGCTGCGCGGCGGGCTGTGCGGCCCCTGCCGGGGCGAGGGCGCGCACCTGCCGCCGCCCCCGCCCGGGAGCGTCCCCACCGACGGGGTCCGGGAGCGGATGGCGACCGTCCGGGCGGCACTCGTCCCCCGCCCGGACCGGACCGACCGGGCGCGGGGCCGGACGGGACAGCACGCTGCCGGGCGCCCCTGAGGGGCCGGCACGGTCCGATGCCGTACCGGCCCCGCCCCCTGTTCAGGCGGTGCGGCCGTCGGCGACCGCGGCCCGTGAGCCCCTGAGGGTGCCCACCCCGGCCCGTGAGCCTCCGGGGGTGACCGCCCCGGCCCGTGGTGTCACCAGGCGCCGGGCGCGGGCGGCGCGACCACCGGCGGGCGGTCGTCGCAGGTGAGCGTGTTCGGCAGGAGCCAGGGGGCCAGCCAGTCGCCCGCCGTGCCCCCGCCGTCGTTGCCGCCGAGGTCGACGAGGGTGAACTCCGAACCGGCGGGGGTGAAGTTGAAGGCCCCGCAGTTGTTGACGCCCACGGCCCCGACGTGGCGCGCGTCCACGTTCTCGAAGGTCGCCGAGCCCGCCGCACGCGCACTCACCACGGACGTCCCCGTGCCGTCCACCCTGATGTCCTTGAAGTGCACGCCCCGGATCTCGTAGGTGTCCTTCACGGGCCAGTCGGTGACCAGCATGATCGCGTTGTAGGTGTTGTCGAGGAAGTGGTTCCCGGTCACCCTGATGTCGGCGTCGATGTCCCGGTCGAGGGCGAAGAACCAGATGGCCCCCAGGCCGATCCTCCAGTTCAGCTCGTACGTCCCGGCCCGGACCGTCGTGTTGCCGGTGAGGTCGAGCCGCCCCCGGAACGCCTCCGCGCCGAAGCGGGCGCCGACGTGCAGGGCACTGCCCTCGCGGACGGGGTCGGCGACCAGGTTGCCGGAGACCGTGTTGTCCGTACCGCCGTAGACCGCGATGCCGTTGGCGAGCACCGGACTCTGCACCGTGTTGCGGGAGAAGGTGTTGCCCGTGTTGGCGCGCTTCTCGGACCACATGGCGAGGCCGTCGTCGCCGGAGTTGCGGACGAAGGTCTGGGAGACCACCGAACCGGTCACCCCGCCGTGGAAGTTGATGGCGTCCGCGATCTGGTCGACGATGACGTTGTCCGTGATCCTCAGGTTCGACATCGGGCCGTCGAACCACATGCCGACCTTGGTGTGGCGGATGTGCAGGCCCGTGAGGGAGGAGTCGCTCATCGCCCCGCCGATGCCGTTCACCTGGTCGGTGTCGATGCGCTCGCGCACGTCCCCCTCGATGGCGAAGCCGGACAGGTGCACGTCGCGGCTGCCGCCGTCCGCCGCGTCCTTGCCGTAGAAGCCGACCCCCGTGTGGACCGAACCGTCCGGCGTCGGGGTAGCGAGGGCGGTCTCCCGGCCCTTGAACTTCGTGTACCAGCTCCCCGCGCCCCTGATCGTGACGTCGTCGACGACGATGTGCCGGCTGACCAGGTAGGTGCCCGGCGGGACGTACACCGGCAGGTTCTTGCGCTTGGCGAAGGCGATCACCCGGTCCATCGCGTCCGCGGAATCCCGGCGCCCCGAGGGATCGGCCCCGAACAGCAGGGCGTTCGCCGCCCGGAGCTCGACGTGCGGGAGGCCCACGAGCTCGGAGTCGAGCAGGTCGATGACGGTCCAGGCGGCCCGGCTGCCTGCCGGAACCGTCAGACGGACCGTGTCCCCCGCGCGGTACCTCTGCCCCAGCAGAAGGCGCTGCTCGTCGTAGAAGTGGCTCGGCCGGAAGGGCTTGGCGATCACGGGGGCGGGCGTCGTCCCACTCGGGACGCAGGCGCACTCGGTGATCCACCAGCCGGGCTGGAGCAGCCCGGCCGAGGGGTCGTTGGTGAAGGGGTACTGGTTGTACAGCCAGGAGTACTCCGAGGTCAGCGTCATGGTCGAGCGCTTCTTGCCGTTGACCGCGACGTCGAGCGGGGCGGTGATACCGCCCCCGCCCGGGGCGTCAGGGATGCTGTAGCGCACCGTGATCGCGTTGGCGGCCCTCGGCAGCGTGAACTCGACGTGTTCGCCGGGCACCAGCCTGACCGCCTTACGGCCCGAGGCCTCCGCGGGCAGGGTGTAGGCGGTGCGGTCGGGGCCGATGACCGTGCCGTTCGTCGCGGCGTTCTCCGCCTCCTGCTCGGCGAAGGGGACCTCGGCGCCGCGGCCGGCCACCAGCGCGGGATCGAGACCCGCGCGCGTCACCACCGGCGCGGGAGCCCGTTCCCCCTGAGCGCCCTGCGCCGCGGGAGCGCCGGTCAGCGCCCCCAGTCCGACAACGGCGGCCGTCAGCGCGGCGACCGTGATGTGACGTGACATCGCATGCCCGTTTCTCTCGGAAGGTGAGGAGACGGTAGGGCGCGCGGGAACGCCACCACAAGAGTCATGCGAGAAGATTTCGCGTGACTGCTGGCCAGATGCAAGAGCACGTCACTTTTTTGCGTCCACTTTCGCCGCTCCCGCAGCGGATCACCGCGCGGCGGTGGTTGTGGCGGGACGGCCGGGGGGCGACAGCGGCAGCCGGAGCCGGACAACGACGGGCAGGGATGACACGCGGGGTGGGCCGCACGGTTCCGCCGCTCCCCCGCGCATCAGCCGCCACGGCTCGGGCACGGCTCCGCGCCCGGTGCACCGCCGTCCCTCCGTACCGCCGCACCGCCGTAGGCCGTACCGCCGTCCCTCCGTACCGCCGTGGCCGGGAGCGCCGGTCCCGCAGGGGCGGGGACGCACGTACGACGCCGGCCCCCGGGAACGAATCCCGGGGGCCGGCGTCGTACGGATACTGCGGGTACCGCCTGGAGCTGCTGATCCGAGGATCAGAAGTCCATGTCACCGCCCGGCATGCCGCCCGGAGCAGCCGCGGAGGCCTTCTCCGGCTTGTCGGCGATGACGGCCTCGGTGGTGAGGAAGAGCGCGGCGATGGACGCGGCGTTCTGCAGGGCGGACCGCGTGACCTTCGCCGGGTCGAGAATGCCCTCGGCGATCATGTCGACGTAGTCGCCGGTCGCGGCGTTCAGGCCGTGACCGATCGGCAGGTTGCGCACCTTCTCGACGACGACTCCACCCTCGAGACCACCGTTGACGGCGATCTGCTTGAGCGGGGCCTCCAGCGCGAGCTTGACGGCGTTGGCACCGGTGGCCTCGTCGCCCGTCAGGTCGAGCTTCTCGAAGACGGCCGAGGCCTGGAGCAGAGCCACGCCACCACCGGCGACGATGCCCTCCTCGACGGCGGCCTTGGCGTTGCGCACCGCGTCCTCGATGCGGTGCTTGCGCTCCTTGAGCTCCACCTCGGTGGCGGCGCCGGCCTTGATGACGGCCACGCCGCCGGCCAGCTTCGCGAGGCGCTCCTGGAGCTTCTCGCGGTCGTAGTCCGAGTCGGAGTTCTCGATCTCGGCACGGATCTGGTTGACGCGGCCCTGGACCTGGTCGCTGTCACCCGCTCCGTCGACGATCGTGGTCTCGTCCTTGGTGATGACGACCTTGCGGGCGCTGCCGAGCAGGTCCAGGCCGGCGTTCTCCAGCTTGAGACCGACCTCCTCGGAGATGACGGTGCCACCGGTGAGGATGGCGATGTCGCCGAGCATGGCCTTGCGGCGGTCACCGAAGCCGGGAGCCTTGACGGCCACGGACTTGAAGGTGCCACGGATCTTGTTGACGACCAGCGTCGACAGAGCCTCGCCCTCGACGTCCTCCGCGATGATCAGCAGGGGCTTGCCCGACTGCATGACCTTCTCGAGCAGCGGAAGGAGGTCCTTCACGTTGCTGATCTTGGAGTTGACGATCAGGATGTACGGGTCGTCGAACGACGTCTCCATACGCTCCATGTCGGTGGCGAAGTACGCCGAGATGTAGCCCTTGTCGAAGCGCATACCCTCGGTGAGCTCCAGCTCCAGACCGAAGGTCTGGGACTCCTCGACGGTGATGACGCCTTCCTTGCCGACCTTGTCCATCGCCTCGGCGATCTTGGCGCCGATCTCGGTGTCGGCAGCGGAGATGGAGGCCGTCGAAGCGATCTGCTCCTTGGTCTCCACGTCCTTCGCCTGCTCCAGCAGCGCGGCGGACACGGCCTCGACGGCCTTCTCGATGCCACGCTTCAGAGCCATCGGGTTGGCACCCGCGGCGACGTTGCGCAGGCCCTCGCGGACGAGCGCCTGGGCGAGAACGGTGGCGGTGGTCGTACCGTCGCCGGCGACGTCGTCCGTCTTCTTGGCGACCTCCTTGACCAGCTCCGCACCGATCTTCTCGTACGGGTCCTCGAGCTCGATCTCCTTGGCGATGGAAACACCATCGTTGGTGATCGTGGGCGCGCCCCACTTCTTCTCGAGGACGACGTTACGGCCCTTGGGGCCGAGGGTGACCTTGACGGCGTCGGCGAGCTGGTTCATCCCGCGCTCGAGACCGCGCCGTGCCTCCTCGTCGAACGCGATGATCTTGGCCATGTGAAGTGGTCCTCCCGGACAGGGGTGGATTGCTCCGGACCGAGAGGCGCCCGCGACGGACGGCCTGCGTGCTCGGCGGTTCCTTGCCCCACCGAGCCTGCGGGCCTCACCGGCCCGGTCCAAGTTCTGTCACTCTCACCTGGAGAGTGCTAACGCCAATGATTAGCACTCGACCCCTGCGAGTGCAAGCGTCCCCCTCGGGATGTGGACAACCGCGGGGCGTCGCCGCAGGCGGCGGGAGGGGCACGGAGACGCACGTGAGGCCCGTTCCCCCGGTGGGAGGTACGGGCCCCGCGTGTGTGAGTAGCGTCGTTGGCCGACCGTGCCGAGCTCAGCCGACGGCGAGCTTGACCATGTCCGCCTGCGGCCCCTTCTGGCCCTGCGAGATCTCGAATTCAACTCGCTGACCCTCTTCGAGGGTGCGGTACCCGTCCATCTGGATCGCGCTGTAGTGGACGAAAACATCCGCACCACCGTCGACCGCGATGAAGCCGTACCCCTTCTCCGCGTTGAACCACTTGACGGTGCCCTGAGCCATGCCCAACTCCCCTATTACTGGCCCTTGCACGAGACCGCACTTCGCGGGCCCGGGTCAGAAGTCACCCTCCGACAGGAGAGGGTGGCGTGCGCCGGAACGCGTCGACCGCGGCCGAATGTATCTGCCCAACTGCCCTCTGCAACAGGTCAATCGGACGAGAATTCTGGGCACAGACAACTGCCCGCATAGGGGGAATTCATTGGATTCCCGGGCAAGTCGGGCCTGACAAAGGCCACTTATGCCACAAGGGGTTCGCTTACTTTGGCTGCTTCTTGTCGCGGCCGGGCGCATTCTCATATGCGGGTGGCGGCGGGCAGCTGCGGGGACTTCCCCAACTGTACCGTGCTCAACCATGCAGAATGGCCCCCTCCGTTTCTCTCACGGAGGGGGCCGTTCTGTTCACTGCGTGTCGGCCGGCGGGGCGCCGGGCGGATCAGCCGCCGGCGACGGCCGGGATGATCGAGACGCCGGCGCCGTCCGGGGTGGCCGCGTCCAGGCCGCCCTCGAAGCGCACGTCGTCGTCGTTGACGTACACGTTGACGAAGCGGCGCAGCTTGCCCTGGTCGTCCAGGACGCGGGCACCGATGCCCGGGTGGTTCTGCTCCAGGGACGCGAGGACCTCGGAGAGGGTCGCGCCCTCGGCCGGGACCTCGGCCTGACCGCCCGTGTAGGTGCGGAGGATGGTGGGGATACGGACCTTGACGCTCATGTGGATGCCTTCCTTCGGTCTCGGGTGGTCAGGCGGCGGCGAGGCCCGCGTCGCGGAACGCGTCCAGGCTGGGCCGGATCGTCGCCGACAGGCCGGTCGTGGGTGCGACCGCGTCGAGCGTCTTCAGCCCGTCACCGGTGTTCAGCACGACGGTGGTCAGGGACGGGTCGAGCAGACCGGCGTCGATCAGCTTCTTCGTCACGCCGACCGTCACCCCGCCCGCGGTCTCCGCGAAGATGCCCTCGGTGCGGGCGAGCAGCTTGATGGCGTCCACGATCTGCTCGTCGTCGACGTCCTCCACGGCACCACCGGTACGGCGGGCGATGTCCAGGACGTACGGGCCGTCGGCCGGGTTGCCGATCGCCAGGGACTTGGCGATGGTCTTCGGCTTCTGCGGGCGCACCACGTCGTGACCGGCCTTGAACGCGGTGGAAACCGGGGAGCAGCCCTCGGCCTGCGCACCGAAGATCTTGTACGGCTTGTCCTCGACGAGACCGAGCCTGATCAGCTCCTGGAGGCCCTTGTCGATCTTCGTGAGCTGTGAGCCGGACGCGATGGGGATGACGAGCTGGTCGGGCAGCTCCCAGCCGAGCTGCTCGCAGATCTCGTACGCCAGGGTCTTGGAACCCTCGCCGTAGTACGGCCGCAGGTTGACGTTGACGAAGCCCCAGCCCTCACCGAGCGGGTCGCCGATGAGCTCCGAGCAGAAGCGGTTGACGTCGTCGTAGTTGCCCTCGATGCCGACCAGCTCACCGCCGTACACCGCGGCCATGACGACCTTGCCCTGCTCCAGGTCGTGCGGGATGAACACGCAGGAGCGGAAGCCGGCGCGGGCGGCGGCGGCGCCCACCGCTCCGGCGAGGTTGCCGGTGGAGGAGCAGGAGAGGGTGGTGAACCCGAAGGCGCGGGCGGCCTCGACGGCGATGGCGACGACACGGTCCTTGAAGGAGTGCGTCGGGTTGCCGGAGTCGTCCTTGACGTACAGACCACCGGTCACGCCCAGCTCGCGGGCGAGGTTGTCCGCCTTGACCAGCTTCGTGAAACCGGGGTTGATGTTGGGCTTGTCCGCGACGTCGGCGGGGACGGGCAGCAGCGGCGCGTAACGCCAGATGTTGTCCGGTCCCTCGGCGATGCGCTTCTTCAGCTCTTCGGGGGAGCCGCTCGGCAGGTCGTACGCCACTTCGAGCGGCCCGAAACAGGACGCGCAGGCGAAGATCGGGCCGAGATCGAAACGCTCGCCGCATTCGCGGCAGGAAAGTGCCGCGGCGGGACCGAGGTCCACGGCGGAAGAATTGGTGTTCGCTGCAACTGTCTGCACGGCCATGATGGCGGAGGCCCTTTCTCCTCATCTTCCTCGCGACGTATTTCGCCACAAGACGGAATTGGCACCTTCCCCACCGTGACCTCGCGGTCGGCAGGAGGGTTGCCGGGACTTCAACGGGCCGTTCCCTCAGTCCCTCTGGATGAGCGCTATGGCACCGGACCATGGATCCGGGCGTTTTTTCGCGGACCGACCCCGACATGCGAGGGTCATCCGCGTTGTTCAAGACTGTAACCGAAGCACTGGACGGTTGAGATAGTCGTCCGAACCGCGAGATGGATCACATACAGGGAGTATCGACCGTGCTGGAAGAGGTGGAACGCTGGCTGACCAGGCGTTCCTGGTCAGCCGCCGACCGCCCGCTCGACCGCCTCACGGCCGCTCGGGCGAGGGATCCGCACCGCTCGCGCGTGAGCGTCGTCCTGCCCGCGCTGAACGAGGAGGCGACGGTCGGCGAGATCGTCGCGGAGATCCGGCGCGAGCTGATGGAGAAGGTCCGGCTCGTCGACGAACTGGTGGTGATCGACTCCGGCTCCACCGACGCCACCGCCGAGGTCGCGCGCCGGGCCGGCGCCCGGGTGGTGCACCGGGACTCCGTACTCCCCCGCATACCGGCGCTCCCCGGCAAGGGCGAGGTCCTGTGGCGGTCACTCCTGGTGACCGGCGGGGACATCGTCTGCTTCGTCGACGCCGACCTGCGGGACTTCTCCGCGGACTTCGTGTCCGGGATCGTCGGCCCGCTGCTCACTGACCCGCAGGTGCAGTTCGTCAAGGCCATGTACGACCGGCCGCTGGGCGACACCGCCGGACAGGGCGGCCGGGTGACCGAGCTGGTGGCCCGCCCGCTGCTCAACCTGCACTGGCCCCGACTGGCCGGATTCGTCCAGCCGCTGGGCGGCGAGTACGCGGTGCGCCGCTCCCTGCTGGAACGCCTCCCCTTCCCGGTCGGTTACGGAGTCGAGCTGGGCCTGCTCGTCGACGCGCTGCACACGGCCGGACTGGACGCGCTGGCCCAGGTGGACGTCGGCGTGCGCAAGCACCGGCACCAGGACGGCCAGGCCCTCGGCCGGATGGCGGCGGCGATCTACCGCACGGCGCAGCTGCGGCTCTCCGGGGGGGCACTCGTACGGCCCGAGATCACCCAGTTCGAGCGGGGGCCGGGCGGGTTCGTCCCGCACACCCATGCGGTGGACACCGAGGAACGGCCGCCGATGCGGGACATCGCGGAGTACGCGGCCCGCAACGCGGCGTGACGGCCCTCCGCCCCGGTCTCCGCGCGCACTTCACGTTTGGCGGCTTCCCGAACGGGCTAGGTTCGGGTACATGGTCTCCGAGCACGCTGCCCAGGTACTCGTCGCGTCCAACCGCGGCCCGGTGTCGTACACACGGCGTGACGACGGCACGCTCGACTCGAAACGCGGCGGGGGCGGGCTCGTCTCCGGGCTGAGCGCCGTCGACGACAAGCTGTGGGTGTGCGCCGCCCTCGGCGACGGCGACCGCGAGGCGGTCAGGCGCGGTGTGTCCGAGCCCGGCGTCCGGATGCTCGACATCGACGCGGAGGTCCACGCCGACGCCTACAACGGCATCGCCAACTCGGTGCTGTGGTTCGTGCACCACATGATCTACCAGACGCCCCTGGAGCCCGTCTTCGACGCGGAGTTCCGCCGGCAGTGGGCCTCCTACGAGGCGTACAACCGGGCCTTCGCCGAGGCCCTGGCCGAGGAGGCGGCCGAGGGCGCCGCGGTCCTGGTGCAGGACTACCACCTCTCGCTGGTCCCCGGCATACTGCGCGAGCTCCGCCCCGACCTGCGGATCGGCCACTTCTCGCACACCCCCTGGGCGCCCGTCGACTACTTCCGGCTGCTGCCCGACGACATCGGCGAGCAGCTGCTCAAGGGCATCCTGGGCGCCGACCGCGCCGCGTTCCTGACCCGGCGCTGGGCCGACGCCTTCATCGGCTGCTGCACGGAGATCCTCGGCGGCACGGGCCGCACCCGGATCGGGGTGCACGGCCTGGGCGCCGACGCCGACTTCCTGCGCCGCCGCTCCCGCGAGTCGGACGTGGACGAGCGCATGGAGATCCTGCGCGGGCAGGTGGGCGACGGCAGGCGGACGATCGTGCGCGTCGACCGCACGGAGCTGTCCAAGAACATCGTGCGCGGGCTGCACGCCTACCGGGCGCTGCTGGAGGAACGCCCCGAATGGCGCGAGCGCGTGGTGCACATCGCCTTCGCCTACCCCTCCCGGCAGGACCTCGCGGTGTACCGCGACTACACGGCGGAGGTCCAGCGGGTCGCGGACGCCGTCAACGCGGAGTTCGGCACCGAGGGCTGGACCCCGGTCCTGCTGCACGTCGACGACGACTTCGCCCGTTCCCTGGCGGCCTACCGGCTGGCGGACGTGGCCCTGGTCAACCCGATCCGCGACGGCATGAACCTGGTCGCCAAGGAGGTCCCGGTCGTCTCGGACCACGGCTGCGCCCTGGTCCTGTCCCGCGAGGCGGGGGCGTACGAGGAGCTCGGCGAGGACGCCCTGGTGGTCAACCCCTACGACGTCTCGGCCACGGCGGCGGCGCTGCACGAGGCCCTCACGATGGACGGCGGCGAGCGGGGCGCCCGCTCCGAGCGCCTGGCCGCCGCGGCGACGGCGCTGCCGCCGCAGCGGTGGTTCCTGGACCAGCTGGACGCGCTGCGGACGGCCTAACCCTGGGTGAGCCGCCGGGCGAGTGAGTGGAGCAGCTCCGCCACGGCCGCCGGGCCGGGCAGCAACAGGTCGGCGCGCCCGGCCAGTTCGGGGACGCCGGTGCCGCTACAGACCAGCAGGCCGGGGACGCCCCGGGTGCGGAGCTTCTCCACGGCGGCGTAGGCGGCGAGGTCGCCCAGGTCGTCGCCGGCGTACAGCACCGCCTCGGCGCCGGTCTCCTTCACGTACTCCTCCAGCGCCACCCCCTTGTCCATGCCGGCGGGCCGCAGCTCCAGGACCAGACGGCCCGGTTCGACGATGAGGCCGTGGCGTGCGGCGAGTGCGGCCAGCGGGGCGCGCAGGGCCTCGAACGCGGCCTGCGGATCGGCGGCGCGGCGGGTGTGCACGGCGACCGCGCGGCCCTTCTCCTCGACCCACGTGCCGCTGTCGGCGCCCGCCTCCGCCAGGACGGCGGGGAGTTCCGCCCGGGCGGCCTCCACACCGGGGTCCGGTGCGGGGGCGTGGACGGCGGCGGTGTGGGCGTCCCAGCGTTCGGCCCCGTAGTGGCCGAGGACGACGAGGTGGTCCAGGCCCGGCGCCCCGGCGAAGCCGCCGTACCGCACGGCGGTGCCGGCCGGGCGCCCGGTGATCACCGCGACGGCGGCGACCCGGGGGGCGAGCGCGGAGAGGGCCGGGACGACGGCGGGGTGGGCGCGCGACTGTTCCGGGTCCGGGACGATGTCGGCGAGCGTGCCGTCGAAGTCCAGCGCGACGACGGCGCGGGCCGGCCGGGCCAGGAGTGCGGCGAGGCCTTCACGGCCGGCCTGGGTGGACGGGGTCGGGAGGGGGTGTGCCGGGTTGCCCATGCGGGTGAGCGTAGCGGCCGCACCGCCCCGCCGCGCGGGTTCCCCGCCCGGGGGCCGCGCCCGCCGCCCCACTCGCTCCCCGGCCCCGCCGTGCACCCGGCCCCGTTCAGCGGCGGCCCCGCCGCGCCTCGCGGACCCGGCGCAGGCGGTTCACCGTGACCGGGTCCTCCTCCAGCGCCCGGCGGTCGTCGAGGAGTGCGTTGAGCAGTTGGTAGTAGCGCACCGGGGAGATGCCCAGCTCCTCCCGGATCGCCCGCTCCTTCGCGCCGGGGCCGGGCCAGGAGCGGCGCTCCAGGGCCAGGACCGCGCGCTGCTGGTCGGGGAGCGGGCCGGCGGGATCTGCGGTCATATCAACCAACCTACAGAGGGTCCGTCCTCACGACAGGCCCTACTCCGCGCTCTCCGCCTGGAGGGCCTGGGTCGCGATGTCCGTCAGGACCCTCTCCGGGTTCCCGCCGGGCTCCACCGCCGAGCCGATCTTCTCCTTGACCGCCTCGCTGGTCCGCGCCCACGAGGTCTTGCCGAACGGGTAGAGCTGGGAGTTCGGCAGCGCCGACAGGAACGCGTGCAGCGGCTCGTGCTTGCTGTCGGCCTCCATGGCGGCGGACGCGCTGCTGGTCACGGGCAGCAGGTCGTACCGGTCGGCGAAGTCCAGCACGTTGGCGTCGCCGTACGCGAAGTCGAGGAACCTGCCGATCTCGGTCCGGTGGCCGTTCTGCTTGAAGCCCATCATCCAGTCGGCCACGCCCATCGATCCCTCGGTCGGCCCGTCGATCCCGGGCAGCGGGACCATGCCGACCTCGATGCCCTTCTTCTCGGCCTCCCGCATCAGCGTCGGGTGGCCGTTGAGCATGCCCACCTCGCCCTCGGTGAACGCGTCGAAGGCCTTCTGCCGGTCGAGCTTCCCGGGGGCGACGGGTCCCGTGAGGCCCTTGCCGACGAGTTTGTCCTTCAGCCAGGTGAGGGTGGCTATGTTGGCCGGGGAGTCGATGGCGTAGTTGCCGACCTCGTCGGTGTAGCCGCCGCCCCCGCTGAGCAGCCACATCAGGGTCTCGGCCTGGGACTCCTCCTGGCCGAGCGGCAGCGCGAACGGGGTGGTCACACCGCGCCGGCCGAGCGCGGCGGCGTCGCTCCTGATGTCGTCCCAGGTCTGCGGGGCCTTGAGGCCGGCCTCGGCGAACAGGCCCTTGTTGTAGAAGAGGAGACGGGTGCTGGCCACGAACGGGAGTCCGTACACACTCCCGCCGACCTCGCCCGCGTCGGCCAGCGAGGGCAGGAAGTTGGACGCGGTGCGGATGGCGACCATCTCGTCGGCGGCGTAGAGCTCACCCGCCTTCGCGTAGTCGGCGTACGCCCCGATCTGCGCGATGTCGGGGGCCCGGCCGTCCTTCACCATGCGGGCGACCTCGCGGTCCACGTCCTTCCAGGAGTGGACGGTGACCTCGACCCGGATGCCGGGGTTGGCCTTCTCGAACTTCCCGGTGACGTCGTCCCAGTACTTCTTGGAGCTGTCGTCCGCTCCGGTCCCGTAGTCGGCGGCGACCAGCCGCAGGGTGACGTCGCCGCTCCCCTTGTCCGAACCGCACCCCGACAGCGCCGCCGTCATACCGAGTGCGGCCACCGCCGCGGTCAGACCTACCAAGCGCCGCTGCACAGCCCTGTCCATCCCTACATCGATCGACGCGGGCGCCACCGTTCCGGCGACGGACCCGCGATCCAGCTCCGCCTCCGGACGGAGGCTCACACCGTCCGGTGGTCTACACCACCCGTACGGCGAATCGGCAAATCTAGCAGGGCCGTTTTGTATGGGTGCTCAACAAACCACGATAGTGGACTAGACCTTTTAGGGTCCGTCGGGCGAAACTGTCTCCCGTGAGACACGTCATCGCCCTCGATGTGGGCGGCACAGGAATGAAGGCCGCTCTGGTCGGGGCCGACGGCACCCTGCTCCACGAGGCACGCCGGGCCACCGGCAGGGAGCGCGGTGCCGAAGCCGTCGTGGAGACGATCCTGGGCTTCGCCGCGGATCTGTACGCCTACGGCGAGGAGCACCTCGGCGAAGGCGCCGTCGCCGCGGGCGTCGCCGTGCCCGGCATCATCGACACCGAACGCGGCACCGCCGTCTACGCCGCCAACCTGGGCTGGCGCGACGTCCCCCTGCGGAAGCTGATCGGCGAACGGCTCGGCGGCCTGCCGGTCGCACTCGGCCACGACGTCCGCACCGGCGGCCTCGCCGAGGGGCGGATCGGCGCCGGCCGCGGCGCTGACCGCTTCCTGTTCGTCCCGCTGGGCACCGGCATCGCCGGCGCCATCGGCATCGCGGGCACCATCGAGGCGGGCGCCCACGGATACGCGGGCGAGATCGGCCACATCGTCGTCCGGCCGGACGGCCCGGAGTGCGGCTGCGGACAGCGCGGCTGCCTGGAGACCCTCGCCTCGGCCGCCGCCGTGTCCCGGGCGTGGGCCGCGGCATCGGGCGACCCCGACGCGGACGCCGCGGACTGCGCGAAGGCCGTCGCCTCGGGCGATCCCGCGGCCCTGGCCGTGTGGCGGAACGCCGTCGACGCGCTCGCCGCGGGGCTGGTCACCGCGCTCACTCTGCTGGACCCCCGCACGCTCATCATCGGTGGCGGTCTCGCCGAGGCGGGGGAAACGTTGTTCACACCACTGCGTGCGGCCGTCGAGGAACGGGTCACGTTCCAGAAGCTGCCCCACATCGTCCCGGCGGCCCTCGGGGACACCGCCGGATGCCTGGGCGCAGGGCTGCTCGCCTGGGATCTACTCTCCACGGAGGTATCCGCCTGATGGCCGGACGCGCAGACAGCACGGTTCTCGCAGGTGCCCGGGTGGTGCTTCCCACCGGGACCGTCGAGAACGGCCGGGTGATCGTCGAGGGCACCCGGATCGCCGGCAGCACGTCGGAGGACACCCGCACCGTCGACCTCTCGGGCCACTGGGTGGTCCCCGGGTTCGTGGACATCCACAACCACGGCGGTGGCGGCGCGTCCTTCGCCACCGGCACCGCCGAGGACGTCCTGGCCGGGGCACGCGCGCACCGCGCCCACGGCACGACGACCGTCGTCGCCTCCACCGTCACCGGCGAGATGGACTTCCTGGCCCGCCAGGCCGGCATGCTCTCCGAACTGGTCGAGCAGGGCGAGCTCGCCGGGATCCACTTCGAGGGCCCGTTCATCTCGCCGTGCCGCAAGGGCGCCCACAGCGAGGAACTCCTGCGCGACCCCGACCCCTCCGAGGTCCGCAAGCTCCTCGAAGCGGCCCGCGGCACCGCCAGGATGGTCACCCTGGCCACCGAACTCCCGGGCGGCATCGACTCCGTACGGCTGCTCGCCGAGCACGGGGTGATCGCCGCCGTCGGCCACACGGACGCGACGTACGAGCAGACCGTCGAGGCGATCGACGCGGGCGCCACCGTCGCCACGCACCTCTACAACGCGATGCCCGCCATCGGCCACCGCGCCCCCGGCCCGGTCGCGGCCCTCCTGGAGGACGAGCGGGTCACCGTCGAGCTGATCAACGACGGCACGCACCTGCACCCCGCCGCCCTCGAACTCGCCTACCACCACGCGGGTTCCGACCGGGTCGCCCTGATCACCGACGCCATGGACGCGGCCGGCGCGGGCGACGGGCGCTACCAGCTCGGCCCCCTCGCCGTCGAGGTCAGGGACGGAGTCGCGCGCCTGGTGGAGGGCGGCTCGATCGCGGGCTCCACCCTCACCCTGGACACCGCGTTCCGCCGGGCCGTCACCGTCGACCGGATCCCCGTCGAGGACGTCGTCCGGTCCATCTCCGCCAACCCGGCCCGGCTCCTCGGCCTCTACGACCGGGTCGGCTCGCTGGACCCGGGCAAGGACGCCGATCTGGTGGTCCTGGACGCCGACTTCACGCTCAAGGGCGTCATGCGCCGGGGCGAGTGGATCGTGGAGCCCCCTACCGCGTGACCGCGGCCCCCGGCCCACGGCCGGGCGAACACGTAACGAAGAGACGGCGGTTGTCCCGGAGTGCTGGGACGGCCGCCGCCTCTTTGGCATGATCACCAGGGACAGCACCGCGAGGAGACGGTGCGGGGGAACGGACTACCAAGGAACCGGGGGCCGGTACAGGTGATACTGACCGTCACACTGAACGCGGCACTCGACCTGACGTACGCCGTCCCCGCCCTCGTCCCGCACAGCAGCCACCGAGTCCACGAGGTCACCGAACGCCCCGGCGGCAAGGGCGTCAACGTGGCCAGGGTGCTCTCCGCGCTCGGCCACGACACCGTCGTCACCGGCTTCGCCGGGGGTTCCACCGGAGCCGTCCTGCGCGAACTCCTCGGGGCCCTCCCCGAGCGCCCCGCCGACGCGCTCGTCACCGTCGCGGGGAACACCCGCCGCACCCTCGCCGTCGTCGACCGCGCCAGCGGCGACACCACCCAGCTCAACGAGCCGGGCCCGCACATCGGCCACGACGAATGGGCCGCCTTCCGGGGGACGTTCGGTGAACTCCTCCCCGGCGCCGAGGCCGTCGCGCTCTGCGGCAGCCTGCCCCCGGGCGTCCACGTCGGCGCGTACGCGGAACTCATACGGCTCGCCCGCTCCGCGGGCGTACCCGTGCTCCTGGACACCGACGGCGAACCCCTGCGCCGCGGCATCGCCGCCCGGCCCGACCTCGTCAAGCCGAACGCCGACGAACTCGCCCGGCTCACCGGCTCCCGGGAGCCCCTGCGCGCCACCCGCGACGCCCGCCGACGGGGCGCCCACAGCGTCGTCGCCTCCCTCGGCCCCGACGGCCTGCTGGCCGTCACCCCGGACGGCGTCTGGCGGGCCGCTCCGCCGTCCGCCGTGCGGGGAAACCCGACGGGCGCGGGCGACTCCGCGGTGGCCGGACTGCTGTCCGCCCTCGCCGAAGGGCTGGGCTGGCAGGACCGGCTGGCACGGGCGGTCGCCCTGTCGGCGGCGACCGTACTGGCCCCGGCGGCAGGCGAGTTCGACCGCGCCGCCTACGAGGACCTGCTGACCCGCGTCACCGTCGAACAGCACACGCCGGCCGCGTAGGACCCGCGCACACGACCGCGCCCCGGCTCGCTGGGCGAGGCCGGGGCGCGGTGGTGTTCAGCGGTGGTGCGGACCGGGGGCGTGTTCCGGGAGTGGCGCCGTCCGCCCGGAGTGCGGGCGGGACGTCCGGAGAACACTTCAGCCCTTGGTGTGGCCCGACTTCAGCGACAGCTGGTCGAGGTTCGCGTCGCACGAGTCGCCCTCGTTGCACGACAGCATCAGCTTGTTGGAACCCTTGTCGAGCTCGACGTACGCGTACGTCGTCGTCCAGCCCTTCTCCAGGTCGCCCTCCGCGGCGTGCGCGAAGTTCTTCATGTTGATGGAGCGCGGGTCACCGTCGTTGACCGTGAGGGACGTCTTGGCGTCCCGGCCGGGCACGCCGTAGGTCACGTACAGCGTGTACGAGCCGCTCTCCGGCACGTCGACCGTCCAGGTCGCCGACCGGCCGACCTCGTTGAGGCTGATGTACTGGCCGTTGGCGCTCTTGGCACCCTTGACGGTGTTGTCCAGGGAGGCCGTGCCGCCGAGCGTCAGCGTCGCCGCGTCCTGCTTGGGCAGATCGACGGGCCCCTCGGACTCCTTCGGGGACTTCTCCGGCTCCGGGGACTCCTGCACGTCGTCGGCCGGACCCGTCGACGCACCGGCCTCGCTCTTCTTGTCACCGCTGTCGTCGCCCGTCATGAGCGCCGCGCCGATCCCGATGAGCACCACCGCGACCACGGCGACGGCCGCGATCAGCAGGGCCTTCGTGTTGGGGCCGCCACGGCCGGACCCGCCGTTCCTGCCGCCACCGTGCGGCACGGACGCCGTCTGCGCGGTGGCCGCGCCGCCGGGGTAGGTCTCCGGCGCCGCGTACTGCGGGTTCGGGCGGCCGTACTGCTGGGACTGCTGGCCGTACTGCGGGGGCTGCTGGCCGTACGCCTGCTGCGGGGGGACCTGCCCGTACTGACGCTCGCCGACCGTCCGCACCTGGTTGTACGAGGTTCTGGGCACGCCGGGCTGCGCGGCCGGTCCGGGGTAGCCGTAGCCGCCCTGCCCGGGGGGCTGTGCGCCCGCCGCCTGCCCGTCCGCGTACAGATAGCCGAACGGATCGTCGTCCTCGGGCTTGCTCTCGCCGTTGTTTCCGGCCGTCATCCCTGGGTCACTCCTCACCATGTCGCCAGCCGTCGCCGACCGGCCGAGCCTACCCCGAACGGAGCACGCGTCGAATTGCCCTCGGTCCCCCGGAAAACCGGGCGGTGTACGGGGACAGCGGGGGCGTGAACGTCAGCCTGCTCTGCGGTGAACCTTCGACCGGGACCGCTTCTCCACGTACATCCGCTGGTCGGCGGAGTGCAGGACCTCTTCCTCGGTCATGCCGCACTCGGCCCAGCCGATACCGAAACTCGCCCCGACCCTGACGGCCCGGCCGTCCACCCGGATGGGCGGAATGATGGCGTTACGCAAGCGTACGGCCAGATCCGCGGCATCCGCCGCCCCGAGGCCGTCCGCGAGGACGACGAATTCGTCACCCCCGAGCCGCGCCACGGTGTCACCGTCACGCACACAGGTCGTGAGCCGCCTGGCCACCTCGATGAGAACCGCGTCACCCGCGTGGTGGCCGAACCGGTCGTTGATGGACTTGAAGCCGTCGAGGTCGCAGAAGAGCACCGCGAGCCCCTTGGTCCCGTCGTCGTGCTCCGGATCGGGCGCCACGCTGTGCACGTGGTGGTCGTAGGGGCCGGTGCCCGGCGCGACCTCCGCCTCGTACCCGTCGGCGCGGTAGCCGTGCGCGGAACCGTCGTACGCAGCGTCCAGCGCCTCGACCGCGCTGGAGGTGACCGAGTGAGGCCTCTCACACAGCCTGGCGCCGAGCCGGGAGCGCAGCTCGGCACTGTTGGGCAGACCGGTGAGCGCGTCGTGGGAGGCGCGGTGCGCGAGGTTCAGCTCGTTGCGCTTGCGCTCCTCGATGTCCTCGACGTGGGTGAGCAGGAAGCGGGGCCCGTCGGTGGTGTCGGCGACGACGGAGTTGCGCAGCGAGACCCAGAGGTAGGTGCCGTCCCTGCGCCCCAGCCGCAGCTCCGCCCGCCCGCCCTCGGCCGACGTGCGGAGCAGGGTGCCGATGTCCTCGGGGTGGACGAGGTCCGCGAAGGAGTAGCGGCGCAGGACGGAGGCGGGGCGCCCCAGGAGACGGCAGAGCGCGTCGTTGGTGCGCAGCAGCCTGCCGTGCTGGTCACCGCCCATCTCCGCGATGGCCATGCCGCTGGGGGCGTACTCGAACGCCTGGCGGAAGGACTCCTCGCTGGCCCGCAGTGCCTGCTGTTCGCGTTCGAGCCGGACCAGGGCGCGCTGCATGTTTGCTCGGAGGCGCGCGTTACTGATCGCAATGGCCGCCTGGGATGCGTACATCTGGAGCGCTTCCCGGCCCCAGGCGCCGGGACGGCGCCCGTTGCGCGGCCTGTCGACCGAGATGACCCCCAGGAGGTCCAGACCTCCGCCGGAGGCGTACATGGGGGCGTAGAGGCGGTCCAGGGGGTGCCACTCGTCCTCGAAGCGGGGCTCCGGCCCCTCGGTGTGCCACTGGGGTACGTCGTCGTCGAGGAGCACCCAGCCCTCGGTGTGGGGTATGAACCGGAGCTCGTCCCAGGCCTCGCCCATCGACAGCCTGCGCTCCCAGGACTCGCGGGAGCCGACACGGCCGGTGATCAGGGCTTCCGCGGCGCTGTTGCCGGCGAACGCGGCGATGACGAGATCGCCGTCGGGACGGACGAGGTTGACGCAGCCCAGTTCGTAGCCGAGACCGCCGACGATGCCGTCGGCCACCGACTGCAGCGTGTCCGCCAGGCTCCGCGCCGTGTTGAGATCAGCGACGGCCTGGTGCAGCTGCCGCATGGTCGCAAGACGGACGTACGGCTCCGACTCGGCCTCCATTGCTCGCACTCCCCGAGACCTCGACAGCAACTCCAGGTTTCATATCGACGTACTTGTTGCACTGTCCCGGCCACTGAATCACAGTGAGCTGTGCACCCGGTACACAGGGTCAACAAATATTGCTCTCTGTGACTCAAGTCACAACAGATGGTAAAGAATTCTCCGGATGCCTCCTGGGGCCGCTGTGGTGTGGCGAACGCAAACCGGCGCACATGGTTCCGGAGTCCTAGGACCCGGCTGGTCCCCTGGCCCGATGCGGCGCCGCGTCCCGCGGCACTAGCGTGCCCGGTGTGCTGCAGAAGACTCCCCCCGTCCCGCGTCCCGAAGCCGTCCCCCATGCTGAGGGGGTGAGCAACGACGAATTCCGCGCCGCCCTGTCCCGCCTGGCCGCGGGCGTGGTGCTGGTCACCGCCCAGGAACCGCCGCTCGACGAGCACGGCCGGGGCGAGGACGTCGGGATGACGGCGACCGCCTTCATGTCGGTCTCGCTGGACCCGCCGCTGGTCATGGTGAGCCTGCGCAACGACTCACGGATGGACGACCTGCTGGCCGAACAGCCCCTGTGGTCGGTCTCGGTGCTGGAGGAGGGGCAGCGGCAGATCGCGGGACGGTTCGCCATGAAGGGCCGGATCAGCGACCGCCTGCTCTTCGAGGACCTCCCCCATGTACGGGGAGACATCACGGGAGCGCCCCTGGTCGAAGGAGCGCTGGCCACCCTGGAGTGCCGCACGGAGCAGAGCGTCGTCGCCGGCGACCACACGCTGGTGATCGGGCGGGTGCTCACGGCGTCCCTGCCGAACGGCGGCGGCGAACCGCTGACGTACTTCAAGGGGCGTTACCGGCAGTTGGGCTGACTCCCGGGGGCGCTGACGGCAGCCCCGCCGGCTTCGGGGGTGGTGCCACCCGGGGAGGGCGGGCCGGCTTCGGTGGTTCCGGGGGTCGCTGACGGCAGTCGGGCCGGCGTCGGGGGCGGCGCTATCGGAAGGCGGAGCGGCTTCGGGCGCGCTGCCCGCAGGTGGGCCGGCTTCGGGGGTGTTACCAGGAGGCGGGCCGACTTCGGCGCGCTACCCGCGGTCGCGCGGGCTTCGAGGGCCGCTGACGGCCGGCGCGGCGCCTTCACGGGCGCCACCAGCAGTCGCGCCGGCTTCGAGGGTGCTACTGGCAGCCCCGCCGTCGGCCCGGCGCGGTCCTCACCAGTCGCGGCCGGAGCGGCCGCGCTTCGTGTCGCCGCGCTGCTTCTTCTCACGCAGCCGCCGCTCGTTGATACCGCGCGGGATCTTCTTCTTGAGGCGCGGCTTGGGCGGCGGCGCGGTCGCCTCCGCGAGGAGCGCGGCGAGCCGCACGGCGGCCGTCTCACGGTTGCGCCACTGGGAGCGGTGCTCCGAGGCGCGTACGGAGATCACGCCCCCGACCAGCCGGCCCGCCAGCCGCTCCAGGGCCCGCGCCTTCCACACCTCGGGAAGCGATCCGGTCGCGGCCAGGTCGAAGCGGAGCTCCACCTGGGAGTCGCTGGTGTTGACGTGCTGCCCGCCGGGCCCCGAGGACCGCGAGAAACGCCACATGAGTTCGGCCTCCGGAAGGGAGACCGAACCGCGGATGACATAGGGCCCGGACATGACACCCATGTTCCCCGCCCCCCGGCCCGTTCGTCACCTTGTTTTGCGAGCGTTCGACCAGAAGTTCGGCAAAGAAAGTAAAGCGAGCTGGAACCTGGCGGTCTCCCGGCTGCGTTAGGACGGATGACGGTAGCTTTCGTGATGGCACGAAGCCCGGCACACGACGAGGAAAGGGACTTCCCATGGCTGTAAGCCTGTCCAAGGGCGGCAACGTCTCGCTCACCAAGGAGGCCCCGGGCCTGACCGCCGTCACGGTCGGCCTCGGCTGGGACGTCCGCACCACCACCGGCACCGACTTCGACCTCGACGCCTCGGCGATCGCGGTCAACGCCGCGGGCAAGGTCTACTCCGACGGCCACTTCGTCTTCTTCAACAACAAGGCGACGCCGGACCAGACCATCGTCCACACCGGCGACAACGTCACCGGCCAGGGCGAGGGTGACGACGAGCAGATCAACGTCAACCTCGCGGGTCTCCCGGCGGACATCGACAAGATCGTCTTCCCGGTCTCCATCTACGACGCCGAGGCCCGCAGCCAGAACTTCGGCCAGGTGCGCAACGCCTTCATCCGCATCGTCAACCAGGCCGGCGGCACCGAGATCGCCCGCTACGACCTGAGCGAGGACGCCGCCACCGAGACCGCCATGGTCTTCGGCGAGCTGTACCGCAACGGCGCCGAGTGGAAGTTCCGCGCGGTCGGCCAGGGCTACGCCTCGGGCCTGCGCGGCATCGCCCAGGACTTCGGCGTCAACCTCTGACGCGACAGCCTTTCCAGGGGAGCCCTCGTCCGACTCCGGTCGGCCGGGGGCTCCCGTGCGTCCGCGCCCACGCCTCCTGGCCCGTCGGCATCCCGTCGTACGTCCGCGCCTCGCCGCACGCGCACTCCTCGCCGCTCACCCGCGCCTAGCCGCTCACCCGCACCTCGCCGTACGTCCGTACCTCGCCGTACGTCCGCGCCCCCGCCGCGCATCCGCGCCGCCCGATCCGTCCGCGTCACATAGCGGACGGCATCGTGCCCCAGTCGGACAAGAACTGGTCAAAAACTTGTGAGGCAATTGTCGGCGTTCCGTCAAAGTCGTTCATTCGGTGGCACGCTCTCCGCTCGTACCCCCCACAGGAACGAGCAACGGAGAAGGCATGACCCCCCACATGAACACCCGTCGCGCCGCCGCCCTGACCGCAGTCGCAGCGATGGTCGTCGTCGGCGTACAGACAGGCACGGCCACGGCAGGTCCCCACACCGCCGACGGCACCGCCTCTTCCGCCCGCACCACGGCCGGGGCCGGCACCCTCGGTGTCAACTCGGCGGACCAGCGCGACACCGCGCTGCGGGCCGCCGGCGCCGACGCTCCGGCCGCCGCCGAGTCCCTCGGGCTCGGCAGCGAGGAGAAGCTGATCGTCCGTGATGTGATCAAGGACGCCCAGGGCACCGTGCACACCCGCTACGAGCGCACCTACGCCGGGCTGCCGGTCCTCGGCGGCGACCTCGTCACCCACACCGCCGCCGACGGCACCTCCAAGGGCGTCGACAAGGCGACCGAGGCCCGCATCACCGTGCCCTCGACGAAGCCGGGGCTGAAGGCCGCCGCGAACGCGCGCACCGTCGTCTGGGCGGGCGACGGGAAGCCCGCACTCGCCTTCGAGACCGTCAGGAACGGGGTGCAGAAGGACGGCACACCCAGCCGGCTGCACGTCATCACCGACGCCACGACCGGCAAGGAGCTGCACAGCTTCGAGGCCGTGGAGACCGGCATCGGGAACAGCCAGTACAGCGGCAAGGTCACGCTCTCGACCACCGGGAGCGGTTCGGGCTTCGAACTGACCGACGGCGACCGGGGCGGCCACAAGACGTACGACCTGAACCAGGGGCAGACCGGCACCGGCACCCTCGTCACGGACGACGACGACACCTGGGGCGACGGCACCGGCGACGACCGCCAGACCGCCGCGGTCGACGCCCACTACGGCGCGGCGACGACCTGGGACTTCTACAAGTCCGAGCTGGGCCGCGACGGCATAGCCGGGGACGGCCGGGCCGCCTACTCCCGCGTCCACTTCGGCACCGGCTACGTCAACGCGTTCTGGGACGACAGCTGCTTCTGCATGACCTACGGCGACGGCGCCGACGACAAGAGCGCCCTCACCGCGATCGACGTCGCCGGCCACGAGATGAGCCACGGTCTGACCGCGGCCACCGCGAACCTCGACTACGCGGGCGAGTCCGGCGGTCTCAACGAGGCGACCAGCGACATATTCGGCACCTCCGTCGAGTTCTTCGCCGACAACGCCACCGACCCCGGTGACTACCTCATCGGCGAGAAGATCGACATCAACGGCGACGGAACCCCGCTGCGTTACATGGACCAGCCCAGCAAGGACGGCGGCTCGGCGGACTACTGGGACTCCGGCGTCGGCGACCTCGACGTGCACTACTCCTCCGGTGTCGCCAACCACTTCTTCTACCTCCTGGCGGAGGGCAGCGGCGCCAAGACCATCGACGGCGTCGACTACGACTCCCCGACCGCCGACGGCTCCACGGTCACCGGCATCGGCCGCCAGAAGGCCTACCAGATCTGGTACAAGGCGCTCTCCGTCTACATGACGTCGAGCACCGACTACGCGGGAGCCCGCGTGGCGACCGAGAAGGCGGCGACCGACCTGTTCGGGGCCGACAGCACGGAACTCGCGGCCGTCCAGGCCGCCTGGACCGGCGTCAACGTCGAGTAACGCCTCCGGATGCGGGAGCCGGCCGCCCCCTGGCGGCCGGCTCCCGCGCGTTCCCGTGCCCGGGCGCCGTTCCCGTGCCCGGGCGCCGTTCCCGTGCCCGGGCGCCGTGGTCGGGCGCCCCTGGTGTCCCACGAGGAACATCCCCACCACGCCACCCTTGCTTGTATGTTGGTATGCATTTACGTACGGCAACGAACATCGAGCGCGAGCGGGCAGTCGGGGGCTGGGATTCCATGGCATGGGACGAGTGGGAACAGATCAAATCCACCCACCAGGAGAACGCGTCGACCGGCATGCGACTGAACCAGGTGCCGGGCGACCCGGGGGGCCCGCCCGTGTACGGCCCCTTCGCCCCCTCCTTCGCGTCCTCGCCCGCCGAGAAGAAGGCGGCAGCGGACGCGATCGACGACCACATCCTCGACGACACGCGTGCCGCGGGTAAGTGGGCCGACGAGTCCAACGGTGCGGCGGCCAGGGCGTTCGGGCCCAAGGACGCCGACGGCTGGGACACGGCGAGCGCGCTGAAGAAGGCGGACAAGGCCTGGGACGACTCGGTCCGGGTGCTCTGCAACCGGCTCTCGTCGGAGATCATCTCCTTGCGCCAGACACGCGTCCAGTTGTGGTCCAACGATCTCGGCATCGCTTCACAGCTCGGCGGACCGTCGAACATCAACGGGCTCTGAGGGGAGAGGCGACACAGCATGCCGAGCTATCACGAAGTCATGACGACGGATCTGTCCGCGCTGACCACCGCCGCGGACAAGTGGGAGTCGATGGCGGGGGAACTCGCCAAGGTCGAAGCCGCCTACAAGCGCGACGTGCACGGAGTCAGCCTCGGCCCGGCCTGGGTGGGTCAGAGCGCCGAGGCCGCCAACCGTCGGTTCGACGTCACGCTCAAGGAGTACTCGGGGGCGCAGACCGAGGCGAAGGCCATCGCCTCGCTGATCAGGGACGCACACTCCCAGTTCGTCGAACTGCGGGGCAAGGTGAGGACCGCGGTCGACGAGGCCGTCGCCGCCAAGATGACGGTCTCCGACCGGGGCCAGTGCCGGCTGGACTTCAGCAAGCTGACGGAGAACGAACGCTTCACCGCTCACCATGACCCTGATCTGCGCAGTACCGAGCAGTCGTGGACCGACCACATAGCCAAGGCCGTGCAGGCGGTCAGCGACGCCGACACCGGATTCGCCGTAGCCATGAAGGCGGTGACCAAGGACAGCGACGACCTCGACGGCACCCAGGGCGGCTTCAACCACAAGGCCACCGGCGACATCGAGGGGTACGAGGCGAAGGCGGCCGCCGCGACGGCGATGAAACTCAACGCCGGTGAGAAGGTCTCCCCCGCGGAACTGGCCGAGCTGGAGCGCTCGCTGCGCGACAACAGCGGGAACAAGGAGTTCAGCCAGCCCTTCCTCCAGAAGATCGGCGCGGACGGCACGATCAAGCTCGGCAACAAGCTGTTCGACATGGCCGAGAACGACAAGAACGGCCGCACCCAGCTGCTCGGGATGCAACGCGAGCTCGCCAACTCCATCGCGAACGCCACCACGAATCCCGAGAACGCCAAGGAGCGGGCCTTCTACGAGGAATTCACCAAGGACCTCAAGGAGAACGGCACCAAGAGCTTCGGCGAGTCGAACAACCCGATCAAGGGCTACTCGGGATTCGTCGCCGTGATGAACATGGCCGACGAGAAGTTCGACCCCGACTTCATGGCCGAGCTCGGCGACGACATGATCGCCGCCGAGAAGAAGGACAAGGACCTCTTCGTCCAGATCGGCGCCGGCCACGACGGCATCCGGGCCGACGCCATCGACAACCTCCTCGGCATCATGAGCCGCGACCCCGACACCGCGACGGCCTTCCTCGACCCCGGTCCGGACCCGGACAAGGGCAACGGCAGGCTGGAGTACCTGACCGGCCACGGCGACGGCACCCGCGAGTGGCCCGAACTCATGCTCTCCCTGTACCCGAAGGTCGAGGTCGAGGACCCCTACGGGCACGTCGGGATCGGCGCCGCGCTGGAGGCGGCGACCACCGGCCATCCCCCTCTGTCCGAGGGCGAGTCCAACGGCCGCCCCGGTCCGCACAGCCCGGCCCAGGCCCGGATCATGCAGAACACCATCGAGTACCTCGACGCCGGGGCCTCGGGCGACGACGTACCGAAGAACATGCACCAGAACCTGGCGAACGCCCTGGCGGACTACGCGGCCGACAACCACAACATCCTCGCGGAGAACGACAGCCGCCGGTACGGCAGCCCGGAAGGGCTGGACGGTGTCTGGCAGGACGGCTCCGACGCCGGGATCACCGTCGGCAAGGACTCACTCATGCGGGTCATGCGCGGGGTGACGGAGGAAGCCGACACCGCCGACCTGCTCTACTCCACCCAGCGGAACTACGCGATGGAACAGCTGACCAACGCCCCCGCCGAGGGCGGCGAGGGACAGCTGCGCTGGATCAACCCCGCCAGCGACCTCGGCCAGGTCATGGGCGCGATGAACTCCATCGGATCCGATGTGATCCTCGACCAGCGCGACGACAAGACCGACCAGACCAACGACCAGGCCCGGTACGCCTACCACGTCCTCGGCGCCCCGGTCACCGGGCTGCCGGTCCTGGGCGACACCGCGCAACGGCTCATCGACGCGGCGACGTACGAGTGGTCCAAGGACGTCATTTCCGCAGCGGACTCCGCGGCCGTCGAGAAGAACTCCAAGCACTACAGCTCGGGCGTCGGCGGCACCTACAGCCTCATCGACGCCTGGGCCGTGGAGCGCGGCGTGGACGTCGAGGACCGCGACAACAGCAAGCACGACCCGAACTGGGACGCCTGGCAGGCCATGCGCAACGAAGCCAAGCAGTCGTACTCGGGATCACGTGGCGACGCCGCGACCTACCTCGGACGGGACTGAGCACAAGTGAGTACGGAAACATCCGGCAAGCGCCGCCGGGTCTGGCTGGTCACGGCCGGCGTCTGCGCACTGGCCGTGGTGGCCGGCGTGACGGTGGCGACCAACACCAACGTCCTGGGGCCCCGTGACCTGTGCGACGGCCGTCTGAGCAGCGAGGACGCCGGGAACAGCTTCGACGGCTCCGGCCGGGTGACCGGAAGGACCGACCCTGCGGGCGGCTGCTTCGTGGAGCAGTCCGGCTGGCTGCCGGGCGCCAAGGACGCGCGGGTGGCCCTTGAGCCCTTGTCCGTCAATGCCGTCGACCCCTTCGCCCGGGGCGGGTGGGACATCTCGGGCGCCCAGAACATCCTGCCCGGCACCCTGCCCGGCGCCTTCGACCAGAACGGCAACGGCTGGGTGTCCCTGCCGCCCGGCTGCACACCGACAGGGGACGGAACGGCACAGGGATCCCGTACGGTCCTGCACGTCAACGTCGAGCAGGGTGACGTGGATCCGGCGCAGCTCGCCCGGCTGGCTCGGGGAGCCGCCGGCGGGCTCGCCGCCGATCACGACTGCACACCTCCCGTCCCGGAGCCTGAGAACGCCGGGGCGGATCTCCTCGAAGCGTCCGCGGTGACCAGGAGCGATCCCTCCGCGGTATGCGGCCTGACCGGCTTCAGCCTGGCCGCCACAGCCCCCGCGGGCAGCCCTCTGAAGGAGCAGACCTCAGGCTCCCGTGACGACGCCTGGTTCTGCGACCTCTCCCTCGGACAACCCACCACGGGTCTGGACAGGGATCAGAAACACGGACCCTTCGCCCGCCTCGCGATCATCCAGAACCCCGCGCTGGTGCCCAGCGCGAAGGCGCGGGGATTCGAGCATGCCGTCTGCGGCGGCAAGGAAACCTACTTCGCGACGGACAGCCTCACCTTCGAATGGGCCTCCCCGGAGACCGAGGAGGAACGCGCCGCGGCCTCCTTCTTTCCCGAGTCCGACGTGTGGGACCGCTTCACCGCCGCCGCCCGCACAGCACTCGCCTGCGAGTGACCTGACGGCTGCCGCGCTCGTCGCCGGCCCGGCCGTCAGCGGCCGAGCGCGGCGACGCCCGCCGCGGCGAACTTCTCGTCCAGGTCACCGCTCGGGGCCCCCGCGACGCCGACGCCCGCCACCGGTGCGCCCTTGACCTGCACGGGCGCACCGCCCGCCAGGAACAGGGTGCCGGGGATGTCCTTCAGGTTCGGGGCCTGCTCCAGGCGCTTGACCAGGTCGGAGGTGGGCGCGTTCCAGGAGACGGCGGTGTACGCCTTCCGCACGGCCGACTCGGGGGACTGCGGTCCGGCGCCGTCGCCGCGCAGGGTGACGACGGTGTTGCCGTCGCGGTCCACCACGGCCACCGAGACGCGCTGGTTCTCCTTCTTCGCCGCGTCCAGGGCGGCCTGCGCGGCCTTGGTCGCAGCGGCGACGGTCAGACGGGTGGACTGCTGGAGGTTACGGTCCGCGGTGTCGGCCTTCACCGCGGCGGCGGGGGCCGCTGCCGGGGTGGACGCGTTCGCGGAGATCGCCCCCAAGGTTCCGGCGCCCAGCGCCGCGGCGGCGACGGCACCGGTCAGGACTCGGGTACGCAGCGACATCTTCTTCATGGTGGTCTCCTCGTGTGTTGCCGGCTCCGTCTCGAACCGTCCGGCTTCCTGCAATCGATCCTCCGGCGGAACCCGGGCCCGCACGGTCGGCGTACCGGCTGGAAGCCGCACCCGCGTCGGCCGACGGCCCCATCAGCCGATCGGCTGATGCGGAGGGGGCCCGCAGGGGTGACCATGGGATGTCCACGCAGGTCAGGGGCTGCGCGGTGACGTGGCATCACTGATCGGACCGGACCGGACTGGATCTGATCCGATCGGGCCGGGTCGGGCCGGGTCGGGTCGGGTCGGGTCGGGCCAGTTTTCGGTCGGGCCAGGTCGGTTTCGGTCATGCCGGGTCTGGTCGGTTCAAGTTGAGTCAGGTCGGGGGCCTGTTCGGGTTGGGCCTGTTCGGGTTGAGGCAGTCCGGGTTGGTCAGGGGGCGAAGGAGCGCGGGGTACGACGTGCGACGGAACGGAACCGGGCCTGACCCGGAGCGAGCGGAGGAGCCGGACTCGGCGAGCACGCCTGGTGGGGCGGGCGCGGCAGATGGGGCGGACTCGGCGGGCGCGGCAGGCATTGCAGGCTTGGCAGACACAACGGACACCGCGGGCGTGGTGGACCCGCTGGACGAGGTCGGCTCGACGGACCGGTCACAGGAGACGTACGCGAGGGAACGCACCGGCTCGATGGACCCGACGCGCGCGACGGACCTGACGGATCCGACGGCCCCGGCGGACGCCACGGAGCGTGTGGACGGCCTGGACGGCCTGGACGGCACCGGCTCGACGGGGCTGCCGGGCCGCCCGAACCGTACGGACCGAACCGGCGACCCCGACGCCCGGTGGCTGGCCCTCCTGATGCACGCCGCGTTCTTCCTGCTGCTCGGGGCCTCGCTCGCGCGCTTCCTGATGCGTCACCCCGGCGAGACCCGCACCCCCTGGATCATCGCCCTGTCGGCGGTCCTGGCCGCGCTGTACCTCCTCGGCCCGGTACTCGGCTCCCGGCCCACACCCCGTCGGCTGACCTGGCTCGGCGCCCTCGTCGTGGTGTGGATGGTCCTCGTCGTCCTCGCGCCGAGCTTCGCGTGGTGCGCCGTCCCGCTCTTCTACACGGGCCTGCGGCTCCTGCCGCCGCGTGCCGCCCTGGCCCTCGTGGCCCTCCTCACCGTGTTCGTCGTCGCCGCACAGCTGCGGCTCGCCACGGGCTTCGACCCGAACCTCGTCCTGGCCCCGCCCGCCGTCGCAGCCGTGGCCACGGCGGTCTTCGTCCACATGCAGCGCCAGGCCGTACGCCAAAGGGACCTGGCCGCCCGGCAGCGCGAGCTGATCGACGACCTGCTCCGCACCCGGCGCGAACTGGCCGCCACCGAACGCCGGGAGGGGACCCTCGCCGAACGCCAACGGCTGTCCATGGAGATCCACGACACCCTGGCCCAGGGCCTCTCCAGCCAGCAGATGCTGCTCCAGGCGGCAGACCGCTCGTGGGACGCCGACCCGGCCACCGCCCGCCGCCACGTCCTGACGGCGACCGGCATCGCGGAACGCAATCTCGCCGAGGCACGCCGCTTCGTGCACGACCTCGCCCCGGCCGATCTGGCCGAGGGCGGCGGGCTGGAGGCGGCGCTGTACGCGCTGGCCGCCCGGGAGACCGCCCAGGCACGCGGCGGTCCCACCGTTCGCTGCCATGTGGAGGGCACCCCGGCCGCCCCGCTCCCCGACCGGGTGCAGTCGGCGCTGCTGCGGATCGCGCAGGGCGCGCTCGCGAACATCACCGAGCACGCGGCAGCCACCCTCGCCGCACTGACGCTGACGCACCTGGGCGACCGCGTCGTCCTCGACATCGCCGACAACGGCCGCGGTTTCAGCCCGGACCGCCCGCTCCCCCGCCCTCCCGACGGCGTACGCGGCCACGGCCTGCCGGCGATGCGGGCCCGGGTCGAACAGCTCGGCGGCTCGCTGACCGTCGAATCGGCACCCGGCGAAGGCACCGTCCTGTCCGCCTCCGTACCCCTGCCCTCCCCGTCAGCCGACGACTCCGCCCCGTCGGACACCCCCACCGCGCCCGCATCATCCGGCGGAGTCACCGAGTCCGCCTCACCGGCGCCTCCCCACACTTCCACCCCGGACACCCCGGCCATACCCACCACTCCAGCCGCCCCCACCGCGCCCTCCAGCGCGCCTGACCCGACCACTTCACCCCCGCCACCGTCCGCCCCACCCGCTCCGGAGGAACGCGCATGACCTCGCCCGTACGGATCCTGCTCTGCGACGACCACGCCGTCGTACGGGCCGGGCTGCTGGCCCTCCTCGGGGGAGAGCCCGACATCGAGGTCGTGGGCGAGGCGGGCAGCGGCGAGGAGGCCGTCGCCCTCACCGCCCGGCTCGGCCCCGACGTCGTCCTGATGGACCTCCAGCTGGGCGCCGGGATCGACGGCGTCGAGGCGACCCGCCGCATCGCGGCCGCCGGGGCGGCCCACGTCCTCGTCCTCACCACGTACGACACCGACGCGGACATCACCCGCGCCATCGAGGCGGGAGCCACCGGCTACCTGTTGAAGGCCGAACGCCCGGAGGAGCTCTTCGCCGCGATCCGCGCCGCCGCTCAGGGCCGCACCACGCTCTCGCCGCCGGTCGCCAGCCGCGTCATGGCCCGGATGCGCAGCCCCCGGCCCACCCTGACCGAACGTGAACTCGACATCCTGGGCCAGCTCTCACAGGGCCTCGGCAACCGTGACATCGCACGAGCGCTCTTCATCAGCGAGGCCACCGTCAAGACCCACCTGGGCCGGATCTACGAGAAGCTCGACGTGGACACCAGGGCCGGGGCGGTCGCCGTGGCCAAGGAACAACGGCTGCTCCCGTAACCCGCAAACCGCCGGACATTCCGAGGGGACCAGGGCGAGCACCGGGCACGGACCGGCCACGCGGACCACAGAACCGGGACCCCGGCTCGGCACGGACAGCCAACCGATAGCCGATATGCGAACGCGGGCCGACCCGGCACGTACAGCCCGACCAGACCACAGGAACGGGGCCGCCCGGCACGACCGTGCCCACCCCGGCCCGCCGCCCGTACCGGTGCGCCCGCCCCTCCGCCATCAGTCCCCGGCCCCGGCGCCGCCCCCGCCCTCGGCCCTGGGCAGGGCGACCAGGCCCCGCGCCCGGCGCAGGGGCACGCGGTCGGATCGGGCGTCGTGCCAACCGCTCCTGCCCCTGGCTCACCCCGAACCCACGACCGGCCGCCTGCCCGCCCGCCGCAGAGCACGCGGCCAGGCGGCCCGCACCCACCGGCCGCCCCTGTCCCCCCGGTCCCACGCCCGCACGGCACACGGCGCTCACGGGGCATGACACCATCGAACCGTGCTCGACATCGGCTACTCCCTCTCCCGGCGCTTCCCGGACCCCCCGCAGACCGACTACCGCCGCGCGGACGTCCACGCCCTGCGGCACGACCTGTTCTCCGGGGACGTCTACCTCGCCGACACCAAAGCCGACCGCGAAGTATCCACAGGCTGGGGATGGGTTCCCGTCCTCGACTTCGCCTGGGCGCTCTGCGACATCGTCGAGCAGATCGACCGCGACCCCCGGGGGAACCGCTCGCACCGCCAGCAGTACGCCGAGCTCGACTTCACCGAGTCGTCCGACCGCATGCTCTTCGAGCGGCGCTTCGGCTGGGTGGACGTGGAGGCCGACTGGATGCCCGGCGACGAGCCCCCGCTCACCTTCAGCCACTCCCTGCTGCGCCGTGAGGCCCGCGATTTCCTGCACGACCTGATCGCCGACCTGGCCGACATGCACGAAGGCCTCGCCGACAACCCCATCATCTGGGACCTCCAGGCCCGCTTCCCCCGGCTCTGACGACGCCCCGCGCCCGGGCTTCACCGGCCGCGTGCGGGCGTACGCCTACGCCTCCACCCGCACCCCGATCTGCGCCGCGAACGCCGGAGCCAGCTCCATCAGCTGGGACGGACTGATCACCGCGCCCGCCAGCCGCTCCACACCCCGGGCGATGTCGAGCTCGGCGACCGTCCGC
Organism: Streptomyces sp. NPDC058008; assembly: GCF_042886395.1. Classification (NCBI taxonomy): domain Bacteria; kingdom Bacillati; phylum Actinomycetota; class Actinomycetes; order Kitasatosporales; family Streptomycetaceae; genus Streptomyces; species Streptomyces sp. NPDC058008. The sequence goes on along the minus strand of NZ_JBHVQX010000005.1, from coordinate 150,715 downwards.
AGATCGACGGACTCCATCCGCGCGGAACTGAAGTCGGCACGCTTCAGGACGCAGTCCCGGAACTCCACACGCACCAGCTGCGCCTCCCCGAAATCCGGCTCGGAGAGCACGCAGCCCTCGAACACGACGTCCTTCAGCCGCGCCTTGCGCAGATTCAGATAATCGATCTTCCCGCCCCGCACGAGCACCCGCTCCAGCACCGCACCGTGCAGCTGGACCCCGCCCAGCCGCGCGTCCACGACCTCCACGTCCCGCAGCGACGCCCCCGCCAGGTCGGTGCCCACACCCCGCACGCGCGTCAGCACCGAGTCGATGAACCTGGCCCGCACCAGCTCGGCGCGGTCCAGGGCACAACCGTGCAGCTCGCAGTCCATGAACCGCGCTCCGGGGCCCGACGCGTCGGCCAGGTCCGTCTCCTCGAACCGCACACCGTCGTAGTCCCCGTCGGGCTCCAGGCCCTCCCCCTCGTACGCCACGAGAGGCGGCAGCCGGACCTCCGGGCGCCGTGCCTCGGCCACCCCGTCCTTCGCGCCCGTGCTCCTGCTGCTCCTGTTGCCAGTACGTGCCATGCCCCCCATCGTGACGCACACCACTGACAACGCCCGGCCCGATGTCACGGAACCGGCCCGCCGAACCGTCCTCCATGCGGAAGTGCCCACAGCGAGGAGACCCAGTCATGCAGCGCATCCACGTCATCGGCGGCGGCTTCGCCGGACTGACCGCCGCCATCACCGCAGCCGAGTCCCGGGCCCAGGTCACCCTCCACGAGGCCCACCACACCCTCGGCGGGCGGGCCAGGACCGCCGAAGGCCCCTACCTCACCAACGAGGGCCCGCACGCCCTCTACCGCGGGGGACCGCACTGGACCTGGCTCGAACAGCGGGGTCTGCTCGGCGCGCTCGCCTCCGTACCGCCCCGGGAGGCCACCCGCTTCCTCTTCCGCCGGGACGGCGCCCTGCGCAGGACCCCGCCCCTGGCCATGCTGCGCCTCGCACGCCGCAACCCCCGCAAGGCGCCCGTCGACACCGACTTCCTGAGCTGGGCCACCGGCCAGGTGGGCGAGGAGGGCGCCCGCGCGGCGGCCCACTACATGGGTGTGGCCCTCTTCCACCACGACCCCGGTTCGCTCTCCGCCGCCTTCGTCCAGGAACGGCTGCGCCGTGCCACCGCGCTACCGCCCGAGGCGCGCTATCCCGTCGGCGGCTGGGCACAGCTCATCGACCGGATGGCCGCACGGGCCTGGAATCTCGGCGTACGCATCGAAACCGCGGCGCGCATCGGCCCCGACGACCTGCCCGGGCTGCTGCGCGGCGGACCGGTGATCGTCGCCACGCACCTGGACTCCGCCCGCACCCTGTTGAAGGACCCCGCCCTGACCTGGGACAGCGGCAGGACCGCCCTGCTCGACCTGGCCCTGCGGACCCGGCCCGGCGACCCGTTCGTCGTGTCCGACCTCGACGCCCCCGGCTGGGTCGAACGGTTCACCACCCAGGACCCCACCCTCGCCCCCTCGGGCGAGCAGCTCATCCAGGCCCAGATCCCCCTCGCTCCCGGCACCCCCCGTGCCGATGCCGTCCGCCGCGCCGACGACCTGCTCGACCTCGGCTTCCCGGGCTGGCGTGACCGCATCACCTGGCGGCGCGAGGCACTGGCCGCCGGGCGCACCGGCGCCGTCGACAAGCCCGGCACGACCTGGCGTGACCGGCCCGCCGTCGACCGCGGCGACGGGATCCTGCTCGCGGGCGACCAGGTCGCCGCCCCGGGGCTCCTCAGCGAGGTCGCGTTCAACAGCGGCATCGAAGCGGCGGTCCTGGCGGTAGGGCTCCTCGACGGGACCGAACGGGACGTCCCCCGGGCCGCGGGGGCCCCCTGACCTCCAGCACAGCCGAGGCCGGAGACCGGGGAGCTCTCGTACCTTCGGGAACCCCGACAGACTGCCGACACCGCTCCCCGGCCTCGGCCCGTCAGACGACCGGGACCGCTCCGAGGTCCGCCAGCGCCCCGTCCGTCAGCCGGTACACCGTCCACTCCTTCTGGGGGCGCGCGCCCAGGGACTCGTAGAACGCGATGGACGGGGCGTTCCAGTCCAGCACCGACCACTCCAGGCGCCCGTACCCGCGCTCCACGCAGATCCGGGCCAGCTCCGTCAGCAACGCCTTCCCGTAGCCGCCGCCGCGCCGGTCGGGACGCACGTACAGGTCTTCCAGGTAGACGCCGTGCACCCCGCGCCACGTCGAGAAGTTGAGGAACCACAGGGCGAACCCGACCACGTCGCCGTCGTCGTCCGACACCGCGACGTGCGCGTACGCGGCCGGCCGCTCGCCGAACAGGGCGTCGCACAGCTGCTGCTCGGTGGCCTCGGCCTCGTCGAGGGCCTTCTCGTACTCGGCCAGCTCACGGACCATGGTGTGGATGAGGGGGACGTCTTCGGGGGTGGCTGCGCGAATCATGGGGGCAGCCTAAGCGCGGCCCCCGCCCCTCAGCCCCGCCCCAGCAGCCGCCGGGCGATCTCCGCGTGCTCCGCCGGGAGCCGCCGGGCGCCACCGCCGACCCCCCAGAGCCCGTTCTGCAGCACCCGGCCCAGGGTCCACGCCCGCGCACGCTCCCGGTCCAGCCCCAGCGTCCCGGACAGCAGATCGAACCTCCACAGCACCTCGGACGCGTCGAACCTGTTGCTCAGCGCCGGGAACAGCTCGAACCCCGGATCACCGCTCAGGGGCTTCGGATCGATCACGACCCACTCCCCCTCCCGCCCTTCCTCCGCGCGCCCGGCCAGGACGTTGCCGTCGTGCAGGTCCCAGTGCAGCAGGCGGTCCCCCGGGTCACCCGCCACCTCCCGGACGGCCGCCGCACAGTCCAGCAGCAACCGCCGCTCCCCCTCGTCCGCCAGCCCCGTCACCGCCCCGGGAGCCCCCTCCACCATCCTGACCGTCGCGTCCCCCAGGCGCCGCATCCCGGGCGGGGCCGGCACGCGGACCAGCCGGGCCAAGGACCCCGCGAGCACCCGGACCGCCGCGCGCGCATCCGCCACCCCGGCCAACGGGCGCCGCTCGTCGAGCCGTTCCAGCAGCATCGCCCCGGTCGCCGCGTCGTGCTCCAGCAGACCCACCACCCCGGCGCCCGCCGCACCCCAGGCCCGCAGCGCGACCGGCTCCCCCACCGTCTCCTCGTCCACCGGCTGAAGCTTCAGCGCCGCCGGGCTCCCACCGTCCACCCGGACCACCGGAAGCACCAGCGCGCACATCCCGCTCATCGGGGCCCCGTCGGGCCGCAGCCCCCACTCCTCCAGGAACCTCCCGGCCAGAGCGGGCAACGCACCGGCGAACGCCCGTCCCGCCGCGCCGCCGTGGTCGGAGAGATTCAGGACCAGCTCTTCCGGAACGTCGATCACACCGCGACCCTAGAGGTACCGTCCCTCCAGCGACTGGGCTGCACACGGACAAACAGGGGACACATGAGCACCGTCAGTACCGTCAACGGCGGCATATCGTTCTGGTACGCGCACGAGGGCACCCCCACCCCGCGCGAACCCCTGCCCGGTGACAGCAGCGCCGACGTCTGCATCGTCGGCGGCGGCTACACCGGGCTCTGGACGGCGTACTACCTCAAGAAGGCGGTGCCCTTCCTCAACATCACCGTTCTGGAAGCCAAGTTCTGCGGCTACGGCGCCTCCGGCCGCAACGGCGGCTGGCTCTACAACGGCATCGCCGGCCGTGACCGCTACGCCCGGCTGCACGGCCACGACGCCGCCGTCCGCCTCCAGAAGGCCATGAACGAGACCGTCGGCGAGGTCATCCGGGTCGCGGGCGACGAGAACATCGACGCCGACATCCACCACGGCGGCGTCCTCGAAGTCGCCCACACCCCCTCCCAGCTCGCCCGCCTCAAGGACTTCCACTCCGTGGAGATCGCCTTCGGCGAGACCGACCGCGTCCTGCGCGGCGCCCGCGAGACCTCCGAACGCGTCCGCGTCTCCGGAGCCGTCGGCTCCACCTGGACCCCGCACGGCGCGCGCCTGCACCCCGCCAAGCTGGTCAAGGGCCTCGCCGACACCGTGGAAGCCCTCGGCGTCACCCTCCACGAGTCGACCCCCGTCACCGAGATCAAGCCCAAGCACGCCGTCACCCCGTACGGCACCGTCCGCGCCCCCTACGTACTGCGCTGCACCGAGGGCTACACCGCGGGGCTCAAGGGCCACAGACGCACCTGGCTCCCCATGAACTCCTCGATGATCGTCACCGAGCCCCTGCCCGAGGCGCTCTGGGACACCATCGGATGGAACGGCCGCGAAACCCTCGGCGACATGGCCCACGCCTACATGTACGCCCAGCGCACCGCCGACGACCGCATCGCCCTCGGCGGGCGCGGCGTCCCCTACCGCTACGCCTCCGCCGCCGCCAACATCCACGGCACGGCCCGCACGCACCCCGCCACCATCGAGGACCTGCGCGATCTGCTCGTGCGCTTCTTCCCCACCACCGCGGGCACCCGCATCGACCACGCCTGGTCCGGCGTGCTCGGCGTACCCCGGGACTGGTGCGCGACCGTCACCCTCGACCGCAGCACCGGCCTCGGCTGGGCCGGCGGCTACGTCGGCTCGGGCGTCGCCACCGCCAACCTGGCGGCCCGCACCCTGCGCGACCTGATCCAGCAGGACTCCGGCCAGGCCGGCCCCACCGACCTGACGGCCCTCCCCTGGGTCGGCCACAAGGTCCGCCGCTGGGAGCCCGAGCCCTTCCGCTGGCTCGGCGTCCACAGCCTCTACGCCGCCTACCGCACGGCGGACCGCCGGGAGTCGGCGTCATCGACCCCGGCGACGGACCCCCTCGCGAAGGCGGCGGACCGCATCTCCGGACGCCACTGACCCAGCCGCAGGACCCACGGCTCACCGGACGGGCCGGAAGAAAGGGAATCCCCGGGCCGAAAGCAGGCCCGGGGATCCGTCGGAGCCCCCTGTCGGATTCGAACCGACGACCTACGCATTACAAGGGCCTGCAGGGTCCTGCCGGGGGTTCCGCCGTATACCGCTCCAGTCCGGAACAGCCTGCTCAGAAAGCCGCTGCTTGACGGCCAGTCCAGATCTGACCACGTCATCCCAACGCGTCCGCTCACGCATCGCTCACGCATCCAGCCGCTGCGACCTCCACGTGACGGGCAGCCCGGAGCAGATCGAGGGTCCGGAGATAGCCCATCCTGTCGTCCTCCCAAACAGCAAGGCTCCGTCGCTCCCCGAGTCTGCGGACGCACTCCGCCAGCACGAGGCGCTCCTCCGGCGCCAATGCCCCACCGGACTCAATGCAGGCGATGACACAACGGTGCAGGTCCGCAGCAACAGGGTCACCGGCGACCATCGGGATCCGTTGTCGGTCGCGCAGGAATGACAGAGCATGCAGGGCCCCCTCCCGCGGCGCTCCCGACCACCACATCTCCCGATACGGATTCCGCTCAGCCTGACGCGGTTGCCGTGCGCCTTGGCCCTTGGCGAGCCTTCGCATCCCGTCGAACGCCCGCAGCTCCACGTGCCGCGCGTCCCGGCTGGCCTCCAGCACACCCAACGCGCGGAGCAAAGCACCCTTGTCTCTGCTGTAGGGACCTGCCTTGGATTCAAGAAAGCTCAGCGTCGCGTGAAAGCCGATCGGCCGGTACAACTGCACGCAAGATCGGAGCTGCGTCACGCGGAGCCCATGAGGAAGCGCCTCATCGCGAACCTTCCGCGCAATGTTGTTAAAGCTCACCTGGCGAGAGTAGCCAGACCTCTCGACTTGCGAACGGGAATTTCGATCAGCGGCAGGCCCGCAGACACTGGGGCGGCAGCGACGCGTCGGCGGTGCAATCGCCGCTCGTAGCCGCCAGGTACATCGGGCCGGCAACGGGCCAGAACCTCTCGATTCGGTGAAGTGGTGCTTCGGCAGTGGTACAGAGCTGCTCAACCCAGCCCGATGCAACAGCGGTGACACATCAGGCAGTCGGCTGCGAGCGCGAACTCGCCCTGCAGATTGGCCGCTCATTGGCACCGGCCCATTCGCTCGGGCGAGATAGCGTCCTGCCACTGTGACTTCAGGAGGGGAACGTTCAGCCAGCCCTGAGGCCGCCCGGATTCCCACCGCTGAGGGTCTGGGAGACGGGTAAGGCAAGCAACTTAGCCCCCTAACCAGCACCAGCTTGCCTACTCTGGGTACTCAGGAGGTTACGGGGTTGAGGGATGCGTTGCTCAGTGAGCTGGCTGGCAGAGTCCGGGATTTCAGTAACGGCGGGGCAACGAATATCGTGCTCGACGAGGCAGGAGCCAACGCAGCCGCAGAACTACTGGCAGTCGCGGGCAGAGCCCTAGACGAGCAGAGGGCGGTGGATACCGACGTCCTGCACACGGTCGCCGCGTACCACTGGGCACGATCTCTCGCCCACAGTGACGCCATGCGGTCGGAGGCCGACTTCAACAGGGCGATGCATGTCTTCGGCCTGCTATATCTGGTCGATCACCGGCGCGTACCGCGCGAACTTTGGTCCCGGCTCACCGAGGAGACCGGCCATGACCCGTGGCAGGACCCTGTGGACCACGCCAGCGACCTGGTGCTGGACGCAGAGGAGAGTGGCGATCCGTCCTTACTCGACGAGGCGGCAGCCCTGCTCCGCAGCTCGCCCGCGGGTCCCTACCGTGACACCACCCTCGGCCTCGCCCTCCGCCACCGAGCGGCGGTCGCCAACCGCCCGCTCAGTGACCGACTGGCCGATGCCAACTCCGCCGTAGAACTGCTCACTGACGTGGCCGCGCTGTCCGAGGAATCGCCCGCCCGACGGTCCCGCCGCCGGGTGAGCCTCGCCGGTGCCCACATCCAGAGATTCGGATTCTCTGCCGATCCTGCCGACCTTGCCGCGGCGGAATCCGCCGCGCGTACCGCGTTCACCGAGGCGCCTGAAAACTCCACCGAGCAGGCGGGCGCGGCGTCGAGTATCGGAGTGTCCCTCGGCCGTCGGGCCGAAAAGAAACCCCTTGCGGAAGCCGTTTCCCTGCTGCGGGAAGCTGTCACATGGCTGCGTCTCGCGGTTGATCTCGAGGCGACTCTGGGACTGGAGTCGGATCACCGCACGAACCTCCGCCAGGCGATGCGGCTACTCCTCGACCGCACGTTCGTGGGCCATGAGGAGGAGCGGGACGGTGAGCCAGCGAGCGCCACGGCGCCGCTCACGCCGGACAGCGAGCGCCAGGCCCGGGCCCTCGCCGACCTCGGCTCGAAAATCGTCGCGCGAATCATTCCGGAGGCCGAAGCAATCCGCCGCGCCGTGGATCCCGCCTTCGTGCTGTCCCGGGAGGCCGTCTACGCAGTGGTGGTCGGTGCCATGGGCCTCGTCGGCTCCGGTGCGCCACATAACGCGGTGCCCGCACTCACTCTTGCGTTGGAATCCGCCTCCGTACGGTGGGGGAAAAGGCCGGAGAGTCCTTGGTGGCAAGCGGCCGATGCCTACGTCGAGGCCGCACGTCTGAGCCTGGTCGGACGTCCCGAGGGAGGGCTGTTCCGACGCGCCCACGACACCTTGCGGACCCAGATCGAAGTACTGCGCGAACGCGACGAGACGGACGAGCTGGCCGAAACCCTCTTCGCCGCCGGACTGCTGCACCTCAGCCCGTACTTCGGCGAAGTGCCGGGGATGACCTTCGACAGCGCGCTCCACGTCTGGCGAAACCGCCAGGACCGTCACCGGTCCCTCCACCCGGATGACCCCGCCCACGCCGCAGAACCGGAAATGCCCTCGCCTACGAAAGCCGCGGCGGCCGCGGTCGGGTACCTACGGGATGCCGCAGACCTGTCGTCGGGGCATGCGCTCGGGCGAGTCCTCAAGTCCCTGGCCGAGGCATTGTCCTTCCTCGCCGGGGTGCGGGAGGAGTCGTACGACCGGGAAATCCAGCTCACTGCCCGGAAGGCGTTCGACGCTCTGGACCCGCTGCGCGATCCACTGGGCCGTCTGTACACACTTCGCATCCTGCACCGGTTCGGCGAGGTTGCCCTTCCGGACGAATTGCCCGGCCTGCTACCCGTCCCTCTCTCGGTCCTCCGGACCCGGCAGGGAGACCACGAAGCCTCCTGTGTCTTCATCGAGGCCCTCACTCTCGCCGACGAAGCCCACCGCCTCGACCTCCAGGGCCAACTGCTCGAAGTGGCCGACCGCGACCTGCCGGATCTCTCACGAGACTCTCAACGCCGACTGCGCTGGGCACGCGAGGTGCACTGCCTGGCCGACGACCGGCTTGCCTGCTTCCCGGAGCCGGCTCCAGTGGACGCGGTCACCGCCGAAGTGCGCTCCCGTGCGGAAGCCGAGGAGTGGTCCGCCGCTGAACTCGCTGCGACGTTCATTCATCTCGCCGCCCATGCCGATCCGGCTCAAACCGGTGAGTCTGCGCGCGCTCTCCTCAAAGAGGCAGGGCGGTTGGAGCCTGAACTCTTCCTGCGGCACGCCGACGCACTGGGTTATCTCGACGCCGTAATCGCCCATGACCTGGGGATGCATGCCGAGAGAGAGCAGCAACCGGAGTCCGCCGCGGCCAACTTCGCCGCCGCCGCCTTCCAGTTCGCCACATGTGGTCAGATCGATTTCGCTCTCGCGGCCCTCGAGGCCGGGTTGGGGTGTGCCCAAGCCTGCGAAGGGCCGTCAGCGGACCGAGCGGCGCATGCGCTGGTGCCGGCATCCGTGTTTCTGCGGAACGGGACGGATGAGACGGTGGACTGGAAACTGCGAGACCTGTATCAATCGCTGACCTTCAAACTGACCGGTGACACCGTCAATATCGCGTTACTGTACGCCGTGCACCAGGCCGCGAAAGGCATGGACTTCACCATCATGGCGGGGCACCCAGGCCCGCTGGAGTTCACCACCGCTCTGAACCGGATCCTCGACCGCGCACAACTCAGCGAAGCAGCGCTTGCCGGTCCCCTCCCCGACTTCGAGCTACCCGGCGGGGCCGAGACCGCCATGCTCTACTACCTCGGTTCTGGCGAGGCCGAGCCGGACAGCGATACCGAGGCCGAGGTACGCAACCTTCAGCGTGCCGCCGATCGCAGAATCAGCTGGGAGCTGCGCGCTTCCCGGAATCCGGCACACCTCCCACTGCTGCACATCGATGAAATCCAAGCCCTGCTACCCAGTGAAACAGTGCTGCTCTCGCTCTTTCTCCATCAGGTGCACCACCAGGGCTCGGCCAACCCCGTCATGGCCTTGCAAGGGCTGGCGATCACCCGCGACGGGCTGTCCTGCCGCACATTGGTTTTCCCGAACATCGAGGGCGGATCGGTCCGGGTATCCAAGGCCGGTCACACCCTCAACACGTCACCCGCCGCCCCGCAAATCGCCGCACTCCGTCGTGAGATCACCGCCGATCCGCTGCACCGCCAAGTGACCCGCACCGCCCAGCGGCTCCTCGCTGACGACTCCCGCACCTACCTGGCCGGGTTCACCGATGCCTTCCCTTCTTGGCTGACCGAGGGCAAGACCCACCTGTGCATCTGGCCGAACGGCCCCCTTCACTACCTCCCCTTCCACTTGCTCTCCACCGACCGTGGTCCGGTGGCTGACGAGTGGACCGTTACGCAGGTACCCAGCCTGTCCTTTCTCAGCCGTCCGGCTCACCCCACGCGGCCCTCACCAGGCCCGGAGCTGGTCTCCTTCGCGTACGACAGCGGCGGCACGAATTCGTTGGAGACCCACACCGCGCAGATCGCCGCTTCGACGGGTGGCGCCGCCCCGGTTCTGGGGGCGGCCGCCACGCCCCGTCGTTTCCTGGAAGCACTGCCCGGGACCCGCTACGTCCACGTGGCGGCCCATGGATCGCACAACGAGTGGGCGCCCTGGCACCAGTGCCTATACCTGGCACCTGATCCGCAGAACGGCGACGACGGCCGAGTCTTCGCCCACGACATCCTCAGAACCGACCTGCGCGGCGTCGAACTCATCACCATGAGCGCGTGCGAGTCGGCTCTCGGCCGCTTCGACATCAACGACAATCTGCACGGCCTGCCCGCCGCCTTCCTCTCGGCCGGTGCCTCCGCCGTAGTCGGCTGCCTCTGGCCGGTCGCACCCGACGTAGCCACCAGGTTCTTCGGCACGCTGTACGAACAGCTCACTGTCACCCCGAACCGGCGCAGCGCCTTCCGTACCGCCCAGTCCGTGACCCGCGTCCACCACCCCGCCTACCGGGACTGGGGCGCCTTCTGTTTCATCGGCGACTGGCGCACGAACACCGAATCCCCTCACGGAGCCACCGAATGAACCTTCTCGACCCACCACCTGTAGCAACAACGCCGACCTACGACCTCGAACTTGTGCCGACGCTCCTCCTGCAGACGCCCACACCCCAGCCTTCTCTGACAGGCCGGATCTCCCTGGGCGCCCCGGTCGTACGTCCCCTCACCGCCAGACAGGCGGCTGAGGGCGACGGGGACTGGCAGGAATTTCTGGAGTCGCAGGCCGGCGAGTACGACTACCTACTCCTCAGCCTGGTCTGTTCGTTCCGCCCAGCTCCCGACGGAAATCCCTTCGCGAACGCGGCCATCAGTATCCGGATGGAGGCTCCCGGCGAACCGGAGGATCGCCAGCCGATCGCGTGGTCCATCTCCCCGAAGAAGCGAGCCCTCCCCGTGACGGCCTCCACCCAACTGAAGCTGACGGCCAAGCTCATGCTCGTCGAGGCCGGTGTGGAGTACACGCCGGAACAAGGCGGCCGCGAGGAAGTATTCGTGGTCGGCATGGGCGAGCGCGACAGCGACCCGGAGTGGCGGTTCAACGCCACCGCCAGCACGCCCCTGGTCGGCGACGAGTCGCTCACCCTCATCGTCCAGGTCCCCGCCGGAGTGCCGGCACAGGCCCACATCACCATGGCCGCAACAGTCAAGCAGCGTCGTCTCGGCATGATCCCGTACAGGGCCAAGCTTCCCCGTGCCTTGCGAACCATCGACTTCAGGTGACCGAAAAAACGGAAGTCGCGATACTCGCCCACACGGCGAGGACGGGTCTGATGTGGTGGACGGGCTCACCGGCCGGGGACTTGATTGTCAATTGGCCTCAACCATCGCCTCGAGCGAGGAGCGATGCCGCACGGCTGGGATCCAGATCCCATTGCAGAGCGATTGACGTCAGACCTTCCAACTGCTGGTAGTCGTCCGTCGGATGGCCGGTCATGCCTTGAGCGACAGCGACAGCGAGGATCGGTGCTTCAGAGTCTCGGAGAGCAGCGCTCTCACTGAACTCGCTTTCCACCCGCACAGCGAGGGAACTTAGGAAATCAACGACCCCAACGATGACCGAGTCTCCGGGCCCAAGTTCCGTGATCGCACGATGCCCCTCCTGGAATCTGGCCACGGCCTGGTCGGCGATCCTTTGGTGCCGCTGGTCGGTATCCCGCAGAGTCGTCAGATGCGCCAGACCTGAAAGGCACTGTAGAGCTTGGTGCGCCTCAATGACGCTATTGGTGAGTGGAGTCGGGCATGCCTCGGGGAGAACAGTGCCCCAGGTGTCGAAGAGGTCAATTCCCGGCCACAGCGTGGTATGGAGCTGCAGCGCGAGAAGTCGGACCGGCCTGCCATCGACAAGGGGCACAAAGAGGACGGGCCTGCGGTAGCCCTGGGAGCTTGGATCCTGGCGCATCAGGGTACTCAGACGCTCACTTGCCGACGGCCACCCGTTGAGATCGGCGAGTTCCACGCCCACTGCCAATTCCACCGGCGGCCACTCCGACGCATCGGGGGCAGGGGTCGGCCGTGCGTACAACTGGATAGAGAGACCTTCGGTCTCGGCATCGGCCTGGAATTTCAGCTGTACGGCGGATGCACGTGTGTCGGCGGCCGCACGGGCGAGGTCCGCCGCCCGGGCGAGGGCGTGGGCGGACGGCCCGGACCGTGCCGCACTCCTCAGAGCCTTCGGCTCAAGGGTGCCCCAGACGAGCTCCGCGAGAACAGCGTGAAGGTCGGTGAGGGTCTTCGCTACCTCATCGAGGGCAGGCGGCGGTTCCTGGTCGATGAGTTGCCAGCGCTCCCTCTCCCGTACCTGCGACAGGTTGTCGTTCAGCGAGTCTCGGGCGAAGCCTGCGAGTGCACGATGCTCCTTAGGGTCGACAATCCTTCGAGTGAGATTGTCCACGATCCCGTCCACAAGTAGATGCAGGTGATCCAGTCCACCGCCCGGAACGGCGTCGTCCGCGGGCAGCGCGGACAAAAAGGTACTGTCGGTGGGCAATGACAAGGTGGCGGCTTCCTCCTGCAGTGCCACTTGCATCGTTTTAAGTTTTGCGATGTCCTGGGGTCGGCTGCGGCCTGTACACCAGATCCGAGTCATGTCTGTCAAGTACTTGTTCAGTGTGGGGAGCACGGTGCTTGCGGCGGCTGTCCGACTAGTCCAGTCGGAGGTGCCAGCCACCGTCGTAGCGATCAGAGCCTGTGCTCGGATCCACGCCACCTGGGTCGGTGGGCGGTCGTACTGCCGTTGCAGGCGGCTGACTCCACTTGTGAAGTCACCAAAGGTCAGGGAAAGTCCACCCGGCAGCAGGTTCTGAACGTCCACTCCTTCGCAGTGCGGAAGACAGCGCAGCAGGATTCGCCCGAACGCCCTGAGCGCCTGCTCTCCGTCCGGCTGGACCCGATCAGATACGTACAGGAGCCGGGCGTACGCGACAAGGCTGCCGTCCCGCTTTACGACAGACGCCTCGATCATCCACGGAAAGTGGTCCCCGAGTCTCGTCAGAATGGCCTCTTCTCCACCAGCGAGTCCCAGCAGGCCGGTGGCAAGCGCCACTGACACGGCGCGCGCCGCGGTGAGTAGATCGCCCAGCATCTCGACCGGTGAGTCGACAAAGAGCCGACCGAACGGTGAGTCCGCGAGTGCAGACGGCCAGCCCGTGAGGTCCAGGTTCGTTCCGGCGAGTACGGCCAGAAACCGCCGCGCCTCGTCCGGCTCAGCGCACTGCGCGAGGGCGCGTGCCAACCAAACGGTCCCTAGGCGCTCCGCCAGTGTGTCGCGCAGCGGCGAGTGCAGCGGGCCGGACGCGCCGATCTCAGCTGTGGCTGCGGCAATCTCGGGTTTCAGGTTGGGCAGAGGATCCCCGCCCATCAGCGCGAATTGCAGGAGGATGCGACGGTGCGCAAGCGCCACCTGGTGCCGGTCGAGAATCCGTGCCCAGCCTGCGGCGCAGCGGGTGAAATCGACCAGCCGCAGCGCTTGGAGGATGCCGATGGCCGCAGTTGGTCCGGGCCTTTGCTCGAGCTCAACTGTGATCTGTTCCAGCACGACGGAATCAAGGTCGGGGCACTCCGTGAGCACGCCGGCCACGAATGGCTGAAGCTGTGTGTCTGTCAAGATGCGCATCACGGCGATGACGGTTTCGTCCAGCATTGGTGGCGGCACCGCATGTACGGCATCGGCCAATCTGCCGGAGCGCAGTCGGTGAAGCCCGGACAGACGACCCAGTCGCTCATGGATGAGGTGCTCGTCGATCAAGCGTGACAGTGCGGCTCGGAGATCCCCATCCCTGATGTTGAGCTGCTGCTGAAGCGCACGCACCGGCAGGTCGACGCCCCACCGATGGGCGACCGCGATTCTGGCCAAGATCTCGATCTCTGTCTGCCGCCCTTCGACCACCCTCCGGGAGACCTGTTCCGACAGAACATCCGCAAGCCGCCGCCCGCGAGTGAGGAAGTGCGTGAACTCCAGGGTCAGCCCATCCGCCGCTTCGTATGCCTCGCGCCAGTGCGGAGCTTTCGTAGCACCGGTCGTTGACAGCCCGGCGTGGATCTGCTCCGCGACGTCCTCGTCGAGCGTCACCGCGATCTGCGTGCAGTCGGCCCGGCTTCGAAGGGGCAGAAGGTCCTCGCTCCGAACTGAGCCCAGCAGCATCACGCCCGGAATTGGGGCGAGCTCACGGTGAAGGACGTCCCAAGCCTCGGCCGCACCGATCCCGATGCCATCCACCACGAATCCGACCGGCGAGCGCGTCGAGGGCTTCAGCGCTCTCGCGAGCCGTACCAGCGAGGCGGTGTCCTCGTTCCGTAGACGCCTGATCCGGTACCAGAGCACATGCCTGGTCACGTAGGCAGCCGCCCACATAACGGTCGACTTGCCGACTCCCGACGGACCGGTGAGGAGAATGCTCTCCCCGCGGTCGATCGCCGTCGCAACCTGACCAGTCAGAGTGGGCCTTGGGGCAGGCAGACCTGCGGCGATGTGGCCGGGTTGCACGTCGATGCCTTCATAAAAGCCAGCAGACCGGAGCGGCCGGTCAAAGTCCACTGGCTCGCAGACGCCTGCCGTCAGCGCTTCCTCCAAAGAGTCCCGGTCGATGGTTTCGATGACTTCCGTCGTGATGCGCTCAATACTTGTTCTGCTCAGCCCAGCGGCCTCCGCCAAGCCCCTCTCCGCATTGGCGTCGGCATGGCCTGCCACAGCGTCTCGCAAGGCCAGAACAACCGGCTCCGCTGCTGCGGGCAGCAGTCCAAAACGCTGCACCACCGCGGCGCCGGTCTCCTCTGCCGCGACGCGCCATGGCAGCACGTAGATGCTGACGACGGCGCACCAGGCTTCAATCTCATCTCTGCTCAGACCGGACTGCGCGGCCTTCACTTCGAGAGCTCGCAATACCGAGTGGGTTTTCGGGAGCACGCTCAGCGGGCGTCCCCATTCAGTGAACCACTCCCCATCCACAGGCCGTTCGAGAACCAGAATCGGCCGACCGGTCACGCCCGCCTGTTCACGCTTCTCGTGCGCCTCGACCATGGTGACGAGATGTGCGGCCACGCCTGCGGCCGTGAAGTCACCGACTCGTTCCTGACGTGACTTCACTTGTACATGCCAGGAAGTTGAGCCATCACACGAGAGGTCCTCCAGCCCTTCCGGGACGATGCGATCGACGCCGAGGGCACCGGACAGCATGCTCCCGCACAGCCACCCTCCGACGGCATCCTGGTAATGAAACCCACGACCGGCCCGCGCCCCCGAACGCGTCGTCGCCCACAGCAATCCGGCTGGTCCGCTCTTCGGTTCGCTTTGCTGCGCGAGCGCGGCGGGACGAACCGGTCCTCGCCGCCCCCTATTTTTGCTGGCCATCCAGGAAGCATGGCACCCCGGTCTGACAATCGAGATGACTTCTGCACCCAGGGTGACCAGTTGATGCCCGAAGAGACGGATCGGATCAAACACGCGCATTAATGGCAGCATCAGATGCGTGAGCGGACTGGCTGGTCAGCGCTTCCCAGGCCGCGGCAATTCGGTCCGGAGCGAGGTGGGAGGCCCCGGCGCGCCCTGAGCGGCCCATGGCGTAGCGCCGGTCCTGGTGGGTGAGGAGATCGATGGCGGCGTCCGCGAAGGCTTGCTGGGTTTCGGGGTGGTCGATGTTGCCGTCGATGAGAATGCCGGTGCGGTCGTGGTGGACGCGTTCGGTGAGGGCGTCGATGGGGCTGGTGATCACCGGGGTGCCGGCGGCGTTGGATTCGGCGGCGGAGAGGCAGAACATCTCGGGGAAGCGGCAGGGGTAGAGGGTGAGGGCGGCCTGCTGCTGGATCTCGATCAGTTCGGCGCGGGGGCGGGCGCCGAGGAGGCGTACGCCGTCGGGGAGGGCGTGGCCGCCGAGGAGTTGGTGCCAGCGGTCGTCGGATTCGGAGTTGGTGAAGCCCCAGAGTTGCCAGCCGCTGGTGACCCAGAGTTCGGCGTCGGGAACGGCGGCGCGAATCCGGGGCCAGAGGGCGAGGGCGGCGTCGAGGCCGCGGTTGGGCATGCTGGCGAACAGGCAGATGGGCGCGCGGCCCTCGACGGGCCCGGTGTAGCGGTCCGTCTCGACGGGGAGCGGGATGAGGTGGGTGGGGATGGCGACCGTGGCAGCGTCGAGTCGCTGGCGCATGGCCTGTGAGGCGAGGACTACCCGGCCGCCGCAATCGCGGAAGGTCTCGGCGAAGGCGGCGGGTCCGCGCGTACGGTCGTCGAGCATCCAGAAGAGGTGGTGTTCGGCCTTGGAGTCGGTGGGCCAGAGGGCTTCGTCGAAGCGGACTGCTACCGCGACGTCGGGTACCGGCGCGGAGTCGAGTTCCCAGGTCATGCGCCAGGTCACGCCGTCGTACGTGCCTGGGCGGTAGCAGCAGTTGAAGACCTCGACCTGGTGGCCTCGGGCGGCGAGGGCTCGGGTGAGGAGGACCAGGGAGGCTTCGCAGCCGCCGAGGCCGGGGTTCTCGTAGTCGGGCGGATAGAAGCTGGTGCGCTTGGGATAGTGGAACTGCCATCGCATGGTGGGCTCCCTGGTTGGGCGGGGGCGGGGGTCAGTTGTGCCAGGTCTCCTCGCGTACCGAGGCCGGATCGAGGCCGAGCCGGTAGGCGGCGTGGACGGCGGCGGCGGACTGGAGCAGGCCGTCAATGCCCCAGTCGAGCAGGGCCGGGGCCTTGTTGAGCGGGGCGATCAGGCGGCCGTAGGTGCGGCCGGTGTCCCGGTCGAGCTCGCGCGGGAGGAAGCCGGTGATGCGGGCGGCCAGGCGGAGCTGCGCGTACGGCGGCCGGCCCTCCTCGGTGACCTCCTGGTAGCCGAGGTAGACCGGCTCACCGATGGTGATCTGGCTTTCCTCGCGGCATTCGCGGACGAGGACGGCGGGGGCATCCTCACCGCTCTCCGGCTTGCCTCCGGGCAGTCCGTAGCGGCCGGAATCCTCGCGGAGCAGTACGCGACCGGTGTCGTCGAAGCAGAACCCGTAGACCTGGCGGACGGTGATGTCGGCCGGGAGGGGCTCGCTGATCCAGCGGAACGAGACCACTGCATTTCTCCTGGTGGTGAGTCAAGTTGGGGGATGAGCTTGCCCAGGAGAACCACTCGGGTGTGAACTCCTTTGCGTGCCCTTGGTGTTCTGTAAGCCTGACGCACTCCAAGGACCGCACAGCACGGTCGGCGGACGGCGCGCTGCCGGTTTCTTCGCCGCTCTGGCGGCCCAGTGTGCTGGTGACGGGCCGGGGAGCCTGGTGGAGCCGTGGCGTACGGGTGCGGAGCGGGCCGCCACCCAGATTGCTGAACGTGCGCGGACCGAAGAGGGTTTCAGGGGCACGCTCGTGGGCCCGGAGTGCGCGGCAGAACGGCTCCGGCGGGCGGGGCGGCTGCTGTGGTCCGGCCCGGAGCCCACCCTGGGTGTGCTGCGCAGGGCCCTGCGACAGCTGGGCTTCGAGGTGGAGGCCGAGCGGCGGCTGATCCTCGGGGAACGGGGCGTGGAGGCGGTGTACGCGGGAGCGCCCACCACGGTCGAGTTCGACCGGGTCCGCGCCGAGCTCGTGGACTATCTCGCCTCCGATCCCATAGAGGTGTGGCTGCTGTCCGGCAGGCAGGCCGCGTGCGCGTTGCAGTGGTGGAAGACGTACGTCCGCCACATGCTGCTCGACCGCGAGCCGGGTGAGTATCTGCTGCGCAATCTGGTGCATGTGTGCGACGGCCCGGATGCCGGCTATCTGGCGGGCCTGGTACGAGGCTGATCTCACCGTCCGGCCTCCCAGCAGGCGGCGGCGTGCAGGGCGATCTGCCGGGCGAGTTCGGTGGGGGCGGCGGTGCTGCTGTCCAGACGGAGGACGTGCGGGACACGCGCGGACATGATGCGGTCGAGAGCGCGGTGCCAGGCCGCGAAGGCTTCGGGGTTGGGGCCGAAGAACCGCCGTTCCTCGGCCTTGGACGTACGGCCCGTGACGGCGTCGGCGCGGTGCCGGGCCAGGCGGACGTCGAAGTCCCTGGACAGCAGGGTGGCGCCGGCGTACCGGATGTGTACGGCGCGGGTGGCGTCGTAGCCGCTGGCCATCCACCGGTCCTGCTCCGTTTGGGCGCGGGCCCAGGCCCGGAAGTGGGTACTCACCTTGAGCGCTGGGTTCGGGCCGGGGCGGTGGAGGAGGCGGTCAAGAACGGGTTCCGCCACGTACAGGCCGCGGCGCAGCCGGTCGGTCGGGCTGCCGCGGCGGACGGCGCCGGTGATGTTCGCGAGTCGTGCGTCGAGGCGGCCGAGACGGCCCCCGAGGAGAGGGCCGATCACGATGTCGGCCTTCAGCCCGTGGTCCTGGAGGTGCTCACGGACCAGCTTGGTGATTGTCTTTTTACCGGAGCAGTCGAGCCCTTCCACCGCGTACGGTCGCATCAAGGTCTCCCTTCAACTCCAGCTGTACGGCGGCTCCCTGGGACACGGAGGCGGCGATGAGGGCTTCGGAGGCCGTGTGCGCGTCGGTGGAGCAGGCCGCCAGTTCGATGAGGTGGAGGGGGTAGCGGCTGGTACCGCCGTGGGGCAGGTCGGCGTAGTGCCAGGAGTCCTCGTTGTCCGCGCAGGCCGCGATTCGGGCCGCGTCCGGAACGGCGAACAGGCTGCTCAGGACGTCGAAGTTGCCGTAGGTATTGCCGAAGTGCCTGACGGCGGTGTCGTCGAGGTGGAGGGACGTCTCCGCGAGGGCGGTCAGTCGCGAGCCGGGGATCAGTCGACCGGTGTCGAGGAGGCCGATCAGATCGTCCTCGCTGATCAGAACGGGACGGCCCGAGGCTGATGCGCTCCCGGAGGTCGGCAGCGGTGAGACGTCGAGGCGCCGGCTCCGTGCGTGCAGGCGGATGCGCACGGGGATGCCTTGGGTACTGGTGGCGACCGCGAGCAGTGGCCACATGTGTCTGCCTTCCCGCTCTGCCCACCGAGCGAGTAGGGGGAGCAGGCCTCCGGGGAGCCGGGCGAGGGCGTCGGCGAGGGTATGCCGTACCGGGGACCGGGTCAGGCTGGTGAGGGTCAGTTCGGGCAGGGACGGGACCAGTTCCCGGTGGAGCGCGTCGGCGGCCTGCCACAGGGCTTCACCGATGGTCAGCCCGCCCTGGGCGCACCGGAGGCGGAAGCCGTCCCGTAGCCGGGCCAGTGCGCCACGTTCCTGCGCGGACGGTTCGGCATGCAGCAGCGCCGCGTCGTAGAGGCCCTCAATATGCCGTACGGCAGTGGGGTCTGAGGCCGGGAGCCACCATGGGGCGAACGTGCTCTGTCCCGGGAGTTCGAGGACATGCAACCGGCCGTCCCGGATACGCGGAAGGCGGATGGTGGTGCCGCCCCGGTGGCGCGGGAACTCGTTGAGCAGGCCCTCCGCGTGGCCGAGGACCGCGAGATGGCGGAGGTGGTGGACGGGCATGCGGGCGGAGGGGTTCACCGTGGGGTGCCAGGCGTCCGTGATGTCGAGCGTCATCAGCGCTCCCGTACTGGGGTCGCCCCCTGCCAGGGCAGGGCGGCGCGTTCGTGCAATCGGCGGGCGTACCGGTGGAGGTTGGCGGCCAGCTCGGCGTCCCGGCGGGTGGTGCTGCCGGAGCGGGGCGGGTGTTCGCGGTGGAAGACTCCGGTGGACAGGACCGGTACGACGTACGAGCCGCGGGCGATGGCTTTTGCGGCGAAACAGACGTCCTCGGGGCCCCAGCCGGTGAAGTCGGGCGGGAAACCGATGGAGCGGGCGGTCGCGGTTGGCAGGGCGAGGTTGTTGCCCTTGACCATGAAGGGCAGATCCACCGGGCCGAGAAGCCTGCCGTGGCCGAAGTCCCGGAAAGCGCGCGTCTGCGCCAGCGGGTGGACGGTGACGGGCTCGGGGACAGGGATCAGGCCGAGGCGTCCGGGCGGATAGTGGGCGCTGACACGGGAGTCCCGGCTGCCGTCCGGAGCGCGGCCGGGCACCGGCGCGTGTGCGGGGACGTGCTCGCGCAGCGAGACGGTGATCAGGTTCGGGGCGAGCAGGTGGCGGGTGATGTGCTCGGTCAGGTAGTCGGGCGCGAGGTGGGTGTCCGCGTCACAGAAGACGATCAGGCCGTAACGGCTGTGCGCCATGCCGTGGTTGCGGGCGCCACCGCAGTGGAGTTGTGTCTCCGAGCGGATCAGGCGGATCCGTTCGGGCAGTCCGGGCGGCAGGCTCAGGGGCGGATCGCTGGCGTCGTCGACGACGACCGCTTCCCACGGGGTGCCGGGGTGGAGGCGGGATGCGGCCTCCACGAGTGCGTGCACGACCCCGGGGAGTACGTCGTGTCCTCCACGGGTGGGGATCACGATGCTGACGCCGGCCCGCCAGGGCAACGGGTTCGCGCGAGAGGTGTCCATACGGTCGAGGCCGATGGAGCGGATGGCGAGGTCGAGGGCCCAGTAGTCGTTGCTCCGCGCGGCGAGAGCTTCGCTCGTCCGGGGGCCCTGGGTGCCGACGGGCTTGATGTCCGGCCAGCCGAGCCACCCGGTCACCGCCCACGGGTGCGGAACCTCTGCCTCGGCAAGAATCGCCAGTACGCGTTTCCGGCCGCGCTCCGTCAGGACCAGGCGCACGGGCCCGGCGGTCCGTACGGTTCCGGCGAGCGCGGCGAGTACCTGCCGCGCGGGCACCTGTCGCCAGGTGCTGCCGTGGCCGATCCAGCCCGGCCGTCCGGGCGCGGCAAGACGCACCGTCCCGGGCCGCAGCGGGATTTCGGCCAGCACTTCCAGCGGGACGTGGCCCCATCGGGCCCAGGGGGCGGCTGCTTCGCCGGGGCCGGCCACTCGCTGGAAGGGAAAATCCTGCCGTAAGGTCCGTCCGGTTGGCTCGGTCACGACGCGTACTCCGCGCCGATGAGATCCGTTGTGCCGACGAGATCTGTTGCCTCGGGCAGCCCCGGCAGGTCATGGCCCATACGGTCCCGCTTGGTCCGCAGGTACTCCAGGCTGTGGATGTTGGCCGCCACCAGCAGGGGCAGCCGCTCGGCCACCTCGACTCCGAGCGCCGTGAGGGCCTCGGCCTTGTCCGGGTTGTTGGACAGCAGCCGCACCGACCGCACGCCGAGGTCTGCCAGGACCCGGGCGGCGATCCGGTAGTCCCGCGCGTCCGCGGGCAGCCCCATCGACGCGTTGGCGTCGACCGTGTCGAATCCGGCGTCCTGGAGCGCGTACGCCCGTAGCTTCGCCAGCAGTCCGATCCCCCGGCCCTCATGACCGCGCAGATAGAGGATCACCCCGGAGCCCTCGGCGGCCACCGCGGCCATGGCCGCGTCCAGCTGCGGCCCGCAGTCGCACCGCAGCGAGCCCAGAGCCTCGCCGGTCAGACACTCCGAGTGCACCCGCACCAGGACCCGCTCGGCACCCCGGATCCGGCCGAGGGTGAGGGCCAGGTGTTCCCCGCCCTCCAGTACATTGCGGTAGCCCCAGGCGGTGAAGACGCCATGGGCGGTGGGGATACGTGCCTGGGCTGCGCAGCCGAGGGCGCCCGCGATGTCCGTCGCCGGGGCTCCCGAATCGTGCCGTTCCGTGGCCGGGTCCTGCTCCCGTCGGGCCTGCTCACGTACGGCCATGAGGATCAGCCCCATCGTGTTCTGGCCGTGTCCCGCGCACACACCCCAGAACTCGTCGCCCCAGTCATTGCCCTCGACCAGCTCGGCGGTGCCGGTGGCCAGGAGCCGTTCGCGCAGGGCAGGGTCCTGGAACTTCTGCCCCACCAGCGAGCGCATCACGGCCACCTTCGCCTCCTCCCAGTCGGCGCGGTCGGCATGCTGCCGTCCCAGGCTCTTGGCCTCGTCCGGGTCGGGATCCTCGGCGATCCGGGCGCGTACGGTTTCGTCGAGGGTCTTGGCAGCCTGGTAGGCGTGTTCGACGGTGGGGTACAGCGCCCCGTCGAGCTGGACCGGCGCGGCCGAGTAGTTCGACAAGAATTCCCACGGGCCGGTGAAACAGTCGATGGCTCGGGGCGTCGTAGCGGGTGTACTTGGCGCCGGAGTCATGGCGCTCCCCTTGGAGTTGGACGACAGGGGAAGGTCGAACGCGGCCCAGCAGCGCTTTCCGGCGGCGGAGAGTTCGGCACCGTGGCGGTCGGCGAACTCGGAGATGAGCAGCACTCCCCGTCCAGACTCGGAGTCCGGGTCGACGGCGGTCGCCCGCGGAAGATCCGTACCGGTGTCGTGGACAGCGACTATCAGCTCCGGACCGTTCTGCCGGACGTTCACGGTGATCGGGCCGGCACCGGCGTGCTGCGCGGCGTTCGCGATCAGCTCACCGACCACCAGCTCGACCGCGCCCAACCGCGCCTCGCCGAGCCGTATGTCCCAGGCACGGATGGCGGCCACGATGCGGTGCCGAGCCTGCTGAGCTGCCACCGCCGTACCGGCGACGGGAAACGTGAGCCGGTGGCGTGTTCCGTCCGCTCCGTCCGGGAGCTCAGGGGTCTGATCTCGCGTGTCGTGCACGGTGACCTCTCTCATCCACGCCGCGGGACCATCGCGTTGTACGGCGGTGACGACAGCCGTCGGCCGACCGTGGTCGGCCCGGATGGTCGAGACGTATGCGCATCTCGTGGGCACGGCACCAGACTGGCCGAGGAGCGAGCGACCCCGGAACGGCCTCCCACCGCCTCAGGACCGAACTCTCACCGAACTTGAGCGCTCTGTCGGACGCTTGTTCCACATCGACCTGCCGGGGGCTGCCATGCTGGCGGGATGGCAGAGTTGAACGGAAAAGCGGTCAAGGTCGAGGCGCTCCAGAACCTGGCCCTGACCAACTACGGGCACTTCACCTCGATGCGCGTCGAGGACGGTCGGGTGCGCGGGCTGTCGCTTCATATGGAGCGGCTCCAGCGCGACTGCGAGACCCTGTTCGGGGCGGAGCTGGACCCCGAACGCGTCCGCGACCTGGCTCGCAGAGCGGTGCCCTCGAACGGAGCAACCGTCGTACGGGTGACGGTCTTCGACCCGGACCTGGACATGGGACACCCAAGCTCCGCCGACGAACCTCGCGTGCTGGTCACGTCGCGGCCGGCCGCCGATCTGCCGCTGCCGCCGCTCCGGGCGCAGTCGAGTACGTATACCCGGGACCTGCCGAGTGTGAAGAGCGTCGGGCTCTTCTCCAGCCTCCACCACCGCCGCACCGCACAGCTCAACGGCTTCGACGACGCGCTCTTCGTCGACGGACGGGGAACCACCTCCGAGGGGGGAACCTGGAACATCGGGTTCTTCGACGGAGACGAGGTGATCTGGCCCGAGTCCGGCTGCCTTCCCGGTGTGACGATGCGGCTGCTCCAGCAGTCCCACGAACACGACACGCGTCCCGTGGGCCTGGCCGATCTCCCGCACATGCAAGCGGCCTTCGCGACCAACGCGGCCGTGGGTGTCCGAGCCGTCAGTGGAGTCGACAGCATCGTTCTGCCCGAGACCCACGCGGTGATCGACACCCTGCGCAAGGAGTACCTGGAGGTGCCGGGCGAGCTGCTGTAAACGCCCTGTGGCGCGGCCCTCCAGGAGCTAGGCTGGCTCGTTACCGATTTCAGCTACGGGGAGTTGCAGGGTGGCCACGGTCGAGCAGTGGACCGGCCTGGAGGTCCGGGCCTTACGCGACGCGTCACGGATGAGTACGACCGAGTTCGCCGCGCGTCTGGGTGTCAGCGACCGGATGGTCTCCAAGTGGGAACAGCGCAAGGACACCATCAGACTGCGCCCCGTGAACCAGGCGGCTCTCGACACCTTCCTCGCAGCATGCGACCCGGACGTCCATACGAGGTTCGCCAGTCTTTCCCGTTCCCTGGACACCGTGCTGCCGGCCCAGGGAAATCCGGAACACGGGGCACAGCTCATCCAGCAGCACACGCGGCATCCGCACGACGGCAAGACGATGGCCCTCGTGGAGGCCGGCACCTTCCTGTCGAGCGAGGAGAACCGGCCGATCTGGTTGCCGGCCTTCTCCATCGACGTCTACCCGGTGACGAACAGCGACTACGCCCGCTTCGTCACCGCCACCGGTCATCGAGCGCCCCAGCACTGGCCTCGTGGCACGTGCCCGGAGACCATCCTCGACCACCCGGTCGTCCTCGTCACATAGCACGACGCCACCGCCTACGCGTCCTGGTCGGGGAAGGAACCTCCGACCGCCCAGCAGTGGGAGAAGGCCGCGCGCGGCCCGCATGGCGGCGTCTATCCATGGGGCGATCAGCCGACCCCCGCCAAGTGCAACTCCCGTGAGAGCGGCCTCGGTTCGACGACTCCCGTCAGCAGGTACCACAGCGGCGTCTCGCCCTACGGGGTGTACGACCTGTGCGGAAACACCTGGGAATGGTGTTCGACCCGCACCGAGCCCGGGCGCTACGCGCTCAAGGCCGGTGCCTGGACCAGCCCCTTCGCCAGAGCGACGCCGTCCGCCTTCAACGACGCCTCGGCGTCGATGCTCGACGACGACACCGGATTCCGCTGCTGCGTCCCCGAGTCCGCAGTCCCGGTTGTGGGCGAGCGTTGACGACACCGGGGACCGGGCTATCGCGATGGCTGACCAATCGGTTCAAAGAATCGACCCCCCTCCACCCGGTTACTCTATGTGACAATTATTGATCTCCCGTCAATGCGGGAGAACATCGCGATCCCGAGCCAGAGGGGATCGCTTCCGTCTCAGGCATTATTAATCGCTCAATTCTGCCAAAAGTGGGCCGACTATATTTCCCCGGCCGGCCCACTTTGTGAATCTCGAAATTAGCGGCGAGATTACATCGAAGATGGAATCTCTTCTAGCGGCGATCCACTTTGAACCATGCGGCAATAATTATCGACGCCGAAATTCCGGCGGCACTAATACTTGCGGCACCCGGTTTCATTAGAACCAGTACAGCGAAGAATCCCAGGATGATTACTAGCGCAAAAATTCTGCGCCACCAATCTTTTCCTGCGGGCAAGCTATTGAACCACCCAGAAGTATCCACCTGCACATCTTCCCTCTGTGCATCCTTATTTTCCGCCACTATTTCGCCGTCACTGGTATGATTCACCGCATGGGACTTTTCGCGAGTCTCATCTTCTTCCACTTGGGAAACCTCCAATTGGTTGATGCACAAAGGACCCCTTCTCCGGAAGCAACTTGGCAGGGGCTATCCGGAGGAGGGGTCCATCATAACCGGCCGCTGGAGCCGCACGAAGCCTCTGCTGACGGAATTCGGAATGCCCGACAGGGGGGCACTCTAATGACCTGCATAAATGCAGCGAATGGGCCTCTCGAATTAATTTCAGCAGGCCCCCGGAGCCTCCCCCTGCTCCCCGCCCCCAAAACCCTCTCCGATCGCTGCTCTCGAGTGCAGCCCATTTTCCGCAACCTTCTGACCTGCGAAAATAGGCAGTCATCCCAAAAATCCCCATCACGGGGCAACGGCGCTGCCCTGTGATGGTTTTGGTCGGGACAACGCCGTTCACCCGGCAGGCGGGCTTCTACGGATTTTCGCAGGTCAGAGGGCATCCCGAAATGACCCATTTGCAACAATAAGAACCTTATGCGCCATGCGGCTATCGCGGCTTGACGTGACATGAAGGCCCAAACTTGAAGATCTCCGTCACTCTGTGTAATGGTTCCAGATTGCCGTGAGAGGCCGGCCTCACCGCTTCCCCGCAGGGGCCGAGTGCCTTGTCGAACATGAATCACCGATGTTGGGTACGGCGGCTCGCGGCCGTCGGTGCGACCGAGTGGTTCGGGCTGAGGAGCTGCGAGGCGGGCGCGGAGGCGGTCATGGTTGTGCGTCGGCGGGCTGCTTCGGCGCGGGGGTTGGGTGCGGGGTTGCGGCTGGTGTGGTGGATGCGGGTGATCAGGACGCGGGCGGATTGGCGGGCGGTGGTGAGTTCGCGCCTGGCGGCGGCTTCCTTGAGGAGTTGGTGTGGTTGGTGGCCACGTGCTTCGGCGTCGGAGAGGACAGTGGCGAGGGCGGGCCAGGCGGTGTCGGTGAGGATGCGGTCGGCTTCGGCGGGGAGGGCTGCCCGTACGTCGTGGGCGAGTGTGCGGCAGGCGGTCTCGCCGGGCTGGCGGGCCGTGAGTTCGGTGAGTACGGGGGCGAGGGTTTGGTCGGCTGCCGCTTTGAGGCGTTGGACGGTGACGCGGGCGGCGTCGGCCTGGTGGGCGTGGCCCTTGGCGTCGTGCCAGCGTGTGGCGAGGATGGCGGCCCAGAGCAGGGCGGCAACGAGCGCGGCGAGGGCGCTGCCGTCGGGGCCTGTCGCGGTGGTGGCGATGTCGCGTGCGGCGGTCCGCAGGGCGTGGGCGGTGCGGTCGTCGGCCCGTATCCGGGAGCGCTGCGCGCGGGCGTACGCCTGGCTGGCGGCTCGTAGTGGGCCGCGCAGGTCGGCGGGGGCCTTCTGGGCGGTGGCTTCGATGAGTTCACCGAGCGCGGTGATGTGGGCTTGGGCGTGGGTGTCCTCCGCCAGGCTGGTGTGAACGGTGTCGAGGGCGTCGGTGGCGTGGTGCCAGGGGGTTGTGGGCCGGGTGCGGCGGGCGGTGGGGTATTCCTCGGGAGTGGTGCTTTCCAGGCGGGCGCGGAGCTTCGGCAGGGTCAGGTCGGGGGCGATCTTGCCGCCGGCGTGGAAGATCTGCTCGCCGTTCTCGGTCAGGTCGTCGGGCCGGCCTGCCGCGTAGCCCAGGAGGTCGCCGGAGGGTCCTCGGCGTTCCTTGATCTCGACGCCGTCGGCTTCGAGGTAGGCGAGGAGTTCCTCGACGGTGCTGGCGTGGGGGATGGCGGCGCGGATGCGGTCCTGGAGCCATGCGGGGCTCGTCTGCTCCCAGCCGAGGCGGGCGGCCTTGTGCATCTGTGCCTGGTTGGGGCGGCGGATGCTGCTGCCGTCGCCCTTCTTCAGTTGCCGCAGGCCGTAGTCCTTCTCAATCTGGCGGCAGGCGTCGCCAACGCGTACACCGCTGCCGTGGAGTTTGGGTCGGCGGCCGTCCTCGCGAACGGTGGTGGCGAGGATGTGGATGTGGTCGTCGGCGTGGCGTACGGCAATCCACCGACAGGCGAGGTCGTCGCCAGCGGGGGCGATGCCTGCAGCGGCCACGATGCGCTGGGCGACTTCCGCCCACTCGGTATCGGAGAGGTGGCGGTCCTCGGGCGCGGTGCGGACGGGGCAGTGCCACACGTGGCCGGTCACCGGTTTGCCGAACTCGTCGTTCCGCAGCCGGACGGGCTCGTCGAGGTGGCGGGCGAGCTGGGTGAGCGTGGCGCTCTCGTCGCGACCGGGGTCGGGCATGCCGAGCATGGCGTAGGCGGTCACCAGGTGCGGGTCAAGGTGCTCGTCGTGGCGGCCGGGACCGTAGAGGTAGGCGAGCAGACCGCGGGTGTTGGATCCGGAGGGCTTGATGGCGGCGATCATCTCGGTCAGACCTCTGTCGGGTCGGCGGGCCCGCACAGGGCTTGGGCTATCTGCGACAGCAGGCGGTCGAGTTGGTCGAGCTGCTCGCGGATGTCGGGCAGGGTGAGGTCGCTGTTGAGGGCGCGGGCAATCTGGTTGATGTTGACGCCGATCCGGTTGAGCTGGCGCAGGACCTGTGCGCGGAAGACGTGGGTGCGGCGGCGGTCTTCGGGCAGGGGCAGATTCGCGGTGAAGCGGCCAGCCAGAAAGGCGAGGACGATGTCGGCCGCGAAGCCGGATTCGCCTTTGTAGCCGTGCTCGGCGGCGGCCTCCTGGAGCAGGGCGCGCTCCTCGCCGAGGAAGCGCAGAGGGCCGACGCGCTCGACTCGTTTGTCACCGCTGAAGCGGCGGATCGTGGGCTGCGCGCTCTTCACGGACGGCTCGCTGGCAGCGGTCTCGGTGGTGCGGGTGGGGCGCAGGATCTTGCGCTGGACGTCGTGGAGAGTGTCCAGGTCGGGGCCGCCCTCGGCCCCGACCTCCCGGCCCAGCGCCCCCTGGCGCTGGGCCGTCTCCGCCACCCCCTGGGGCGGAGACCCCGAAGACCGGCCATGAGTCGGACTCGGGGTACTACTGGCTCCGCCAGGAGCCGTCCGTCCGAACGCCCGCCGCAGACGTTCCAGGGGCGTCATCGGCTTCGTTGATATCTGCGGCCCGTCCGGGTTGCTCTCGGGGTGGTGCGGGTCGTTGGTCACGGTCGGTTCTCCGGAGTGGTGCGGGCGGGGCGGCAGCTTGGGTGGCCGTCGACTCATCCACAGGTGTGGATACGGGGTCGGGCGGCGAGGGACCGGGGCTGGCAAGCGCACGGATTGCGCCCACCGGCCTGACGGTCAGGCGCTCTTCGGCCTGGTGCCGTTTGTGGGGGTGGGTTCGGCCCGGAGGGTGTTCATCACTTCGGTGAGTCGTTGGCCACCGACCGTAAGTCCCCGATCCCGTATGGCCCGCTGGACGCAATCGCGGGTCAGCTTCCCTTCCTCGGCTGTGGCGGTTCGCCCGATCTCTACGAGTTCCTCGACCGCCGCGCCGGCCGGTCGGCCGCTGCGTGGCCTGCCGGTCGGCTGCGGCTGCTCTTCCGCCTGCTGAGCGGAAGTGGTCGCCGGAAGTTCGAGGTGCTGACCGGAAGGGACGGCCGATGCTTCCAGCAGCGGGGCGAGCTCTGCCTCGGCTTCGCTGTCGGACCCGTCGACGAGCTGGTGGATCTGCCGCATGAGTACGGCGAAGGCCAGCAGGGCGGCCGTCGGGGGCACCGCCGCGACGACGTAGTCGAGTACGGGCACGGGGCCGGGTCGGCCCGTGCCGCTGACTCCGGCCACGTTAAGCGCAATGGAGCCGACCGAGCCGGTGGCCGTCAGGGCGATGGCCCAACCGTCGGTCACCGCGCGCAGGCCCGCCCTGAGCATGAGCAGTTCGCCAGCAACGATGAAGGCGTCCAAGGTCGCGGGCCATGCCCACTGCCGGGTGGGCGAGCCGCCCAGACCGTGTTGCCCGGCGACTTCGGCAAGGTGGGCGTAGGAGAGCCAAAACCCGGCGGCGGTCAGGGCCACGATGACGACCCCGGCGGCGACGAGCGCGTACCGCTCGGCGGTGTGCTTGGCAGGCTGCGGGCGGTGGGGTGATGTGCTGGGTGTGCGGAGGGAGGTGAGAGTAGGGAGGGACAAGCCGGGTACTCCTGTGGTTCGTGGTCTGATGATCCGTCTTGGCCGTCTCAGCCGTTGCAAGCCCAGGTCAGGGCCGGGACGGCAGCCGTTCCACCGAGCCGTCCAGCTCGGTGGGCGGGGCGCTCCGCACCCCCGGCGGCCGGGACGGCTCGGCTTCGGTGTGCCGTCCCGGACGGTGCAGCTCTGACCTGCGGCGGTACGGCGGAGACGTCTGGGACGGCACAAGACGGATCCGGTCGCCGTCCTGGGACGATCAGGCCGTGTCGGGCCGCGTATCCGTCTTGGCCGCGTCTTCCGTCTTGAGCTCATGCCGTCTGACCTGCGGGATCACGGCAGGGACGGCAGGGACGGCATCCGTGGCCGTGGGGCTCAACCTGTTTCGGGCGTGCTGGCCGCGTGGTCGACGGGCTGGACGGTGGGGCAGTAGCGCCGCCACGCGTCGAGGAACTTGTTGCGCGTGTATCCCTTGCGCTGGGTTCCGTCGGTGAGGCGGACGTTGCCGGGTTTGATGCCGAACTCGCGCAGCAGGTCTCCCAGGTGGCGGGAGGTGAGCCCGTCGCGTCCCCACTCGGCCCAGGGGCCTTCGGGGTCCTGACGGAGCAGGCGGAGTACGTCCTCTGTAGTGAGGCTGTCGGGTTCGCGCTGAGCGGCGAAGGCCCTGCGAATGTCAGCCAGGATCCGCGCTCCGCCGGGCTGGTCCTCCTCCACCTCGACCTCGGTGGCGACCATCCGACCGCACGCCGTACGGGCGAGGCGGGGCCAAGGCCCTGCGGCGAGGTCCGCGATGATGACCAGCGGCTCCCAGGTGTCGGCGGCCCGGTCCTCCACCGGCATCTCCGGCTCCCGTTCCGCCGCGACCTCCAGGTGCGGCTTCGCCCACTGCGCTATCCGGTCCCGCAGCTCGTGCAGGACGGGGATGTCACGGCGCGAGCGGAAGGGCTTCACGTACTCGCCCTCGGCCCGGCGGCGCATGCGGACCACCACGGCCCTGTCCATGATGGTGTCCGGCAGGTCACCGATTCCGGCCAGCGCCGCCATCGCGAACGTCGCGAACCGGTGAGGGGTGTGGTCGTTGCCGACGACGCGGGTGACGTAGCGGTTGCGCTGGTGGCCGGCGTTGAGCAGGCCACGCATCTCCTCGTTCTTCTCCGCCATCTTCGGGGTGCCGAAGATGGTGTCCGCCTCGTCCACCAAGAGCGTGGGCGGCTCCTCCGTGATCGACCGGAAGACCGCGGCCGGCGTGGTGTTGATGGTGCTCATCGGATCGTGGACCGTCTCGGTCAGCACGTCGAGCAGCCGCGACTTTCCGCACCGCTTGGCCGGGCCCACCACCGCGAGCCGCGGCGCGTGCTGCCAGGCGGGTTGCAGGTGCGTGGCGGCCACCCAGAGCGTGACCGCGTCCAGCGCCTCGGTGGAGGGCAGGATCACGAACTTCGCTATCTGGGAGCGCAGTTCCTCCAGCAGGGCCGAGCCTGCCGTCGGCTCCGCATCGGCGATCGGCTCCGGCCCGGGTGCCAACTCTCGGACAGGGGCCTCTGCCGTAGCCGCCCACCGGACGCCATGGCCGGGGTACTCGCGGGCTTCGTCGTCCTGGGAGTGGCCGGGTCGTCCGGGAACGGCGACCGGGGGCCACGCGGGCTTGTCTGCGTCGGAATAGGGTTCGGCTCCCGTGTGTTCCACGGGGCAGCTCCTCGTCTGGCGGTGGCAGGCTTGCACGCCTTGGCCGCCGGGTTGGTTCTTCACGGGCCGTTCGGGGTTGCTGGGGCCTCCGGCGTTGCACCGCCGGGGGCCCGTTCGCGTCTCGCGAGCACCGGTTGATCGCGAGGGACAACGGACAGTACGTCCACGCCTCGCCACAGTCCACCGTTTCTGTGTCAGCTCAGCGCAGAAGCGCCCGCGCCTCGCACGACGCGTCATGCGGCCAGACCCAACAGGCTGAGCAGGTCGGCCGTCACCACCCGGTAGGCATTGCCCAGCCGGAGCACCCTGCACGGATACAGACCCCGCTTAGCCAACTCGTATCCCTTGCTCCGCCCCAGCCCCAGCGCCCGGTTGCCCGTCTCCAGGTCAACAGATACCGGCAGGCCGAGCAGCTCCTCCCGGCTCATACCGCACCCCCGCCCGAGGCCCTCGTTCTCGCGCATCAGCACTCCGTCCATGACGAGCCCTCGGCGAACACTGCGATCGCGTCCGTCTCCAGGCCAGTACAACCAGGATGATCGAGCTAATGTGTCTACATGACACAACACAGATTTCATCCTGGTGAGAACGAGGACGACGTCCCCCTGTGGGAGGACCAAGTCACGGCGACCGTGGCCGGCGAGGTACGGAGACGAAGGAAGGAGTTGCGCATGAGCGCCCAGGACCTGGCCGACCGCTGTGCGGAGATCGGCCATCCGATCCCCCGCAACGTCATCGCGAACATGGAGTCCGGACGCCGCGCCACCCTGCCCCTCGTCGACGTCATGGCCCTGGCCATGGCCCTCGACACCCACCCGATCTGCCTCATCTACCCAGTGGGATACGTCGACGACGTCCAGCAACAACCGCTGGATGACCCCCGGCCCACCTGGGACGCCATGCAGTGGTTCACCGGCGAGGCCCCCGACGCCTTGGAGACGGAGTCCGTGATGCTGCGTAACTTTCGGGCGCACGCCAGCCACCACCACGCGGCGCTCACCGCCGTCAGAGGCGAGGAGTACGAGCGGTGGAAGGCCAAGACCGCACACAGTCCCGCAACGCGCTCGGAGGCCCTGCTCGCCCGGGAGAACTACGCCAGACAAGCAGCTCATGCCATGCACGGACTGCGTACCGCACGGGACTACATCCGCGAGGACGGTGGGACACCGCCGTACCTCGCACCCGAACTCTCCGACGCCGAAGCGCCGGAGGACTCCCCCGACACCACCGAGGAGTAAGACACTTGAAGGGCTCCACCTACCGCCGCTGCTCCTGCCGCGACCCGAAGACCGGCAGGGAACTCGGCACCGCCTGCCCCAAGCGTGGCGCCAGGAACCACTGCACCTACTCCGTACGCCAGGAACTGCCTTCCCGCGAGGACGGCAGTCGGCGCTCCTTCGCACGGGGCGGCTGATCGCCGCGATGCTCGCGGACGTCAGCAGCGAAAAGGCACCCTTGCCGGAGGTCGAGGAAACCCGGCGGCGGCTCAACTCCGGCCAGGACCTCATCGGCAGCCTGACCGTCGCCGAATGGCTCGATCGCTGGCTGGCCGGCAAGCGGATTCGCAAGTCCGGCCTGAACCGCTACGAGACTGACGTCCGCGTCCACCTCAAAACCGCACATCGGCGGCCGGCGTCTCGACCGCCTACGCGTCAGCCACCTCAGCGAAATGTTCACGGCCATCGCGGACGCTAACGCCGAGATCCTGGAGCAGAACGCCCAACGGCGTTCAGCGGTCGGGGAACTGGCGATCGTCCCATGGAAGGGGTTGGAGAATCGCGCTCGCCGTAAGGCTCTCAAGGAGGCGATCGACGCGATGCCGCCCTACCGCCGCGCCACCGGGCCCTCCACGCGCCAGCACGTCAAAGCGACACTCCGCGCCGCCCTCAACGACGCGATCGGCCAGCAGATCATCACGTTCAACCCGGCAGCCCACGTCGAGATCGACGCGGCCCGGAAGCCGAAGGCGCTGGTGTGGACGGACGAGCGGGTCGCCCGGTGGCAGCAGACCGGCGAGAAGCCCTCGCCCGTCATGGTCTGGACGCCGGAACAGACCGGCGCCTTCCTGGACTTCGTGGCCACGGACCGCCTGTACGCCATGTGGCACCTGGTCGCCTTCCGCGGCCTGAGGCGGGGCGAGGCGTGCGGCCAGCCGTGGTCGGAGACCAACCTCGACCGGCACTCCCTCACCGTTACCGGTCAGCTCGTGCAGGACGGGTGGGAGGTCGAGTCGTCCGAGCCGAAGACAGACAGCGGCTTCCGCGTTGTGGCCTTGGACGACGACACCGTCGGCGTTCTGGAGCGGCACCGCAAGCAGCAGGAGGCAGACCGCGCGGAGTGGGGCCCGGCCTGGGTGAACACCGGCTCGTCTTCACCCAGGAGGACGGCTCTTGGCTCCACCCCGGCAAGGTCACCGACCTCTTCGAGCGCCTCGTTGCCGCCTCCGGTCTCCCGCCGATCCGGCTGCACGACCTCCGCCACGGCGCCGCAACGCTCATGCTCGCCGCCGGCATCGACGTCAAGATCGTGTCGGACACCCTCGGGCACAGCGACACCCGGATCACGCGGGACATCTACCAGAGCGTCCTCCCCCACGTCGGCAGGACCGCCGCCGAGGCCACCGCGAAACTGGTCCCGCTCCAGCGGAAGACGGATGCCGAAGAAACCGCGCGCAAGGCGGACAAGGCCCGGAAGAAGGCCAAGCGAGCCAAGAAGACCCGGGCCCAGGGCAAGAACAAGGACCGCCGAAAGAAGCCCAAGGAGTAGGGGCGGATCACCCCTCCGCTCACGCATCGGTCACGCAAGCCATCCCTCGGCACCCCGGCCGTGCGACCCGCCATGCTCCGGGCAACAGAAAACCCCAGGTCACGGGCTATGCGACCTGGGGTTCTCTCCGAGCCCCCTGTCGGATTCGAACCGACGACCTACGCATTACAAGTGCGTTGCTCTGGCCGGACTGAGCTAAGGAGGCAGTGCGGAAGCAGTGTAACCAACGCCGGGACCGGAACCCGCTCGATATTCGGGACCTCGGACTGCTGACAGATCCGAAAACGCCAGGTAGCGTCACCTCAGGTTCACTCCAGTGGACCACACCACTCCCTTACTCGGATCGTCCGGCACGTTCCTGCCGGTGGAGGAGAAGAATCGCCATGGCCAGTGTCACGTTCGACAAGGCGTCCCGCGTCTACCCCGGCTCCACGAAGCCGGCTGTGGACCAGCTCGAGATCGACATCGAGGACGGCGAGTTCCTCGTCCTCGTCGGTCCCTCCGGCTGCGGCAAGTCGACCTCCCTGCGCATGCTCGCGGGTCTCGAGGACGTCAACGGCGGTGCCATCCGCATCGGTGACCGCGACGTCACGCACCTGCCCCCAAAGGACCGGGACATCGCCATGGTGTTCCAGAACTACGCGCTGTACCCGCACATGTCCGTCGCGGACAACATGGGCTTCGCGCTCAAGATCGCCGGTGTGAACAAGACCGACATCCGGGCGAAGGTCGAAGAGGCCGCCAAGATGCTCGACCTCACCGACTACCTGGACCGCAAGCCGAAGGCGCTCTCCGGTGGTCAGCGCCAGCGTGTGGCGATGGGCCGCGCCATCGTGCGTGAGCCGCAGGTCTTCCTCATGGACGAGCCGCTGTCGAACCTCGACGCCAAGCTCCGTGTGTCGACGCGTACGCAGATCGCCTCGCTCCAGCGCCGCCTCGGCATCACCACCGTGTACGTCACCCACGACCAGGTCGAGGCCCTCACCATGGGCGACCGCGTCGCGGTCCTCAAGGACGGTCTGCTCCAGCAGGTCGACTCGCCGCGCAACATGTACGACCGCCCGGCGAACCTCTTCGTGGCCGGCTTCATCGGCTCCCCGGCGATGAACCTCGTCGAGGTCCCGATCACCGACGGCGGCGTGAAGTTCGGCAACAGCGTCGTCCCGGTCTCCCGTGCGGCGCTCTCCGCCGCCGCGGACCGCGGTGACCGCACCGTCACGGTCGGCATCCGCCCCGAGCACTTCGACATCGTCGAGCACGGCGGCGCCGCCGCTCAGGGCCTCTCCAAGGGCTCGGCCGACGCCCCGGCCGGCCTGGCCGTCTCGGTCAACGTCGTCGAGGAGCTCGGCGCCGACGGTTTCGTCTACGGTGCCGCGCAGGTCGGTGGCGAGCACAAGGACCTGGTCGTCCGCGTCGGCGGCCGTGCCGTTCCGGAGAAGGGCACGGAGCTGCACGTCGTGCCGCGCCCGGACGAGCTGCACGTCTTCGCGACGTCGACCGGTGAGCGCCTGACCGCCTGATCCGTCCGTTCCAGCGCAACGGCCCCGCGTCCCCTCCAGGACGCGGGGCCGTTCGCGTGTCGCGGGCCGGATCGGGTTTTGGACCCGATGGGCGCCAAATACCCCGGCACACCGGTCAATTCACCCCAGTCCGTCAACGCGTGATTCGAAAAGACTCCTCGAACCATCCCCCGCAGGGGTGACGAAATGTCGTCAGGTCGTCACTGCCCGCTACGCTCGCCTGCGTGACCCACACCGCGCGCCGAATCGGCCGAACCCTAGCTCTCGTACTGCCCGTCGTCATGGTCCTGTCCGGGACCCTCGCGGTCACCCGCGTGCAGTGGTCGGGGCAGGACACCGAGACCCAGTTGATGACCGCAGCCTCGGAGACCGTGTCCAAGCAGGCGAAGGCACCGGCTCCCCAGGAGGTCCTGCGGGACAAGCTCCTGCTGGAGCTCCGTGAGAAGGACCCGGGGGTCGCGTTGACGAGCCTCCAGCGGACCGTCGAGAAGCGGCCCTCCCTCGCGAAGCACTGCATGTCGATCGCCAAGGCGCTCGGCAAGGCCGCGGTCGACCAGTACGGTCCGACGCGCGCCCACCGCTTCTCCCGCCCGGTCTGCGACACCTCGTTCGCCTCGGGCGTCGCACAGTTCAGCTGAGCCGGGTATGTCCCGGCACGGCATATCGTGCCTGGCATGCATACGTATCCGACGCAGGCCGTGATCCTGGCGGGTGGTCAGGGCTCGCGGCTGCGCCCGTACACCGATGACCGCCCCAAGCCGATGGTCGAGATCCCGGGGACCGGGACCCCGATCATCGGCCATCAGCTGTCCTGGCTGGCCGCCGAGGGCGTCACCGACGCCGTGGTCTCGTGCGGCCATCTCGCCGATGTGCTGAAGGACTGGCTGGCGTCGGCCGATCTCCCGTTGCGCGTCACGACCGTCGTCGAGACCGAGCCCTTGGGCCGGGGCGGCGGTCTCAAGCATGCCGCGGCGCGGCTGCCCGATCCGTCGGAGCCCTGGTACGCGACCAACGGTGACATCTGGACCCGCTTCTCGCTGCGCGAGATGGCCGCGTTCCACGCCGAGCGGGACGCCACCGCGACGCTCGCGCTCGCCCGTCCCCGCATCCCGTGGGGCGCCGTGGAGACCGACGCGTTCGGGCACATCACCGACTTCATCGAGTCGCCTCCGTCGCCCTACCTGATCAACGCCGGCGTGTACGTCTTCGCGCCCGCGTTCACCGCCATGCTGCCGGACCGCGGCGACCACGAGCGGACCACGTTCCCCCGGCTGGCCCGGGAGCGCCGGCTGGCCGGGTTCCCGCTGCCGCACGGGGCCTACTGGCGGGCGATCGACACCGCGAAGGACCTCACCGAGGCGGCGAGGGAGCTGGGCGCGCACACGGGCGGCTGATCCGTCCGTACGCGCACGAGGGCGGTCACCGGATGTCCGGTGACCGCCCTCGTGGTGCGGGGTGGGGTCTGTCAGCCGAGCAGGCCGCCGATGGGGTTCCGCCCGGCGCCGCCGGACGAGGAACCGCCGTCCGAACCGCCGCCGTCGGAACCGCCGTCCGAGCCGCCGTCCGAACCGCCGGAGGAGGCCGAACCGGACGAGCTGGGACCCGAGTCACCGGACGGGGGCTCCTGCGGAGCGGGCTCCTCCGGCGGTGCCTGGCCGGTGCCCTGGGTCTGGCTGGGCTGCCCCGTGCTCGCACCGGCCGTGGGACCGGAGTCGCGCCCCGACCGGGAGTCCGGGGTGGACTCCTTCGCCGACGGGGTGCCGGGAGCGCTGGAGGGCGCCGTCTCGGGGGCACGGCTGTCGGGAGTGCGGGAGGGGTCGCGCTTCTTGCCCGTCGACTCGTCGGGGAGCGGCGAGCCGGGCAGCTGGTTGGTCGGGTAGCTGTCGGGGCCCGGCACGGTGACGACCTGGGTGGAGCGCACCGCCCCGCCGAGCATCGAACCGACGAGCAGGGTCAGGCCCACGACGACCGTGGCGACCGCCGCACCGCGGCGCAGCACCCGGCGGCGGAGGTCCCAGAGCGCGGAACGGGGGCCCAGCGTGCGCCAGGCTTCCCCGGCGAGGCGGCCGTCCAGGGAGTAGACGGGCGCGCCGGCGATGACCAGAGGGCTCCAGGCGGCCAGCAGGATGATGTCGGGGGTGTCGTAGGCGGCGGCGGTGCGCCAGCTGACCGTCACCAGGAGGGCGGCGGAGAGCAGCACGCCGAAGGCCGCCGCGACCCGCTGCCAGAGGCCGAGGACGGTGAGGACGCCGACGACGACCTGGAGGAAGGCGACGGTGAGACCGGCCGCGACCGGGTGGGAGAGCGCGAAGTCGCGCAGTGGCCCGGCGGCGGCCCAGGGGTGCAGCGAGGTCAGCCACTTCACCATGGAGCCGCGGTCGCCGCCGTCGAAGTAGGACGGGTCGCAGAGCTTGCCCATCCCGGCGTAGATCGAGAGGAAGCCGAGGATGACGCGCAGCGGGAGGAGGACGACGCCGAGGTTCATCCGGCGGCCCGGGTAGTAGGCGTGCCGGACGCTGTCGCCGGTCTGGCGCCGGTCCGCGGCGGAGGTGCCGTCCCGGTCCTCCGCGGCGTCCTCGTCGTAGGTGATGTCGTACGCGTCGCGGGAGAGCGTGTCGGCGGAGTCGTAGGCGCCGACCGCCTGGCGCATGGGGGGCAGCAGCGGCCCTGTGCGGCCGCCTCCGGGCCGCTGGGGCGCGAGGAGCACGGGGTTGGGCTGGGTCTCGTCGAGGCGCGGGATGACCTGCGTGCCGCCGCCCACGTCGTCGTAGCCCGGGCCGAAGTCGCC
This sequence comes from Streptomyces sp. NPDC058008, assembly GCF_042886395.1. Taxonomy (NCBI): domain Bacteria; kingdom Bacillati; phylum Actinomycetota; class Actinomycetes; order Kitasatosporales; family Streptomycetaceae; genus Streptomyces; species Streptomyces sp. NPDC058008. The sequence continues at coordinate 113,179 of NZ_JBHVQX010000005.1, read as the reverse complement.
GCCGGGCCGGGTGTCGAGGTGGCCTGCGGTGGAGTTGCGTACGGCCTGCAGCAGTCCGGTCGCTCCGGGGTCGCCCGGTTCGGACCTGCCGCTCCAGACGACGGGAGCCCTCCTGCGGCCGCCCGCGCCGCTCATGGCGGGGATCCTGGCCGGTCCGGCGGAGCCCACGGGGCGCAGACGGGTGCGCTGACCCGGGGCGAGCTGTACCCGGAAGCTGGCGTGGCTGACGATGACCTGCGCGGGGTCGCTGTCCACCTTCGTCATGCTCAGGGCGGGTTGGTCGTCGAACCGAGGCGTTCTGGTGTCCACACTCATCTAACCGAGTGATGTGTGATTAGGACACTGCCTTGACGCCTCCAGAGTGTCCGAGACCCGTCAACCGTCCTCCGGGCCCCGCCCGTCGGCGTCCCCCGGGCGGGCGGACAGGACGTGTCCGGACCGCTCCGTCGCTGGTGGGACGCCCTTCGGGGCCGGTCACGCCGGTGTGTCGGCACGGGAGGGCGCGCGGGCGGCGCATGCGCGACGTCACGCCGGGCCGTGCCCTCCCGTGCGGGCCGCGGACGCTGCCGCGGGAGGGCGCCGGGACCCGGTACCGGGTCCCGGCGGACGGGTGTCACGCGCGGCGGCGCGCCACCTCGTAGAGCACGATGCCCGCGGCGACGCCGGCGTTCAGCGACTCGGCGCCGCCCGGCATGGAGATCCGGACGCGGTAGTCGCAGGTCTCGCCGACGAGGCGGCCCAGGCCCTTGCCCTCGCTGCCGATGACGATGACGACGGGGCCCTCCAGGGCCTCCAGGTCCTCGACGGTGTGCTCGCCGTCGGCGGCGAGGCCGACGACGGTGAGGCCGGCCTTCTGGTAGCCCTCCAGCGCGCGCGTCAGGTTGGTGACGCGGGAGACCGGCGTACGGGCCGCGGTGCCCGCCGAGGACTTCCACGCTCCGGCGGTCATACCGGCCGCCCGGCGCTCGGGGACGACGACGCCGTGGCCGCCGAAGGCGGAGACGGAGCGGACGATCGCACCCAGGTTGCGGGGGTCGGTGACACCGTCGAGGGCCACGATGAGCGGGTCCTCGTTGTTGTCGTACGCGGCGGAGGTGAGGTCCTCCGGGTGTGCGTACTCGTACGGCGGGACCTGGAGGACGAGGCCCTGGTGGTTCAGGCCGTTCGTCATCCGGTCGAGCTCGGGGCGCGGGGCCTCCATGAGGTTGATGTTGCCGCGCTCGCCGGCGAGCTGGAGCGCCTCACGGACCCGCTCGTCGTTGTCGATGTACTGCTGGACGTAGAGCGTGGTCGCGGGGACCCCGTCGCGCAGCGCCTCGAAGACCGGGTTACGGCCGACGACCATCTCGGACGTGCCCTTGACGCCACCGCGGCGCGGCGCGGGGCGGCGGGCGGCGGCCTGCTTGGCCTGGGCGTTCGCCACCCTGTTCTTCTTGTGTCCCTTGCGGGCGGAGGCGGGCGGCGTCGGCCCCTTGCCTTCGAGACCACGGCGTCGGTTACCGCCGCTGCCGACCTGCATGCCCTTCTTGTTGGACGTGCGGCGGTTCCTGCGCTGGCTGTTCCCGGCCATGACCTACCTGTTTCGTTGCTTCAGAAAGACGTCGTCAAGTGAAAGTGTGCCGCCCGGACGGCCGGGCGGCACATTTGCGCTGCTCACGCATGGTGCGAAGGTCCGCTCAGCGCGGTCCGAGCGTCCACCGGGGCCCGCTGGGGCTGTCCTCGATGACGAGGCCGGACTGGTTGAGCTGGTCGCGGATCGCGTCGGCGGCGGGCCAGTCCTTGCGCTCGCGGGCCGACTGGCGCTGGTCCAGGACGAGCCGTACGAGCGTGTCGACGACGCCGTGCAGATCCTCGCCCCGGTCGCTCTCGCCCGCCCAGTGGGGGTCGAGCGGGTCCAGACCGAGGACACCGAGCATCGCGCGGACCTCTGCGAGGCGGGCGACGGCGGCTTCCTTGTCGTCGGCGGCGAGGGCGGAGTTGCCCTGCCGGACGGTGGTGTGGACGATCGCGAGGGCCTGCGGGACACCGAGGTCGTCGTCCATCGCCTCGGCGAAGGCCGGCGGCACCTCGGGGGCGGCCTCGACCGGTCCCCCGGCCTTCTCCACCACGCGCTGGACGAAGCCCTCGATGCGCGCGAAGGCGGACTCGGCCTCGCGCAGGGAATCCTCGCTGTACTCGATCATCGACCGGTAGTGCGGGGTGCCGAGGTAGTACCGCAGGACGATGGGGCGCCACCGCTTGACCATGTCGGCGACCAGGACGGAGTTGCCCAGGGACTTCGACATCTTCTCGCCGGACAGGGTGACCCAGCCGTTGTGCACCCAGTACTTCGCGAAGTCGTCGCCGAAGGCCTTGGCCTGCGCGATCTCGTTCTCGTGGTGCGGGAAGATCAGGTCGATGCCGCCGCCGTGGATGTCGAAGGCGCTGCCGAGGTACTTGTGCGCCATCGCGGAGCACTCCAGGTGCCATCCGGGACGGCCGCGGCCCCACGGGGTCTCCCAGCTGGGCTCGCCCGGCTTGGCGGCCTTCCACATGGCGAAGTCGCGCAGGTCTCGCTTGCCGGTCTCGTTGTCGCCCGAGGGCTGGCGCAGGTCGTCGAGGTCCTGGTTGGAGAGCTCGAGGTATCCCTCGTACGAGCGCACGTCGAAGTAGACGTTGCCGTCGGCCTCGTAGGCGTGGCCGCGCTCGATGAGGCCGCGCATCATCTCGATCATCTCGGGGACGTGCCCGGTGGCGCGCGGTTCGTACGTGGGCGGGAGGCAGCCCAGGGCGGCGTACCCGTCGTTGAAGGCACGCTCGTTCTCGTAGCCGATGGACCACCAGGGGCGGTTCTGCTCGGCGGACTTCTTGATGATCTTGTCGTCGATGTCGGTGACGTTCCGGATGAACGTGACGTCGTAGCCGCGGTACTCGAACCAGCGGCGCATGATGTCGAAGTTCAGCCCGGACCTGATGTGCCCGATGTGCGGGGCGGCCTGCACCGTCGCGCCACAGAGGTAGATCGAGACACAGCCCGCGGTGAGCGGGACGAAGTCACGGATCTGCCGGGCGTCGGTGTCATGCAGGCGAATAGTCACCCCTCAAGGGTAGTGGGCCCGCACCAGTGCCCAGGGCCCCCTGTGGAAAACGTGTCACAACTAATCGGTGACGGTGCCGGCGGGCTCCGGCGGGCGCCGCCCCCGGTCCAGCGTCAGGGCGAGTGCCGCACCCGCCAGGGGGACGGCGGCGAGCGCCGTCCACAGGACGGGCCCGGGGGCGCCGAGGAGCGTTCCGGTGGCGGCGCTGCCCACGAGGACGGCGAGGCCGGACACGGAGGAGAGGGCTCCCGTCGCGAGGCCGAGCCGGTGGTCGTCGACCAGGTCGGGCACGAGCCCCCGGGCGGCGGGCACCAGCAGCATCTGGCCGAGCGTGAGGAGGACGACGAGCGTGGCCCCGGGGAGCAGTCCGGCGGGCCCTCCCGGCGCGAGGGGCACGGCGGCGAATCCGGCGGCGACGACGACGAGCCCCGCGACGAGGGCGGTACGCGGCGGGACACGACGGGCGGACCAGCGGGTCAGGGGCAGCTGGGCGACGACGACGAGCAGTGAGGAGAGCGCGAACAGCCCGCCGAGCGCGCTCTGGGAGCCGGTGGCCCGCTCCACCTCGGTCGGCAGGGCGAGGTAGAGCTGGTTGTAGGAGACGAGGTAGCTGCTGTGGACGAGGCAGAGCACGAGGAACGGCCGGTTGGCGAAGACCTCGCGGGGAAGGACGGCACCGGTGCGGGCGGTCCTGACGCGGCGCGGCCGGCGCGGCATGAGGCGGGCGTGTCCGGCGAGCACGCCGACGAAGACCACGGCGCCGGCCAGGCACGCCGTCCGGAATCCGCCGCCCAGGAGCAGCAGGAGGCTGCCGAGCAGGGGCCCGAGGAACGCCCCGGCCTGGCCGGCGGCGGAGAACACGGCCAGCACCTGGGCCCGGGGCGTCCCGGTCTCCCTCTCGTGGGCGACGGCGGCCCGGGCGGTCTCGGACTCGACGGCGGGCGAGAACAGGGCGGCGGCGAAGCCGATGAGGAGGACGGCGCCGATGACGGTGGCGGTGGTGGCGGCCTGGGCGAGCCAGCAGAAGCCGGCGATGCGCAGGACGCAGCCGGTGAGGACGACCGGCCGGGGGCCGTAGCGGTCGGTGAGGGCGCCGCCCACGACGAAGAGTCCCTGCTGGCTGAAGGTGCGCAGCCCGAGGACGAGTCCGACGAGCCACCCGGCCATGCCGAGCCCGTCGCCCAGGTGCGTGGCGAGGTAGGGCAGGACGGCGTAGAAGCCGGTGTTGAAGGCGAACTGGGTGGCGGTCAGGAGCCGGAGGTAGGGCTTGAGTTCCGGGGTGGCGCCGGAGCGGCTTCCCGTGGTGGCGGTCGTCATCCGCGCCGCCGGCCGCGTACGGCCGCCGAGGTCAGCACCGCGAGCGCGCCGAGGGCGGCGAGGGCGGCGGCGGGGGCGAGGACGGCCCAGGGGGCGCGTTCGGCGTAGGGCATGTTCTCCGCGAGCATGCGCCCCCACTCCGGCGCGGGGGCCGGGGTGCCGAGGCCCAGGAAGCCGAGGGAGGCGAGTGCCAGGGCGACGGCAGGGACGCGCAGGACGGCGTGGCGTACGACCGGGGGGACGACCCCCGGGATGACGTGGCGGCGCAGCCGGTGCCAGGGGCTCGCGCCGAGGGCGACGGCCACACCGACGTGCGGGGCGGCGCGTTCCTGGGCGTACAGCGCGGAGGTGTGGGCGGCGAGCGGGGCCCAGGCGACCGCCGCGACCGCCGCGGCCGCGCCCCAGGGGCCGGGGCCCGTGATCCCCGCGACGACGAGGCCGGCCAGGACCGCGGGCAGCGCGTTGGCCGTCTCGGTGAGGGCCCCGGCGCGGAGGACCCCGGCGAGCAGTCCCAGGAGCAGCGTGACGGCGCCGACGGCCACCGCGGTGAGGACGGTCCGGGCCGCCCCGTGGCCGAGGCGGGCGAGGACGTCGCGGCCCAGGGAGTCGGTGCCCAGCGGGTGGGCGCCGGAGGGTGCGGCGAGGCGTGCGGCGGCGTCGGCGTACAGGGGGTCGCGCAGCAGTCCCGTGAGGAGGACGGCGGCGAGGAGGGCTCCCAGGACGGCCGCACCGGCGGCCACGGTGCGACGGGCCGGCAGGGGCGGCGCGACGAGCGGGGGGAGGGCGCCGTCGGTCCGTGCGGGACCGAGCAGGGCCCCGGAGGCGAGCCGGGACGCGAGGCCGGCGGCGGTGCCGAGGAGCAGCAGGAGCAGGACGCAGGCCTGGAGGACGGGCAGGTCCTGGGCCAGCGCGGCGGCCAGGGCCGTCCCGCCGAGGCCGGGGATGGCGTAGAGCGTCTCGACGGCGACCGCGCCGCCGGTGAGCCCGACGACGACGAGGCCGAGCTGGGGCAGCAGTGCGGGCAGGGTGCGGCGCAGGGCGTGGGCCGCGATCCGGCGGCCCGGTATCCCGTGGGCGGTGGCGGCGCGCGCCCAGGGTTCGGCGAACGCGCCGGGCAGCGCGTCGTCCAGGAGCCGTCCGAGCAGCGCGCCCGCGGGTACGCCCATGGCGAGCGCGGGCAGCACGAGCTGCTCGGGGCCGCCCCAGCCGAGGGCGGGGAACCAGCCCAGCTGTACGGCCAGGACGGTGGCCAGTACGGCGGCGAGGAGGAATTCGGGCAGCGCGGCGAGCACGGCGGCGCCGACACCCGCCCGGGTGGTCACGAGCCGGCGGCGCGCGCCCCCGCGCAGTGTTCCCGCGGCGAGGACGAGCGCCAGGACGACGGCGACGGCGAGCGAGACGCCCATGAGGGTCAGGGAGACGCCGAGGGCCGAGGTGACGTCGGGGCCGACGGGCTGTCCGGAGACCCAGGACTCCCCCAGGTCACCGCGGAGCAGTCCGGACGCCCAGGCGCCGAGGACGTGCGACGGGCCGCCGTCGAGTCCGGTCTCCGCGCGGATCGCGTCGAGCACGGCGGGCGTGGGCGGACGGTCGGCGTAACGGGCGTGCAGGATCGTCAGCGCGGGATCGGTGCGGGTCAGCCGGGGCAGCAGGCCGATGACGGCGACGACGGCCAGGAGCGCGCCGAGCCGTCCGGCCAGGTACTTCACGCGGTCACCCGGCGCGGGTGTCGGCGGTGATGAGGGTGCGTTCCAGCGGGTCGAGGGAGACGCCTTCGACGCGGGCGTCGTCGTAGCCCTGGACGAAGCGCTCGTGGACGAGGGGTACGAGCGCGTCGGAGCCCAGGACGGCTGCCTCGGCGGCCATCGCCGCGCTGTGGCGGGCGTCGGTGCCACTGAGCGAGGCGGCGTCGTCCACGGCGCTGTCGACCGTCCTGTCGCACAGCTGGGAGATGTTGAAGCTGCCGTCGCAGGTGAAGTCGGAGGCGAGGTAGGAGACGGGGTCGGCGGTGTCCAGCAGGGTGTTGCGGGCCTGGATGAACGCGTCGTACGTCCCGGCGAGCGCGTCGGCCTCCATCTGCGCGTAGTCGCGGACGACCTGCCTGACGGTGAAGCCGCGCTTCTCCAGCTGCTGCTGGACGAGGGTCGCGACCTCGGGGAGCTCGGGCCGGTTGGTGTAGGTGGCGAGGACGATCTCCTTCGTCCTGGCCACCTCCTCACGGCTCGCCGCGGGGGTCCGGCCGGTGGGTGCGGTGCGCTTGCCGGCGGCCCAGGGGACGCCGGGGCCCAGGAGCCCCTTCGCGGTGTCCGCCCGGCCCTCGTACACCCCGTCGACCAGGGCCTCGGAGTCGATGGCCTCGCGGGCGGCGGCGCGCAGGGCGGGGTCGGTGAAGACGCCGCGCCGGGTGTTGAGGGAGAGGCCGTTGGTCCGCGCGGAGGGGAACTCGTGGACGTAGGAGTCGCCGAGCAGGGACGCCTGGGCGATCGGTACGTACTCCGCGACGTCGACGGCCTTCGTCCGCAGGGCGTTGGCGCGCGCCGTGCCGTCCGCGGCGAAGGTGACGTCGACGCCCGGGGCCTTCGCCTTGCCGCCCCAGTAGGTGTCGTTGCGTTCCAGGGTCGCCGAGACGGCCCCTTTGACGCCGGTCAGGGTGAAGGGACCTGTGGCGTGCCCGGCGGGGTCTGTCCTGCCCTTCGCGTAGGCGTCCGGGGACAGGATCGTGAGGGACGGGTTGGCGAGCCTCTGCGGGAGCAGCGGGTCCGCGCTCTTCGTGACGATCCGTACGGTCTTCCCGCCCGGCACGGCCGTCGCCGTCAGGGGGGTGTCGGAGAGCACCCGGGGCAGCGGGGAGGCCTTGCCCGCCGCGGTGAGGGAGCGCACGACCGCGTCCGCGTCGACCTTCGCGCCGTCCTGGAAGACGGCGTCACGGAGGGTGAACGTCCAGGTGGTGGGGTTGTCCTGCTTCCACGACGCGGCGAGGGCGGGCCGCGCCGCACCGTTCGCGTCCAGGGTGGTGAGTCCCTCGATGACGGCGAGGCGGCTGAGGGTGACCGCGTCGTCGCCGTACGGCGACATGGCCTGGGCGGGCGGGAAGGCCATCACGACCCGGAGCCGCTGCGCGTCACCGGACGCTCCGGAGCCGTCCGACGCGGTACAGGCGGTGAGCGGGAGCAGCAGCGCGGCGGTGGCGGCGACGGCCGGCAGCGGGAGGCGTCGGCTTCGGGACGTAGGCATGACGGGCACCCTATATGGAAACGATTATCATCTGATGTCCGAGGTGGTCAGCCCTCGGGGAACCGGCATCGGCAGCTCGAAGTGGACGATGCCCTGGCCTCCGCCCGGCAGCTCCCGTTCGTCGCAGACCTCCTGGGCGAGCGACCGCCAGAACGGCTCGGCGCCCGGAACGGCGGGATCGGTGTGCAGGTAGAGCGAGGTGTAGCCGTCCGCCCGCGCGGCGAAGTCCCCCAGCTCCCCCACCAGCCGGCGCGCCAGCCCGTGCCTGCGGTGTCCGGGGCGTACGTAGATCCGGCAGAGCTGGGCCGTCGAGCCGGAGGGGAAGCGGTCGGCGACCCACTGGGGGTTGGGCGGCGCCTGGGGCCCCCGGTCCCGCACCGCGCCCGTCGCCACGACCTCGTCACCGCGCACGACGACCAGCAGCGTGCAGCGCGCGGGGCGCAGGTAGGCGCCCTCCAGGTCGATGATGTCGGCGTGCCAGCGGGGTACGTAGCCCGAGCGCAGGTCGTGGTAGACGGTGTCCAGCATGACCGCCCGCGCACCACCGACGTCCTGCGCGGTGGCGGTCCGCAGGACGTAGCCGTCCGTGCCGGCCGGCGCGTCCTGCACCCTCGTCGCCCCGGCGGTCGCGCTCACCACTGACGTTCACCCTCGCTCTCGGCCGTACCGCACATGACTGCCGCACCAGCGTACGTGCAACCGATGTGCAATAAGGCGGCGGGGCCCGACGGCGGTCCGCGCCGGGGCGCCCGCGCGGGGCACGGTCCCGGCGCGGCCGCGCGTCAGCCGTCGGCGCGGTAGACCAGGGCGGTCGCGATACCGGCGATGCCCTCGCCCCGGCCGGTGAACCCGAGGCCGTCGGAGGTGGCCGCGGAGAGCGAGACGGGGGCGCCGACCGCGTCGGACAGCACCTTCTGGGCCTCCTCCCGCCGCTTGCCGATCTTCGGCCGGAGACCGACGACCTGCACGGCGACGTTGCCGATCCCGAAGCCCTCGGCGCGCACGATCCGGGCGGCCTCGGTGAGCAGGGTGACACCGGACGCGCCGGACCATTCGGGGCGGCCGGTGCCGAAGTGCTGCCCGAGGTCGCCCAGCCCCGCGGCGGAGAAGAGGGCGTTGCAGGCGGCGTGCGCCACCACGTCCGCGTCGGAGTGCCCGGCGAGCCCGGGGCCCTCCCCCTCCCACAGCAGCCCGGCGCACCAGAGCTCGCGGCCCTCCTCGAAGGCGTGGATGTCGGTCCCGATCCCGACCAGCGGAATCACGGGAGCCGGCTGCTTCTGCTTCGCTGCCTCAGAATCCATCGTTCGCCCTCCGGCGTGCGAGAACGGCCTCCGCCAGGACCAGGTCCAGGGGGCGGGTCACCTTGAACGCTTCCTCGTGCCCGGGTACAACAACGACCGGCAGGCCCAGCCGTTCGACCATGCCCGCGTCGTCGGTCGCGCCCTCACCGTCGACGTCCACGCCCGCGTGCGCCCGGACCAGCGTGTCCCGGTCGAAGCCCTGGGGCGTCTGAACGGCCCGCAGCCGCGCCCGCACGGGGGTGGAGAGGACCGGCTCCGGCGCACCCGCCCCGGCGGGCTCGACCTCCTTGACGGTGTCGGCGAGCGGGAGCCCCGGGACGACGGCCGGAGCCCCGTCCCGTACGGCTTCGATGACGGCGTCCACGGTGTCGACCGGCACGAGGGGCCGGGCCGCGTCGTGGACCAGGACGACGGAGACGTCGTCCGGCAGCGCGTCGAGGCCGAGCCCCACGGACTCCTGGCGCGTCGCACCGCCGGGGACGACGACGTAGTCGGTGCGCTCGGGCAGGGCGTGCCCGTCGATGAGGTTCTTCACCTCGGGCGCGCCGTCCGGGGGCGCGACCACGACGACGAGGGTGACGGCGCGGGACGCCGCCATGGCCCGTACGGCGTGGATCAGCATCGGCGTACCGCCGAGGGCGCGCAGCGCCTTCGGGGTACCGGGTCCGAGCCTGACGCCGCGGCCCGCTGCGGGGATCACCGCCGCGGTCCGGGAGGGGCTCGGTTCAGCAGGCGTCGGTGACATCGATGACATCGGTTGCACTCCGAAGCTTCGGCAGGTTTGTTTCCACGGCCGACATGGGTAGGGGCACCGCAACGAGCCGGGCGCGACACCTCGACTCGACCGGGACCCCTTCCGTGACCCCTGGTCGGTCGAGCCGTAGCAGGGCTCGGTGGAGATGACAGAGGGGACGCGAGCGCGCCGGACGCCTTTCCGGGCGGACCCTTTTCGGATCCGAACATGCCGCAGCGCCCGACGACTTACCGTAAAAACGGCTGGTCAGCGGGCACCGCGACAGATTTCTTACGACCGGATTCGGTTCGCCGGCGTCATCCGGTCACCGGGGTCGTCCGGTTCAGGACGCGAGGACCTCGTCGAGGAGCGCCTCGGCCTTGTCCTCGTTCGTGTTCTCCGCGAGAGCGAGCTCGCTCACCAGGATCTGGCGAGCCTTGGCGAGCATGCGCTTCTCACCTGCGGAGAGTCCACGCTCGCGCTCACGACGCCACAGGTCACGCACCACTTCGGCGACCTTGATGACATCGCCGGAGGCGAGCTTCTCGAGATTTGCCTTGTAGCGTCGGGACCAGTTCGTCGGCTCTTCGGCGTACGGCGCGCGCAGCACCTCGAAGACCCGGTCCAGCCCTTCCTGCCCGACTACGTCGCGCACACCGACGAACTCCGCGTTGTCCGCCGGCACACGAACCGTCAAGTCGCCCTGGGCGACCTTGAGCACCAAGTAGGTCTTGTCCACGCCTTTGATCTGGCGAGTTTCGATAGCCTCGATCAGCGCGGCCCCGTGATGGGGATAGACCACGGTGTCGCCAACCTTGAACGTCATGTGACAGGTACCCCTTCCGTGGCTATCCAGAGTAACACGAGAACGGCTTCTCCTGAATGGCGTTTTCGCAGGTCAGGGCATATCTCGGGGCTTGACAACTGCGACACGAACGTGCTGCGGGAGCCTTCCGGAAGGCGATATTCGCAGGTCGGAGCGGGCGCGCGGCCGCCCGGAAACACGTCCGTCACAGATGCCGGAAGCCCTCCAGAAGGGGCCGAACGTCCCGTTTTGCCGGATTCCGGATGATGAACTTTCCGTACTCCGTTCGGACCTCGATCAGTCGTACGACCCTTAGCGTCCGTGACCAATAAAATTGATCAACGGCGTGGGGCCGGGTGGATTATGCGGGGGAAATAGGCCGCGGTCCGGAAATCGATCATCCGGCGCCGGACGCACTGCTCACCGGCGTTTTGTGAACGCCGTGCGAATCCTCGGGACCGGGCGCACCACCGCCACCGGGCACGGAGATGTCCGCACCGCGGCGCGGGGTCCGGGTCCACAGGTCGGGCGGGCCCTAGGGGCGGGTCGGGTGCGGGCCCTGGAGGGCGGCTCGGTAACCTGAGCCCGCTGACACACACTTAGGGCGGCTTTACGGCCGCTCGGGCCTTCCTGTCCGCAGAGTCCGAAGTCCGCAGTCCGACACGTTCAAGGAGTTGCCGCCGCCGTGAGCCGCAGCCTTCGACACGGCGCCCTCGCCGCCACTGCCCTCGTGATCTCGATCGCCGCCCTGTCCGCGTGCAGTGCCGGCAATGACGCGCAGACGCTTCAGGTCAGGCCGGACAACGCGGCCACGGCTGTCGACAACATCAAGATCCAGAACCTGAACATCATCACGCAGCCCGAGGCGGACGCCGAAGGCCCGGCGGTCATCGCCGCGACCCTCTTCAACAACGGCACGAAGCAGGAGGTCGTGGAGAAGATCGCGCTTCCCGGCACCGGTGCCTCGGTGAAGCTGCAGGCAGCCAAGGGCAAGGGGCCGCTCGTGGTCCCGGCCGGCGGACAGGTCGTCATCGGCGGGAAGGACAACGCCTCGGCCGTGATCGAGAACGGCCGCGAGGCCGGGGCCGACGGCAACGTGCAGACCGTCGCCTTCACGTTCAGCGAGACGGGCGAGATCGCCCTGGGCGCCGCGATCGTCCCGGCGACCACCTTCTTCAAGGACTTCGGCCCGAGCGCGCTGCCGTCCACGAAGCCCACGGCCACGCCGTCCGCGTCCTCCTCCGGCACGCCGGGCGAGGAGTCCCAGAGCCCCTCGGACGGGTCGACGGACGAAGCCGCCACCGGTCACTGACCGCACGCGTGGGGGTGCCTCCGGCGGAGACACCCCCAGGCAGCCGTGGTGGCCGGTCTACGGCTCGAACTTGTAGCCCAGGCCGCGCACCGTCACCAGGTAGCGCGGCGCTCCGGGATCCGGCTCGATCTTGGCGCGGAGCCGCTTGACGTGGACGTCGAGGGTCTTGGTGTCGCCGACGTAGTCCGCGCCCCAGACCCGGTCGATCAGCTGCATGCGGGTCAGCACGCGGCCCGCGTTGCGCAGGAGCATCTCGAGCAGGTCGAACTCCTTCAGCGGGAGGTCGACCTTGCCGCCGGCCACCGTGACGACGTGGCGGTCCACGTCCATCCGCACCGGCCCTGCCTCCAGGGCGGCCGGAGTGACCTCCTCCGGCTCACCGCGGCGGCGCAGGACGGCCCGGATACGGGCCACCAGCTCCCGCGAGGAGAAGGGCTTGGTCACGTAGTCGTCGGCTCCTATTTCCAGGCCCACGACCTTGTCGATCTCGCTGTCCTTGGCGGTGACCATGATCACCGGGACGTTGGACCGGACACGCAGCTGCCGGCAGACCTCCGTACCGGGCAGGCCCGGCAGCATCAGGTCGAGCAGCACGAGGTCGGCGCCGTTGCGCTCGAACTCGTCGAGGCCGTCGGGGCCGGTGGCCGCGATGGCCACCTCGAAGCCTTCCTTGCGGAGCATGTAGGACAGGGCGTCGCTGAAGGATTCCTCATCCTCGACGACAAGCACTCGGGTCACGGAAGAGCCTCCGGGGCGGGAAATGGTTCAAAATCGGTCTCGTACGGCCCGTCGCCGTCAACAGCGTCGTTGACGACCAGGGGTCCGCCGGTGGTACGACCCCGTACGACGCCCGACTCGGGCAGTCGCAGGGTGAACGTGGAGCCCTGTCCCTCGGAGCTCCATACGGTGACCTCCCCGCCGTGCGAGGCGGCCACGTGCTTGACGATGGCGAGGCCGAGACCGGTGCCACCGGTGGCCCGTGAGCGGGCCGGGTCGACGCGGTAGAACCGCTCGAAGACACGCTCGCGGTCCTTCTCCGAGATGCCGAAACCCTGGTCGGTCACGGCTATCTCGATCAGGTCCCCGCCGGGTGCGGCCATCTTCCGCGCGGCGATGCCGACACGGGTGCGGGCGGGGCTGTAGTTGACGGCGTTCTCCACGAGATTGCCGAGTGCGGCCGCGAGCTGGCTGCGGTTCCCCCAGACGAAGAGGTCCGCCGTACCGCCCGAGGCCATGGTGATCTGCTTCGAACCGGCCTGCTGACGGCACCGGTCGATGGCCTCGACGACCAGCTCCTCCACCCGTACGGGCTCGGCGTCCTCCAGGGGGTCGTCGTTCTGCACCCGGGAGAGGTCGATGAGCTCCTGCACGAGGTTGGTGAGCCGGGTCGCCTCGATCTGCATGCGGCCGGCGAACCGCTCGACCGCCTCCGGGTCGTCCGAGGCGTCCATGACGGCCTCGGAGAGCAGGGAGAGCGCGCCGACCGGGGTCTTGAGCTCGTGGCTGACGTTGGCGACGAAGTCACGCCGCACCGCTTCTATGCGGCGGGCCTCCGTGAGGTCCTCGACCAGCAGCAGGACCAGGCGTGAGCCCAGCGGGGCCACCCGGGCCGAGACGGCGAGCGCCTCACCCCGGCCCGTGCCCCGGCGCGGCAGGTCCAGCTCGACCTGCCGTATCTCACCGTCCCGCCGGGTGTCCCTGGCCATGTGGAGCATCGGCTCCACGGCCAGCCGCCCGCCCCTGACCAGGCCCAGCGCGTACGCGGCCGAGCTGGCCTTGACCACGCTGTCGCTCTCGTCGAGCACGACGGCGGACGAGCTGAGCACGGAGAGGACGGTGTCCACCCCCGGGGGCAGCGCCGCGTTGCCGTCGGGCCGCAGGGACGTACGCGTGGGGCGCTTCTGCTCGCGTTCGCTCCAGCGGAACGCCAGCATGGCGATCACACCGGTACACACACCGGCGATCGCAGCAGCTGCGGCGACCGCCGCGTTCACGTCCATGCTTCAAGGTTATGCGGGCGCGCCGACACTCTCCCAGCCATCCGGGTGCCATCTCGAACACTCGTCGCCCAGAGTTCACCGAGGGGATAGTGCCGGTTCACTTAGGCGGCCGGAACCCGACGCGTTGCCCCCTCACCGTGGCAGCGTGGGGGTCTGCTCAGAGACCCCGGCCCAGCAAGGACCTGGAGAGGGACTTCCATGCGCGACGCTTATCACGAGGAACTCGATTCGATCGGCGAAGGACTGGTCGAGATGGCCCGGCTCGTCGGCTCGGCGATCGGACGGGCCACGACATCCATGCTGGACGCCGATCTCAAGCTCGCGGAGAGCGTGATCGCCGCGGACCAGAAGGTCGACGACCTGCAGCACGACCTGGAGGCCCGCGCCATCGCGCTGCTGGCCCGCCAGCAGCCGGTCGCCACCGATCTGCGGATCGTGGTCACCTCGCTGCGGATGAGCGCCGACCTCGAGCGCTCGGGCGACCTCGCCCAGCACGTCGCCAAGCTGGCACGGCTGCGCTTCCCCGAGTCGGCGGTACCGCACGACCTGCACGCCACCATCCTGGAGATGGGACAGCTCGCCCAGCGGCTGATGGCGAAGGCCGCCGAGGTGATCATCACGAAGGACGTCGACCTGGCGCTCCAGCTGGAGCAGGACGACGACGAGATGGACCTGCTGCACCGCACGCTGTTCCAGCACCTGATGGACGACCGCTGGAAGCACGGCATCGAGACCGCCGTCGACGTCACCCTGCTCGGCCGCTACTACGAGCGCTTCGCCGACCACGCCGTGTCGGTCGCCAAGCGCGTCGTCTACCTGGTCACGGGTGAGCACGCGGACGAGATCCAGGCGGCGGCGCCGGTGGAGGGGGCGTAGGGGGCTGCCGCCGAGCGGGGGGACGCCGGCCCGAGGGGGGCGCAACGGGCCGGGGGACCTCGTCGGGATCGGCCGGAGCGGTACTGGGGGCGGGGGCCCTGGGGGCGGCCGGGAGGAGTGGCGGGGTGCTGGCTCTCCTGGGGGGGCGCTGGGCGGTGCTGCGGGCCTGGAGCCCTGGGGGTGCCGGGCTTATGGGGGCCGGGGGCCCTGGGGCGTGCCGGGGGGGGCCGGGTGCAGGGGAGGTACTGGAGCAGTACGGGCAGGGCCTCCGGGCCGATCAGTTCGGGCAGCTCTCCAGGCCGCCCCCTTCGCCCCGGGGACGGTAGGGGCGCGGGTTCAGGGGGCGTAGGGGGGCGCGGTTCGCTCAGGTGCCGCACATCTGTTCCAGCGCTTGTGCGCCGTTGATGCGCCCTCGGGGCTGGGCATGCAATGGGTGCGGGGGCGGCACGCCATGCCGTACCTCGTCGTACGTGCGTGCGGCGGACTCCTGTGCGTGTGTCGCGGAGCCGTACCCCTGTCGTATGTCCTGAGGAGGGACCATGGCCGATTCCCCGGTGACCGAACCCCAGCAGGAGACCCCGACCGAAGTGGTGCATCTGACCGTGCTGGGGGCCTGCGGCTGCGGCTCGGGCTGCGGGTGCGGCTGCCAGTCCGGCGCACCGTGCCAGTGCGGCGGGTGAGTCCCGGGCCGGGTCCGGTGGGTGAGTAGCCGCGGTGCGCCGGCCCACCTCGCGCTCACTCTCCCGGGTTGACCCTCGGACTGACCCTCCGACTGCCCACTCGGGCGTTCCCTCAGACCGTGGGCTCCACGGTGGCCCGCTCGGAGGACGAGGCGGGTGTCGCGGTGGCGGCCGACGCCGCCGGTGCGACCAGCGCTCCGGGTACGGCAGGTGCTGCGAGTACTGGAGGTGCGGCCGGTGCGGCCGGTGCACCGACGGGTGCAACGGGTACGACGGGTGAAACGACCGGGGCAGCAGGTGTGGCAGGCGTCACGGGCACGGTCGGCGTCACGGACGTAGTAGGCGTCACAGGGGCGACAGGAGGTGCCGCCGCGGCGACGACCGGTTCCGGGAGGCTGAGGTTCCGCATCAGCAGCCAGTAGCCGAACGCGGTCACCGTGCCCAGCACCGCGCAGGTCCCCCACAGCCAGGCGGCCCCGTAGTGGTCGATCACGAAGCCGGACATCAGCGGGGCGACGAGGGCCGCCACCGACCAGGACATCGTGTACATGCCCTGGTAGCGCCCCCGGCCGTGGGCCGGGGACAGCTGCACGACGATGCCCGTCTGCGTGGGCGCGTTGACGATCTCGGCGAGCGTCCAGACGCACACCGTGAGCGCGTACACCCCGACCGATCCGGCGAAGGCGGTCAGCCCGAAGCCGTAACCCGCGATCAGGGAGGAGAGGATCAGCAGCCGGCGCGGATCGCGGTGCTGGATGAACCGGGTGACGGGGATCTGCAGGACCACGATCAGTACGCCGTTGACGGCGATGGCCGTACCGAAGTCGGAGCTGGACAGCCCGTCCGCGCCCATGGCCACCGGCAGGCCCACGTAACCCTGCTGGAAGATCAGCGCGACCAGGAACGACAGCCCGACGACGCCCATGTACCGCCCGTCACGCAGGACGGTGGTCAGCTTCACGTCGTCCGGCGCGCGGACCCCGGCGGTCAGGGGGGCGGTCTCGGGCCGGGACTCCGGCACCTTGAGGAAGACGACGACGGCACAGAGCAGCGTCAGGGCCGCCTCACCCAGGAAGCCCGCGAGATAGCTGTACTCGGCGATGAACCCCGCCCCGGCCGACGAGACGGCGAACCCCAGGTTGATGGCCCAGTAGTTGAGCGAGAAGGCCCGCACCCGGTCCTCGGGCCGGACGATGTCGGCCATCATCGCCTGCACGGCGGGCCGGGACGCGTTGCTGGCCATGCCGACGACGAAGGCGACGCCCGCGATCGCCACCGGGTGGACCATGAAGCCGAGCACCGCCACGGACACGGCCGTCGAAAGCTGCGCCATCAGCATGGTCGGGCGGCGCCCCAGCCGGTCCGTCATCACCCCGGCGCCGAGCGACGACACCACTCCGCCGAGCCCGTGGAGGGAGGCGACGAGACCGGCGTACGAGGCCGAGTAGCCCCGGTCCAGGGTCAGATAGAGCGCCATGAACGTGGCGACGAACGCCCCGAGACGGTTGACCAGCGTGCTGGTCCACAGCCACCAGAACTCCCTGGGGAGGCCGGCGACCGTCTCGTGTGCCGCCTTTCTGAGACCGGCGACGGACATAGGACTTCCCCCTCGGGCGTACACGGGACCGATGCGGGCCATGTAAGAGGCCCTGGGACTGTCCGAACGTTACGAAGACCGAATCCCCGGCCGCCACTCAATTGACGCCGCCCGTCAATCGTCAGCCCCCGCCCGCTCCCCCCGTCCGCCCCTCGGCCAGGCGCGCGGAGGCCGCACGGGTTCGATTACGCTCGGACCCATGGCCGACGCACCGTACAAGCTGATCCTCCTCCGCCACGGCGAGAGCGAATGGAACGCGAAGAACCTGTTCACCGGTTGGGTGGACGTAGACCTCACCGACAAGGGCGAGAAGGAGGCGGTCCGCGGCGGTGAGCTGCTGAAGGACGCCGGCCTGCTCCCCGACGTCGTGCACACCTCCCTCCAGAAGCGCGCGATCCGCACCGCCCAGCTCGGGCTGGAGGCCGCGGACCGCCACTGGATCCCCGTGCACCGCTCCTGGCGTCTGAACGAGCGCCACTACGGCGCCCTCCAGGGCAAGGACAAGGCCCAGACGCTCGCCGAGTTCGGCGAGGAGCAGTTCATGCTCTGGCGTCGTTCGTACGACACCCCGCCGCCGGCGCTCGAGGACGGCACCGAGTTCTCGCAGAGCGCGGACCCGCGCTACGCGACGATCCCGCCGGAGCTGCGCCCGCGCACGGAGTGCCTCAAGGACGTCGTCACCCGCATGCTGCCGTACTGGTACGACGGCATCGTCCCGGACCTCCTCGACGGCAAGACCGTCCTGGTCGCCGCCCACGGCAACAGCCTGCGCGGCCTGGTGAAGCACCTGGACGGCATCTCCGACGACGCCATCTCGGGCCTCAACATCCCGACCGGCATCCCGCTCGCCTACGAGCTGGACGCCGACTTCCGCCCCCTGAAGCCGGGCGGCACGTACCTGGACCCGGACGCGGCCAAGGCCGCGATCGAGGCTGTGAAGAACCAGGGCAAGAAGAAGTAAGCAGAGCTGAAGAAGCCCCCACCTGCGGGTTTTCCGCGTGGTGGGGGCTTTTCGGTGGGCTGGGCCGTCTGGGGGCCGCCCCGCTCAGATCGGCATCCACTTCAAGGTGGACGAGCCCACAGGGGCCTGGAAAAACACTACGCGCGGCATCCTCACCCTGGCCTTCCGGTGCGTGCCGCTGCCGGTCAGCGCCGCGTTCCACTCCCGGGACATGCCGTCGGCGGCGCGGCGGTTCGCGGACGTGCTGGCCGAGGCGCAGCTGGCGCCCCCGAAGCTGCCGGTGATCGCGAACGTGACGGCCGCGCCGTAGCCGCCCGCAGAGCCCGTGGCGGCGCTGCTCGCATCGCCACCGCACTCAGCTTCGAGGACGCCTTCGGCACCCGGGGCCGCCCGCACTGGCTGATCCACCTGCGCTCCCTGGGGGACTACACCGCGCTGACCCGGCGCGGAGCCGACCGAGGGAGCGGTGTCTTCGGGCGCGACGCCGGCGAGGACGACGGCTGGGAGGAGCTGTTCGAGGCGGGCAGCGTGCGGGAGACCGTCCTGCTGCCGCACCGCTGGGGCATCTTCGGCACCGCCACCGAGGCGATGGCGCAGCAGGAGACGACGCGGCAGGACCTGAACCCGGCCGAGACGGTGGACGGCCGGGCCCGGTTCCAACTGGTGCCGGCCGCGCGGCAGAGCTCGCTGCCCCTCGGGAGCCTGCTCACCAGCGCGTCGTCCGGGCTGCTCATGCACCGCACCGCCCAGGTGCACTACGCGTACCGGACGGAGGCCCGGGTGCTCGCCCGGACGCTCGCCGAGACGTACAACCTGAACGCCAAGGGCCGGACCACGGTCCTGCTGTTCGAGGAGGCGTTCGGGCAGATGGACCGCCTCCGCATGTTCATCCACATGGCGGACATCGAGGCGTACCAAGAGCTGATGGCGCTGGACGCGAGCCCGGACCCGAGCGCGCCCCGGGCGTCCTACATCCAGGAGTGGATCTCGCCGGAGCGTGGCGGCGGCACCGGGACAAGACCGTCATCCAGGACAGCACCAGGGACGGTCTGCTGGTGCCCCGGACGTTCGGCTGAGCGTCAGACACACGCACGCGCCCCCGCTCCGGAAATCCGGGGCAGGGGACGCGTACGTGGGTGCGCGGGACGGAACCTCATGGGCGGCGGGTCAGGAAACCGCCGGGACCGGTGGGTCCGGACGGCGGTCGGCACCGGACGGCGGTCAGGCCATCGCGGTGATGCAGAAGGGGTAGCCGACCGGGTCGAGCAGGACGGTCCACTTGCCTTCGCCCGGCTGGTCCTCGGGCTTGGTGGCGCCCAGTTCCAGGAGTTCGGCCTCGGCCTTGTTCAGGTCCGTGACGCTGAAGTCGATGTGTACGCGATGGGCCGCGTCCGGCCAGGTCGGGGCTTTGAATCCGTCAATCTTGACGAATCCCATACGCATGCCGTTCTCGCCTGCCAGATATGCCGCCGACTCGCTGGTGAAGATCTTCTGCCAGTCGGTTGCCCGAGCGTAGAAGTCAGCCAGTGATTCCGGGTCGGGACAACTCAAGGTGATGGCTCCGGGCTGCGTGATCGCTGCCATTAATCCACCCTTTCAGGAATGTGGTTGGGGACCGGGATGCCCGCACGCAGTCTTCCACGAAGGTGCCACGGCGGGAGCCGAACCAACGATCTTCCGGACTACGTCCCACGGCAGCACACTATTGAGCATTCGGCGCCTTTGCCCGGCCGTACCGTCGGATCATGACGGATAACCTGGAACGTATGCCCGAGGACTGGGAGAACGCGCTCGTACTGGCCGCGCACCGGCTCGGGCCGCCTCAGCGGCGCGCTCGGCGGTTGCGGGCATGGAGTGGGAGTCACTCTCTGTGGCTGGGGGCGGTTGGCCCCACGGCTTTAGCCACCTCCCCGGTTCGGTTTCGCGTCAAGCAAGACCCGGGGCCACTCGTAGCGAATTCGGACAGGATCGCAGCCCGCCCGAGAGCAGACCAGGGTACGGCACCTGATCATGCTCGACCTCAACCCGGCAAGACACCGGCCAACCCGCCCCGGCAGCCTTCTCTGTGATGAGGGGAGAAGGCTCGTCACCCATCTAGGGAGATGGGGGGAGACATAGTTGGCGCGCGGACGGTCCCCTTTTCCGTGTTCGTCAACTCTGCTGTACACCAGTTCCGATGGCACCAACAGTCGCCGAGGCAGCACCCCACCAACCGGTTGGTCAGTGCGACTGGTGTGTGCTGGCGACGGGGGACAGCGCAGCGGAAGCTAGACGTGTTGACCATCCGTCTCCGGCGCGCTGTTCGCTCACCGCCAAGAGGTGGCCCGCAGCTGGTTGCAACTCGGAGTAAATCCCGCAAAGCCCTGGTCCGTTCGTCGGCCAAGCGCCGAATGTCCTCGTGGGTCGCATCCTGGTCATGGAAGGTTTCGGTCTCTGCGGGGTCCGCCAAACGGGACATTTAGCCATTCCGGTCGTCGATGCTCAAACAGCAGGACTTGCCGTCCAGGCCCGACTACGGGAGAAGCCGCCGGTGGAAACGGCGGACATCGTCCTTCCCGCGCGCTGTGCGCGATCGCTTCGTTCTCTTCGGTCGCCAGTGACCGTCGCGGCGAACGGTGGCCGTCCCTGGGCCGTCCGAGATTATTCAAGGGCACCCGATAGCGGCCAAATGGCGACCGCTCACGCCAAGTCGATCAGCGTCCCCACCTGCAAAAACCCTGGTCGCCGAGATCTACCGCAAGACCCAGGGCAAGAAGAAGTAAGCAGAGCTGAAGAAGCCCCCACCTGCGGAATTTCCGCGTGGTGGGGGCTTTTCGGTGGGCTGGGCGCCGGGCGCCAGGTGGGCGGGCGGCTTCGGGCTGAGCCCGGGCGGACTCCGTGGTCAGCTCTGCCAGGGCCTTCCGCTCCACGCCCGTCGTACGTCGTCGGCTTCAGCGAGAGGCATCCCGCCGATACGGGCCCTGGGCCCCCATGTGCGCCCTCCATCTGTGCGGACGGCAGGCAGGAGATCCGGCAGACACCGGTCTCCCCTCACCTCGGCGCCCGCGCGCTACCGGCCCGGCGTCCGGAAAGGACATGCCGCCTGCGGGGTCCTGTCGGCGAGCACCATCCCTGGCGCACGTGGACGCTCTCTGCGAGCCACCCCGGCCACCCCAGCGCCACCGCCGCATCACCAAAGCCATCAACTCATCCTGCGTGCACGTCACCTGAACACACAACAGTTCGCCCCGCTCCACAGCACCCGCTAACGTGGGCCTTACACCTGCCTGTTACCCAGGTACACCCCCCGGCGGTGAGGACAGACGGGGCGCGGAGAGCGGGGAGATCGGGGAGAGCGACCATGGGCGAGTCTCTGAGGACCTTCGTCGGCGGCACCGAGGTCGAGGTGCCCAACAGCATTCCGGCGATCCGTGCCGCGCTGCCCGAGGAGAGACGCGAGGAGTTCGACCGCGCCATCAATGAGGCCGGGGTGCACGAGATCCAGGCCGTCATGCGGCACTGGATGCTCGAGTCCGTACCCGACCCCGAGGCCGAAGAGATCCTGGACCGGCTGGCACAGGACGAGGCCGAGAGGCGGAACGTCGCTTGAGTTTCCGCATCTCCTACGCACCCCCCGCCGACGACACCCTGGCCAAGATGCGCGACGGCGACTCGTTCCGGGACGAGATGGAACGCACCCTGGCCCTCGACCCGTACGGGTACGCCTCGACCGCCGTGAAGCGTGAACGCGACCGGCGCGAGGCGACCGTGTACGGGGCGATCGTCCTGTACTACGTCTCCGGGTCCGTGCTGACGGTCACCGTGGTCAGACTCGTACCGCTGCCCTGACCCGGAGAGGTGGCCGAGGGCTCAGCCGAGCTTCTTGGCCTGGGCGTCGACCAGCGCGGTCGGGAGCGCGAAGTCGGCGTCGGCGCCCGTCTTGCCGAGGTTGAACGAGAAGAACGTGGCGACCGTGCCCCCCTGACGCAGGGTCACCAGCTTGAAGGGGGCCGCCTCGTCGCCCTCCCCCATCTGCACCCGCCAGGCGAGGGCCTCCTCGCCGCCCGTCACCTTCTCCTCGGTCAGCTTGGTGACCTTCTGCTTCGAGCCCTTCATGCTCAGGGTGAAGCCACCGGTCGCACACGCCGCCGCGGACTCGCGGAGCTCGGCGAGGTTCTTCGCCGCGCCGTCCCCCTCGTACGAGGCGAGCGTGACCAGCGACGACGTCACGTCGAGCATGCCGGCGAGCAGGTCCTCGGGGTCGGCCTTCTCGTCCTTCTTCGGCTCCTGGACGGCCTTGCGCCCGGCGTTCCCGACCGGGTCGCCCCGCTTCACCCCGTAGAACGCGTACCCGATGGGCTCGCACTCCTTCTTGTCCACGGCGACCTCGTCGGGCTTGGCGATGTCCTCCGGGCCGGTCTTCGTGACCTTGTGGCCCGCGAGGTCGCCCTGCTCCAGCGACACCTTCTCCAGCTCCGCCGACGTCAGCGCCTTGACCGCCGCCGGCGCGGAGGACGCGTCGTCCTTGGCGGCCGGGGCGCCGGCGTCACCCTTGCTGTCGGAGTCCGAGCCGCCGCAGGCGGTCGCGAGCAGGGCCAGGGACGCCACTGCGGCGGCGAGAGCGGTACGGCGTAGGGAGGTGGCGCGCATGGTTCGTTCATCTCTCGTCGGTAGGAGCAACAGCGTTGTCCCGTCGCGGAATTCAGGACTGACGCGGGAGGGCTGTCACGGTGCGACACACTCTACGATCGGACAACTGTCCGATGATCGTTTCGTGCGCTCACGGGATGTGATCGTGACTTCGTTGTGATCACGCTGTGAATGCCCTGTGCGGCGGCCGGTACGCCGCCGGCCCCTGGGAGGCCCCGCCCGTGCCTGTCGACGCGACCACAGCCGTACTCGAAGCCGTCGGCGCCCCCGCGCCCGTATCGCTCGAACCGCTCACCGGGGGTACGTACAACACCGTCACACGCGTGACCTTCGGGGACGGCGGACAGTGGGTGGTGAAGGTACCTCCCGCACACAGCGCCGGTCTGAGCTACGAACAGCATCTGCTCGTCAACGAGGTCACCTTCTACGACGCCGCCGCCGAAGCCGGCGCCACGATCCCCCGGGTGGTGCACAGCGAGCTGGACCCCGGGGCGCCGACAGGGGCGTACATCGTGATGACCGCCCGCCCCGGGCGTGCCTGGAGCGCGATCGGCGACGGACTGACGCCCGATGAGACCCGTGGGCTGCGTGCGGAGTTCGGTGGAATCGTCGGACGGCTGCACCGTGTCACGGGCCCCGGGTTCGGGTATCCCGGCGGAGCACTGGGGCCCCTCTCCGCCACCTGGCGCGAGGCGTTCACCGCCATGACCGACGCCGTGCTCAGGGACGCCGAAGGGTACGGAGCGAGACTGCCGCTGCCGGTGGACCGGATACGCGAGGTACTCGCCGGGGCCTCGGACGTGCTGGACGAGGTGACCCGGCCCGCCCTGGTCCACTTCGACCTGTGGCAGGGAAATCTCCTGGTGACCGGGGAGCCCGGTGCCCGGCGCGTCGGCGGGATCATCGACGGCGAGCGGATGTTCTGGGGCGATCCGGTCGCCGATCTCGTTTCCACGTCCTTGTTCGGCGACCCGGAGGCGGACCTGGACTTCCTGGCCGGGTACGCCGGTGCCACGGGCTCGCCGGTCGTGTTCACACCGTCCCTGCGGCGCCGTCTCGGCCTGTACCGCGGCTACCTCTACCTGATCATGCTCACCGAGACCGTTCCCCGGGGCTACGGCTCCGAGGAGGTCGCCGGGACGTGGGAGGCGGTTGCACCCCGGCTCGTCGCCGCGCTGGAGGAGCTGTAGCCGAGGGCCTGCCCGGGGGTGGCCGGTGGCCCGCCCGGGGGTTGCCGACGACCCGCCCGCATGTAGCCGGGGCGTAGCCGGTGGCCCGCCGGGTCGTAACCGGTGGTCCGCCGCTCTCTCAGGACGGGCGCTGCGTGAGATGCGTGAAGGCATCCAGATTGCGCGTGGACTCACCGCGTTCGACCCGCCAGGCGTACTCCTTGCGGATGGCGCTCGCGAAGCCCAGTTCGAGCAGCGGGTTGAAGGCACCGTCCGCCGCCTCCAGGACCGCGCCCAGCAGCCTGTCCAGCTCGCCGGGGGTGACGACCGAGAGCGGGAGCCTGCCGACGAGATAGATGTCGCCGAGCTGGTCGATGGCGTAACTCACCCCGAACAGGCGGAGGTTGTGCTCCAGGAGCCAGCGGTGCACGGCGGCGTCGTTCTCGTCGGGGTGCCGGATGACGAACGCGTTGAGGGAGAGGGAGTGCTGCCCGACGAGCAGGGAACAGGTCGTGGACAGCTTCCGCGTACCGGGCAGCTTCACGACGTAGCTGCCGGGCTGCGGGCTCTCCCATTCGAGCTCCGCGTCGTCCAGCGTCGCCTCGATGACCTGCGCCGCTGCTGCCTCGTCGGATACGTCAGCCATGGTGCGAGCGTACGACAAGGCGTCCTGGCGCTCAGCCCAGAGCCCGGGACCCAGGGGATCCCAAGGATCCCGTGGATCCCCTGGATCTCCTGGGTCTCCTGGGTCTCCTGGGTCTCCCACGGTGCGTATCCCAGGGCCGGGAGCCCAGGGGACCGCCGGGGAACCCCAGGCCCCCCCCGGGGAGCCCAGGCACCTCCGGGGTGCCAGGGGGCCTCAGGGCCGGGAGTCCGTGGCACGGCGCACAGGGCGCGGCGGCGGCATCGCGGACCGGCTACGCATCCCTCACAACCGTGGGGTGACCGGCCACCGCCCCCTCGCCCGTGGTGCGAACAGACCCTGCGCCACGTCACCCGTGGTGCGAACGAACCCCGCCCTTCACCCGTGGTGCGACCAAACCTCGCGTCCCCTCACCCGCGGTGCGACCGAACCCCGCGTTCCCTCACCCGTGATGCGAACGAGCCCTGCGCCGGTGGTCGTGCAGGGCTGCCGTGTACACGTCCGCGGTGGCCGACGCCGCGGTGTCCCAGCCGAACGACTGCGCGTGCGCGGCAGCGGCCTCGCCCATCCGGGAGGCCAGATCGGCGCTGTCGGCAAACCGGCCCAGCGCCTGCGCGTACGCCTCCGGCTCGTGGCCGGGGACCAGGAAACCGCTGACCCCGTCCCGCACCGCGACCGGCAGGCCGCCCACGGCCGCCGCGACGACCGGGGTGCCGGCCGCCTGCGCCTCGATGGCGACGAGCCCGAAGGACTCGCTGTACGAGGGCATGACCAGCACGGACGCCGCCCGGAACCAGTCCGCGAGCTGGTCCTGGCCGACCGGCGGGTGGAACCGTACGACATCGGCGATGCCCAGCCTCGCGGCCAGCTTCTGCAGGCCCTCCGGCTTGGCGAGCCCGCTGCCGCTGGGGCCTCCGACGACGGGGACGACGATGCGTGAGCGCAGGGTCGGGTCACGGTCCAGGAGGACGGCGACGGCACGGAGCAGCACGTCAGGGGCCTTGAGCGGCTGGATACGGCCCGCGAACAGCGGAATCAGGGCGTCCTGCGGCAGACCGAGGCGGGCGCGTGCGGCGGCGCGGCCGTCGCCGGGGCGGAACCGGTCCAGGTTGACCCCGGGGTGCACGACGGCGACCGATGCCGGGTCCGCCTCGTAGAAGCTGATGAGTTCGTCGGCCTCGCCGGCGGTGTTCGCGATGAGCCGGTCGGAGGCGTGCACGATCTGCGTCTCGCCGATGACCCGCGCGGCGGGCTCGGGGGTGTCCCCTTCGGCGAGCGAGGCGTTCTTGACCTTGGCCATGGTGTGCATGGCGTGCACGAGGGGGACGCCCCAGCGCTGGGCGGCGAGCCAGCCGACCTGGCCGGAGAGCCAGTAGTGGGAGTGAACGAGGTCGTAGTACCCGGGCCGGTGTCCCGCCCAGGCCTGCATGACGCCATGGGTGAAGGCACAGAGCTGGGCGGGCAGCTCCTCCTTGGCGAGGCCTTCGTACGGCCCCGCGTCGATGTGCCGTACGAGCACTCCGGGCGCCAGCTCGACGGTCGGGGCCAGCCCGCCGGTGGTGGCCCGCGTGAAGATCTCGACCTCGATGCCGATCGCGGCGAGGCGCCGGGCCAGCTCCACGATGTAGACGTTCATACCGCCCGCGTCGCCGGTACCGGGCTGGTGCAGGGGCGAGGTGTGCACCGAGAGCATCGCCACCCGGCGAGGCTTGCGGACTCCGGCGAACCCGCCCGGGAAGCGGATACGGGGTGCCGCACGGCTGCTGCCGAGCCGGGAGACGTACTGGCTCACGGGTCCGCTCCTCCTCGCTCAGGGCATGACACGTCCGGGGCGCACGGCCCCTTCGAAGCTCCTGAACAGCGGAACTCTGCCTTTCATTTCCACTTTGCCAAATAATTGCGATCCCTCCGGCGTGCCGGAGGGCGCCTCCCAGGTCACACGTGTGCTGACCGGTCCTTCGCATACGCTCCCTCCATGCACCAGCGCCCCATCGGCACCGCGACCCGCGGGACGACCAACCCCAACCGGCTGCGCCGCATGGACCGCTGGATCGCCGCCACGCACGGCCCCGCCCTGCGCCGCAGCGATGCGCCCCTCGCGGTCGACCTCGGCTACGGCGCCGCGCCCTGGACCGCCGTCGAACTGCTGGAGCGGCTGCGTACCGCCGAACCGCGTACGGCCGTGGTGGGCATCGAGATCGACCCCGCGCGGGTCGCGGCGGCGCAGCCGTACGAGCGCGAGGGCCTCACCTTCGTGCACGGCGGCTTCGAGATCCCCACACCCGGCCGCCCCGCCCTCATCCGGGCCGCGAACGTGCTGCGCCAGTACGACGAGGGAGAGGTCGCCGCGGTCTGGCAGCGGCTGTGCGCGCGGCTCGCCCCCGGAGGGCTGCTGGTCGAGGGCACCTGCGACGAGTTCGGCCGCCGGCACGTGTGGGTCGCCCTCGGCCCCGAGGGCCCGCGCACGGTCACCTTCGCGACGCGGCTCGGCTCGCTGGAGCGCCCTTCGGACCTGGCCGAGCGCCTCCCGAAGGCCCTGATCCACCGCAACGTGCCGGGCGAACCCGTGCACGCCTTCCTGCGGGACCTCGACCGGGCCTGGGCCACGGCCTCCCCGTACGCGTCGCTGGGAGCGCGGCAGCGCTGGATCGCGGCGGCCCGCGCGGTGTCCGCCGACTGGCCCCTGACGGACGGGGTACGGCGCTGGCGGCAGGGCGAGATCACGGTGCGCTGGTCGGCGCTGCGCCCGGCCACCGGGTGAACGGGGCCGACGCGCGGGGGCGTGCGATGCCGGATCAGGTCCGGGACCAGGTGGGTCCGGGCGGGCGCGAGTCCTGCCCATGTACGGGTGGGTCCGACTCCTGCCCATGTACGGACGGGTCCGAGTCCTGGTTCGCGTCCGGCCCCGAGTCGGAGTTCGCATCGGGGTTCGCGTCCGGTTCGCGTCCGGTCCGGGTCCGGGCCGCGTCCGGGCCGCGTCCGGGCCGGGGCCGGGCCGGGGCCGGGCCGGGGCCGGGCCGGGGCCGGGCCGGGGCCGGGCCGGGGCCGGGCCGGGGCCGGGCCGGGGCCGGGAACACCGGTGGATCACCGTTCGTCCCTTGTGTGAGGGGGAGGTGGCGCGGACCTCTGTCGCTTTACGGGACGACATGGCACGATCGCGTCGTCACCTGAACGTTACTGACGGTAAGTCAGATGTACGCGATATGGCTTTCGTTGCCTTTCGCCCGGAGGGGGAGCTTGTGGACCGACGCCACTGTGCCGCTGCCGCGATCACTTTGGTCTGCGCGCTGGCCCTGCTGACCGCGCCGGTCCAGGCCATGGCCGCTCCGGTGCCGGAGCCCGGCCCGACGGCGACCGCTCCCGCCGCGGCGAAGAAGAGCCTGGAGGAGGTGCGCGAGGAGATCGACCTCCTCTACCGCAAGGCCGGGGCGGCGACGGACGCGTACAACCTCGCCGAGGAGCAGGCCGAGAAGCAGTCGGGCGAGATCGTCCGGCTGACCAAGGCCATCGCCGACGGGCAGGCGAAGATCGCCGAGCTGAAGGACAGGGCGGGCGCCCAGGCCCGCGAGCAGTACCGCAACGGCGGGCTGCCCCCGGGTACGCAGCTGGTGCTGAGCGGCGATCCGGACCTCTTCATGGACGGCGTCAACCAGGCCCGGCAGGGTCAGCAGGCCGCCAAGGGCATGCTGACCGAACTGGAGCAGTCCCAGGAGGACCTGGAGACGTACACCCAGGACGCCAGTCTCAACTGGGAGAAGATCGAGGCGAATCGCGTCAAGCAGGCCAAGGCCAAGAAGAGCATCGACGCCCAGATAGCGGCGGCTGAGAAGCTCGAGTCGCAGCTGGCGAAGGAGGAGCGGGCCAGGCTCCTGGAGCTGGAGCAGGCTGCCGCGTCCACGGCGCAGGCCGCCTGGCTCTCGTCCGGCGCGCTCAAGGACATCAACCGCGAGGCCAGCGCGGCGGGCAAGCAGGCCGTGGCGTTCGCGACCGGCCAGATAGGCAAGCCGTACGTATGGGGAGCCGAGGGTCCCGGTTCGTACGACTGCTCGGGGCTGACCTCACAGGCCTGGGCCGCGGCGAAGCGGCCGATCCCCCGGACCTCCCAGGAGCAGTGGCGTCAGCTGCCCCGTATCCCCATCCAGGACATGCGCCCCGGCGACCTGATCATCTACCACAGCGACGCCAGCCACGTCGGGATGTACGTCGGCGACGGCTCGATCGTGCACGCGCCCAGGCCCGGCCGGCACGTCACCCTGGCGGGCGCGGGCTCGATGCAGATCCTGGGCGTGGTCCGGCCCGACAAGTAGGGGACGTGCGCGGCGCCGCCCCGGCGAAGGGCGGCCGTTGCCGCCCGGCCCGGCATCCCCGCACGGTCTGGGAGCCTGGCGCTGACGGAGGACGGCACGAGGACAACATGCGCCGGTGGCTGATCGCTGGAGGCGGATCGGCGGAAGCGGATCGGCTGAGACTGCTTCGCCGGCGCGGCACGACGGATGCGGCACGGCGCACGCGGTACGACGTACGTGGCACGGCGCGGCTGAGGCTGCTTGTCTGCCGCGACACGGCGGACCCGGGCACCCGGGCTCGGGAACGCGGGGTCGGGAACGCGGATCCGCTGAGGTACTCCGGGCCCACGCGGCACTGCGGAGGCGGATCGGCTGAGGCTACGTGGCTGACGCGGCACGGCGGAGGCGGATCGGCAGAGGCAGCACGGCTCGCACGGCCCGGCGGGGATGGATCAGCGGCCCCGGGCCCAGGAAGGCCGCTCGGGCACCCCGGCTCGGCAGAGGCGGACCGGCAGGGCTGACCCGGCGCGGGGACCCGGTCCGGCTCACGCGGCCCGGCTGATGTGTGCGACCCGTGTCGGGTGCGTGATGTTCGTCATGACCTCATGTCCGTTTCGCGCGCACCCATCACGCCGGATCCGTGTCGGGACGCGGCTTATGGCCGCGCATCCGACGGCGGATGATCACCGGACGCCATTCCGTTCCCCCGCCACGGACCGCTATCGTCCCCGTCGGCGGTTCGTCGTTCGTCGATCTGCCGCGCCCTCGGGGGGAGGGAAGGAACCCGAATCGATGCCCGTACCCGTACCGCAGCAACGTGCCGTTCCCGCTGCGGAGACCACTCACGGCGCCGACCTCACACTCCTGGTGATCGAGGACGACCCTGCGGGCACCTTCGCCGTTCCCGAGCTGTCGTCCACCACCGGGGCCAAGGTCCGCGTCCGTACCGCCCGTAATCTCACCGAGGCCGGCCGGCTGCTCACCGACGACGTCGACTGCATCCTCCTCGACCTCGACCTGGAGGCGGCCGCCCTGCCCACCGGCGCACGCGCCGAGGGCCACGACGAGGAGACCGGCCTCCCGGACGGGCTCGCCACCCTCAAGCACGTGCTGCGCGTCGCACCGCGTCACGCCGTCCTCGCGCTCACCGCGGAGGACGACGCCGAACGCGCCGCGGAGGCCGTACGTGTCGGGGCCCAGGACTACCTCTTCCGCGGTGAACTCGACGGGCGCCTCCTCAGCCGCGCCATCCGGTACGCCGTGGAGCGCAAGCGCGCGGACACCGCCCAGCACCAGCTGACCGAGTCCCGGCTGCGCGCCCAGGAGAACGCCCGCCTGGAGCGCGGACTGCTGCCCACCCCGCTCCTCGACGGCTCCGACCTCGCCTTCGCCGCCCACTACCGTCCGGGCCGCAGCCGCGCCCTGCTCGGCGGGGACTTCTACGACACGGTCCGCACACCCGACGGCACGGTCCACGCGATGATCGGCGACGTCTGCGGGCACGGCCCCGACGAGGCGGCGCTCGGCGTCGAGCTGCGCATCGCCTGGCGGGCGCTCACTCTGGCCGGTCTCTGCGGCGACGCCCTGCTCTCGACGTTGCAGCAGGTCCTGGAGCACGAACGGCAGAGCGAGGAGATCTTCGCGACGCTCTGCACCGTGGACATCGCCCCCGACGGCCGCCGCGCGGGCCTGTGCATCGCGGGCCATCCCGCCCCGCTCATCGCGCGCCGGGGACGGGCGGCGCACCTGCTCCCGTACGAGGACGGCGGCCCGGCCCTCGGTCTGCTGCCGCACGCACGGTGGCCGCGCCGCCAGGTCGAGCTGGGCGGTTCCTGGAGCCTGATGATGTACACCGACGGGCTGATCGAGGGGCGTGTCGGCCCGGAGGGCACCCAGCGGCTGGGCCAGGAGGGCATGACCGCGATGGTCAACGGCCGGCTGGACCAGGGCCTCGGCGGTGAGGCCCTGCTGGAGGCCGCCGTCACCCAGGTGCAGGAGCTGAACGGCGGCGAGCTGACCGACGACGTGGCGGTCCTCCTGCTGGAGCGCGACGAGACCCGGATACGCGGAAGGGGCGGGAGCGCGTCGCGCTCCCGCCCCGGTGCCGCCTCGTCGGCGGGCGCTCAGCGCCCGCCGTTGTAGGGGCCGTAGGGTCCGTCGCTGCTGGAGCCTCCGCGGCGGTTCCCACCGCCCGACACGGCCTTGATCGCCGGACGCACGTCCACCATGAAGACGATGGACGCGATCACACCCGCGATCTGCAGGAACAGGATCGGAATGACGAGGTTCACGAAGACGGTGACCCCGAGGATGATCAGCCAGAAGGACTTCTTCTGCTTGTCCGCGGCCCGGTAGGCGTCCTCGCGCGCCATCACGGCGAAGACCAGCGCGACCACAGCCAGGACGAGCATGGCCAGGTACAGCAGCTGGAGAATCGAGCCGAATGCTTCGAGCAACACGGTGAACACCGCCTAATCAGTGGATGAGCGCCTCGCGGCCAAGGTACCGGGACAACGACCCGGGCACCCCGAAAGGTGCCCGGCCCGCTCTCCCGTCAATCCTGGAACCGCATCGGCCTGCGTCACAGGGCACCCGCGCCCGCGGTGCGGAGGCTTCCGGCGGCCTGGCAGAGGCTTGCGTCTGCTCGGCGCGGGGGCCTCCGACGCCTGGCGGAGGCTTGCGTCCACCTGGCGCGGAGGCCTCCGACGACCTCGCGCCGGAACCTCCGTCCCCGTGGGGGACCTCCGTCCCCGTAGAGAACCTCCGTCCCCGTGGGGGACCTCCGTCCGGCATCGCAGAGGCTTGCGTCAACCTCGCGCGGGCTTCCGGCGGCCTCGCGGACCTCTGTCCCCTCGCGGGAGCTTCCGTTCTACCTCGCAGAAGCTTCCGTCCAGCTCGCGGGAGCTTCCGTCTACTTCGCGGAGGGCGGGGTCGGCTTCTTCGCCGCGGGCTTCCGCGCCGGAGCGGTCTTCTTCGCCGTCGCCGCGGGGGCCGCCTTGGACTCGGCGGCCTTCGGCGCGGGCTTCTTCGCGGCGGGGGCCACCGGCTTCGCGGAGGAGGCCGCCGGCTTCGCCGTGGCCGCCGGGCGGGCGGGGGTCACCGGCTTGGCGGCCGTCTCGGACTTCTGCTTCGGCACGGGCTTCGGCTCCGCCTCGACGACGGCGGCGATCTCGACGATCTCCTCGGCCGTCCCGCCGCGCCAGGTCCGCACGCTCTGCTCGCCGCGCTCGGCGACCTTCTCGTACGTCTCCCGGGCCCGGACGGCGTACTCGGCGGCCACGCCCACGCTCCGCAGCGCCAGGTCCTGGGCCGTCTCGCCCCACTTCTTGAGGTCGGTGTCCAGCGTCCCGAAGACCTCGGTCACCTTCGCCTGCACGGTGGCCTGGGCCTCCTTGGCCTGCGTGGTGACACGCTCCTGAACGGCCTTCGGGTCGGTGTTGCGCACCGCCTCGATCCGCTCGGGCGCCTCCGCCCGCAGCTGCTCGATCAGAGCCGGGACCTTGCGCGCCTGCTCCACGGCGAGGTCGGCCGTGCCGGCGGCGAAGTAGAGGGGGGTGGGGTCGGTGAGGGTCTTGCGCAGGTCATCGGTGATGGCCATGACTGTGGTCCTCCCGGATCATCAGAAGTCAGTTCACTGGTGGGTCTGCATCACTGCCGCCGGCCGTACGGGGGCCGCGGGCATCCGGACGGGCACCGTTCGCTTCGCCGGTACCGCTTTCCGCGTCGGCGTCGATTCTGCTCTCCGCGTCGGCGGCACCGTGGGACTCGGGGCCGGTGTCGGGTGCGACATCGAATCCGTTCTCCCGGCGGAAGGAGTCGTAGATCTGCAGCAGCACGTTCTTCTGCCGCTCGTTGATCGACGGATCGGCCAGTATGACCGCACGCGTCTCCAGCTCCTCCCG
The DNA here is from genome assembly GCF_042886395.1 of Streptomyces sp. NPDC058008. Lineage (NCBI taxonomy): Bacteria > Bacillati > Actinomycetota > Actinomycetes > Kitasatosporales > Streptomycetaceae > Streptomyces > Streptomyces sp. NPDC058008. The sequence continues at coordinate 80,657 of NZ_JBHVQX010000005.1, read as the reverse complement.
CTCCCGCTCGTCGAGGATCCCGGCCCGCACGTAGAGGGTCTCGGCCGAGATCCGCAGGGCCTTGGCGACCTGTTGCAGCACCTCGGCGCTCGGCTTGCGCAGACCGCGTTCGATCTGGCTGAGATACGGATTGGACACCCCGGCGGCGTCGGCGAGCTGCCGCAGGGAGAGCTGCGCGGTACGCCGCTGCTCACGCAGGTACTCGCCGAGATTGCCGACGTTGAGTGATGCCATGCCCCGATGGTGCCCCACCCTTGCTAACTATTGCAAGCGCATGCTTGCAAAAGTGTTCCGCGCCACCCTCGCGGCCCCGCCCGCGCAGCGAGGACTGTCACTGCGCAGACCCCCTGTCACCGGTCGGCCGTAGTCGCCAGGCCTCGCGGGAACCGTGGCGCGATGACGTCACTCGGACGCCCGTGGTCACCGCGGCCGGGCCGGTGGGCGTCGGAACCAGTTGACCGGGGACGCTCGGGGCGCGGGTCCGGGGGGCCGAGGACTGTCAGTAGCGGGTGGCACGATCATCGGCATGAGTCTCGTACGCACTACTCCGGCGCGGCCCGTCGAGGTGACAGCGGTCTTCCCGGAGCTGGCGCCGTGGGCCCGTCCCGCGACGCGGCTGCATCCGCGTCCGGGGTCGCCTTCGGCCGGGGACAGCTCGGTCGGCGGGCCGTTGCTGTGGCCGGCGGGCGAGCCGTGGCCACACTGTGAAGACGCGCACCTGCACGTGGACAGTGGGTTCCGCCGGTCACCGACCGAAGTGCGGCTCGACAGACGCCTGCAGTCCCGTTGGCGCGCTGACGGCCGGGCCGCCGCCCTCACGCCCGAGGAGGAGGCGCTCAAGGAGCGTGATGCCGCGCGGCTCTCCGAACGGCTCGACGCCGGCCCTCCCGGACCCGCCGAATGCCCGGTCCCGATGGTGCCCGTGGCTCAGCTCTTCCTGCGTGACATACCCCTGTTGCGGCCGCCCGGGCAGGCCGACCTGTTGCAGATCCTCTGGTGCCCGTACGAGCACGAGCCGGACTACAAGCCGTCGACCGCGCTGTTCTGGCGGTCGGCCACGGAGGTCGGCGACGTCCTGGCCGCGCCACCGGAACCGTACGAGGCGGACTACCCGGGTTATGTGCCCGAGCCGTGCGTGCTGGCGCCGGAAGCGATCACCGAGTACCCCAACAGTCTGGATCTGAGTCCGGAGCTCCGGCGGATGCTGGAGGACTGGAGCAGGTGGCAGGCAGCCGGCGCGGACAGCTCCTACGCGGAGTATCCGCGCGACTTCTACTCCACCCATCTGGGCAACGCACCCGGCTGGAAGGTCGGCGGCTGGCCCCCTTGGGGCCGCACGGACCCGAACCCCCGGTACTGCGCGGTGTGCGAGGTGCGGATGGTCCCGCTCCTGACGATCGCTTCCTGGGAGTGGGACGGCGGCGAAGGTCACAGCTGGGCGCCGCGGGAGGACCAGACCGCCGCCCTCGCCGACGGGCACTACGCGGGCCAGGACCCCTCGCAGCCGACGCGGGTGGAAGTGGGCAGCACGGACAACATGCAGATCTACGTCTGCCCGGCCTCCCCCGAGCATCCGCACACCGACCTGATCCAATGAGCTGTCCGGCTCACCTCACCCCCTCCCCCGCAGCCGGTGACCGGTGGCAGAAGGGCCCGCCGAGCCGGAACCGCTTCCCCCGCGAACGGCGTTCCACCGCCGCAGGGTTGCGGGGCTCAGCACACCGGCACCCCCGGCGCCTCCCGCCCCTCCGGCCTCTCCGGCCCTCCACATCGACATCCGCATCCGCCCGCCACAAGCGCTGGGCCGGCGGGAACGCCTTCCCGCCGGAACGCCTTCCCGCCGGAACGGCAACCCGATCCGTCCTTGCCCTCCACGCCGTCCCCATCGCGCACCGGCACCTCCGCCGGGCGGATCGAAGGCCTCCGCATCCTCGATCTTGCCCCGAAGATCCTTCTGTTGGAGGGTGAGGCATGCAGAATCCACCGACCTTCGTCCTTGTCCACGGGGCCTTCGCGAACTCGTTCTCGTTCGCCCCCTTGCAGGCCGAACTCGCCCTGCTCGGGCACCGCTCGGCCGCTGTCGACCTTCCGGGGCACGGATTCGCGGCGACCTTCCCCGCGGCCTACCAGGCTCCCCAGCGGCTGGACGCACTCGCCGCGGAGCCGGGCGCGATCAAGGGCGTCACGCTCGCCGACAACGCCGCCCGGGTGATCGAGGCCCTCGAACAGGCCAAGCGGAACGGGCCCACCGTCCTGGTCTCCCACAGCCGGGGCGGCATCACGGCCACCGCCGTCGCCAACGCCCACCCCGAGCTGATCGACCGGATCGTCTACGTCTCCGCCTGGTGCCCCGTCGATCTGGACGTGGGCGACTACTACGCCCAGCCGGAGATGGCTGGCGTCGACGCGGGGGCCTTCGCGTCGACCCTCGTCGGGAACCCGGGCGAACTCGGCCTCCTCCGGACCAACTTCCGCACCGCCGACCCGGCAGCGCTCGCCGCGTTCAAGAGGGCGCTCGCCGCCGACCTCACCGATGACGAGTTCAGGGCCTTCCTGAACACCTTCCAGCCCGACGAGAACCTCGACACCGGCACGTCCGCCGACCGGGCCCAGGCCGCGACCTGGGGCCGGATCCCCAGGACCTACGTGCGGCTGGCCGACGACGCCAGCCTGCCGCTCGCCGTGCAGGACCGCATGATCCGCGAAGCGGACGCGCTGACACCCGACAACCCCTTCGACGTCCAGACACTCGAGGGAAGTCACCTGCGCTGGCTCGCCCACCCGAAGCCCGCCGCCGAACGGCTCGCCGGCCTCGCGGCACGCTGACACCCCATCGCACGACGGGCGGTGCCGCAGCGGCGGTTCCGCCCGGAACGGCGGGGCGGACCGCCCGCACCCTCGCGCCCGGCGGTCAGGAAGGCTGGACCGCGTCGAAGAGGGCCAGGGCTCCGGCCGGGTCCGGGGACACCAGTCGCTCCAGGCCCTCCGTCGTGATCTCCGCCCACCTGCCGGCCCGGGCCCACATCCGTTCCTCGAAGGCGCGGACGGCCTCGTCCGGATCTCCGGAACAGGCGGCCACGGCCTCGGCGAGTTCGGCACCCTCCAGCATCCCGAGGTTCGCCCCCGCCCCCAGCGGGGGCATCAGATGGGCGGCGTCGCCCAGCAGCGTCACCCCGCGGACGTGGGTCCAGGTGTGGGAGACGGGCAGGACGTGGAGGGGACGGCGGACGAACACGGTGCCGCGCCGCAGGAGGCCGAGGACGGGGGCGGACCAGCCGTCGAACAGGGCCAGCAGGTACGAGCGCACGGCGTCGGCGTCGGCATGGTCCAGGTTCGCGTGCCGGTCCAGCGGGGCGCGGAACTGGGCGTACACCTTGACGTGACCGCCGCTGTTGCGCTGGGCGACGAGGGCCCGGTTCACGCCGTACACGGCCACGGAGCCGTCACCGACCAGCCGGGCGAGGTCGGGGTGGCGGGCGTCGATGTCGTCCAGGGAGGTCTCCACCAGGGTGATGCCGGTGTAGTGCGGCGTCACCGGGGAGACGGCCGGGCGGGTCCGGGACCAGGCGCCGTCCGCGCCGACCACGAGGTCGAACGCCTCCTGCCGACCGTCCGCGAAATGGACCAGTACGCCGTCCCGGGTCCCCGGCACCACCCGCGTCACGTCCCGTCCCCACCGGACGTCGAGCGGGCCGAGCAGCAGGTCACGGAGTTGCCCGCGGTCGATCTCAGGGTTGGCGCGGTCGTCAGGACCGGGCCGCCAGTCGCGCAGGACGGTCCCGTCCGCGTCCAGGATCCGCATGGCCTGCCCCTCGGGACGGGACAGCGCCCGGAACTCCGTCAGCAGCCCCGCCTTGGCCAGCGCGAGCTGGCCCATCCCCTCGTGCAGGTCCAGCGTGCCGCCCGGGGGACGGGCTCCGGGGGCGTGATCACGTTCGAAGACGGTGACCGGGTGGCCGCGGCGGTGCAGGACGCGGGCGAAGGAAAGGCCGGCAGGACCGCCCCCGACCACTGCGATGCGATGTCTCATGGCGATACACTGTATTGACCATATACGACGTATCGCAAGAGTACGGTGGTGCCATGACTGTGTGGGACCGACCGGAGCCGCCGACCCGCCCCGCGCCGCTCGACCGGGAGCGGATCGTGGCCGCCGCCATCGCACTGGCCGACGAGGGCGGGCTGGAGGCGGTGTCGCTGCGCAAGGTCGCGGGCCGGCTGAACGCCGGACCGATGCGGCTGTACGGATACATCTCCACCAAGGAGGAGCTGTTCGACCTCATGGTGGACGAGGTCCAGGCCGAGATCGTCCCCGAAGTACAGCCGGACACCTGGCGGGAGGCGTTGCACACCCTCGCCCACCGCACCAGACAGGCTTCCCTCCGCCACCCGTGGCTGGCCGACCTGCTCGGCGGCCGCCCCGCCCTGGGTCCGAACGGCCTCGCCGTGAGCGAGGCCACGCTGGCCGCCCTCGACGGCATCACCGACATCGACACCGCCCTGCGCGCCGTGGAGACCGTCAGCTCCTACTTCACCGGCGCGATCAGGCGCGAGATCGCGAACCTGCGGGCCGAGCGCGCCACGGGCATGTCCAAGCACGACTGGCAGCGGGCCTCCGGCCCGCACGTGACGAGAATGCTGGCCACGGGCCGCTTCCCGGCCCTGACGAAGGCCGTGCACGACGGCGCGGACGTGGACCCCGAGACATCCTTCGCGACGGGTCTGGACTGGGTCCTCGACGCCGTGGCCACCAGGATCACCCGGCCGGTCACCTGACGCGGAGGCCCTGCCGCACGTGAGCGGGGCGGGCAAGGGCCGGCACGGCCGACAAGGGCAGGCGGGACCGGCAAGGACAGGCGGCCCGGCGAGGGCGGGCGGGACTGGCGAGGGCGGGCGGGACCGGCAAGAACAGGCAGGGCCGGCGAGCATCGCCAAGCATCGGCAAGCACCGACGAGCAACGGCAAGGACAGAAAGCACCGGCCCGACGCTCAGTTCCCGCCGTACGCGAGCCCTGACGACGGACGCCCCCGCATGCGACCGGACGCGGCGCCAGGAGACACCCTCACCCCCGCGAGCCGGGCGGCCGTCCCGCACCACCATCCAGCGGGGCAGCCATGAGCAGGGATGCCACGCGGCACGACCGCCACACCGGAAGGCCTCACCCGGAGCAGGTACGGGCGTCGGCACGACTGTCACATGGCAAACAGCCGCCGCCGGAAGGCCTCACCCGGAGCACGCGCAGCGGTCGGCGAAGGGGGCGCTGCGGAGAACCGCCGCTAGGAGGCCTTGCTCAGAGCGGGATCGGTGCTCCAGACGAAGGCTAGTTCGGACAGCGGCACACCCAGCACCTCGCTGAGGCGGACGATGGTGCCGAACGCGGGCGTCGGCAGCCTGCCGGTCTCGATCTTGCGGAGCGTCTCCGGCGAGATCCCCGCCTCCAGCGCCACTTCGGCGGGGCTGCGCCCGGCCCGTGCGACACGCAACGCGGCTCCGAGGCGTCGGCCCGCCTCGATCTGTTCGGGGGCGAGCGGATGGCGGACCATGCGCACATGCTAGAGCCGAGGATTTCCGGCGGCAACCACCCCACCACCACTCTGGTATAAATATACCGGTCGGCACACCGGGGAATCGAGGATCGCAGTGATCGAGCACAAATCAGCAGCAGACATCGAGCGTATGCACGTCACGGGCCGGTTCCTCGGCCAGGTGCTGGCCGAGCTCGGCGACCTCGCGGCCGTGGGGGTCAACCTGCTGGAGCTGGAGCGGCACGCCCGCCGCCTGATCAAGGAGCGCGGCGCGGAGTCCTGCTACTGGGACTACGAGCCCTCCTTCGGCAAGGGCCCGTTCCGTAACGTCGTGTGCCTCTCGGTCAACGATGCCGTCCTCCACGGCCTCCCGCACAGCTACAAGCTGCGCGACGGCGACCTGCTGACCATGGACATGGCCGTGAGCATCGACGGCTGGGCCGCGGACTCGGCGCTCTCCGTGGTCGTCGGCACCCCGGCCGAGGAGGACCTGCGGCTGATCCGGGCCACCGAGGTGGCGCTGGAGGCCGCGATCGAGGTCGCCCAGCCGGGCAACAGGCTCGGGGACATCTCGGCGGCCATCGGCGCGGTCGCCGCCGAGTACGGCTATCCGGTCAACCTCGAGTTCGGCGGTCACGGCATCGGCCGCACGATGCACGAGGACCTGCACATCCCCAACAACGGCCGCGCCGGCCGTGGCTGGAAGCTGCGGCCCGGCCTGACGATCGCGATCGAGCCCTGGTTCGCGGCCGGCACCGACAAGATCGTCTACGACCCGGACGGCTGGACGATCCGCTCGGCGGACGGTTCGCGCACCGCCCACTCCGAGCACACGGTCGCCATCACCGAGGACGGCCCGCTCGTGCTCACCCGGCGTCCCTCGGAGCGATGAGGACGGTACGGCCGACGGGGTTCACCGGCCCCCGCACGCCCCGCCCGCCCTGCCGGAGCCGGTGAACCCGTCCGCCGTACCTGCTACTTCGGGATGCCCCGCGAGGCAGGTCACCGACCGGCGGAACGCCGCCGGGGCCGGCAGGTCAGGCCGACAGAGCACGCCGGCGCTCCACCTCACCGGGAGCGGCCCGGCGGCCACCGCCCGGGAGCCGAAGCGCTCAGGCCGAGGGGCTCCGTCGCGCGCCGCCCATGCCGTCCAGCCGCCCACCGGCCCGGCGAACTACCCTGCGGCACAGCGCCGTTCAGCAGTGACGGCCTCACGCCGCGGGCCCTGCCCCCAGGAGCCGGTGAATCGCCTCCGCTGCGGAGGGCCGCCGCCCGCTCCCGTTCGGCGGACTCACGGAGGACCGCCCTCCCGCCCCTCCGGGTGACGGCGAACAAGTCGGTGGACAGGGACAGTTCCGTCAGCAGACTGGTCCCATGACAGTCACCCACGCCAGGACCGACCTCCGCCTCTCCCTCCAGTCGGCGCGTGACGCCCTGCTGTGGAAGCTCGACGGGCTCTCGGAGTACGACGCCCGGCGCCCGCTGACGCCGACCGGCACGAACCTTCTGGGCCTGGTCAAGCACGTGGCCAGCGTGGAACTGGGGTACCTCGGTGACACCTTCGGGCGGCCGTCCGGCGAGCCGCTGCCGTGGGTCGCGGACGGGGCGGAGCCCAACGCCGACATGTGGGCCACCGCCGAGGAGTGCCGTGAGCAGATCACGGGGCTCTACCGCCGGGCGTGGGCACATGCGGACGCGACGATCGAGGCACTTCCGCTGGACACCGTCGGCACGGTGCCGTGGTGGCCGCAGGACCGGGCCCGCGTGACGCTGCATCACGCCGTGGTGCGCGTGATCGCCGACACGCATCGGCACGCCGGGCACGCCGACATCGTCCGGGAACTGATCGACGGCGCCGTCGGGATGCGCGAGGACAACAGCTCCGTGCCGCCCGGTGACGCGGCCTACTGGCAGGGCCACCGCGACCGGCTGGAACGGTCGGCCCGCGACGCCGACCGGGGTGCGTGAGGCGGACGGGAGCGGAGAACGCGACACCCGACCGGCACTTCCGGGCCCCGCACCACACGGACGGGGCCGAGGACCGCCGCGCGGGGCCGGCGGCCGCAGTCCCGGGCCCCGCATTCCGGACCCCGGACCTCGATCCCGGAGGACGTCGCCGACACAGGCACCGGTCCGGCCTCGCTGCCCGGCCGGGTGACCGGGCCCGGCCTCACCTGCGGGAAGGAGCGGACAGCCCCTTCCCCAACTGGGCGAAGGCGAGGCCCGCCGACGCCACCGCGTCCCCGTGCACCTGGTCCGCGCTCTCCCCCGCGTCGATCCGCCGCCAGTTCTCCTGGGCCAGGATCCGCAGTACGGCGATGATCTGGCCCGCCGCGAGCCGCGCCGCCACCGGGGTTCCGGGGTCCAGGGCGCGGGCCAGCGCCGCCTCGGAGCGGCTCTGGTACCCGTACAGGCGGGCGACGAGCGACGGGGTCCCGTAGAGCAGCCGGTGGAAGGCCAGCACCTGGGGGACGTCGCAGAGTCCGGTCACCGGGTCACGCCGGTCCAGGCCGTCCAGGAAGTGGCGGCGCAGGGCGTCCAGGGGGGAGACGCCGTCCGGGCGGGCGGAGACGACACGGGCCGCCTCGTCCTCGTGATCGGCGAACCGGTGCAGGACCAGGTCCTCCTTGGCCGGGAAGTAGCGGAACAGCGTCGGCTTGGAGATGGCGGCCGCCGCCGCCACCTCGGCCACCGAGACCTGGTCGAAGCCCCGCTCCAGGAACATCGAGATCGCCGCTTCGGAGACCGCCTGGTAGGTCAGCCGCTTCTTGCGTTCCCGCAGGCCGGTCCTCTCGGCGGTCATGACGGCGCACCCTTCCCGATGAGGACCTCGACCCCGTCGAGGATCCGTTCGAGGCCGAACGCGAAGTCGTGGTCGCCGTCGTCGGGCCCGCTCATGACGTCGGAGGCCAGCAGTGCGGACAGTGCCGGATGACGGGTGGGGTCGACGAGCCGTTTCACCGTCCGCTCCCACTGCGCCATCACCTCCTGGGCCGGGACGCCCTTCGCCTCGACGGCGGCGGCGAGGTCACTCATCAGCAGGGCCTCGTTCCGCACGAAGCCCTCGACGAGGAGGATGACGGAGATCTTGTCCCCCTCGTGCAGCCCGCTGCCCTCCAGCGCCTGGAGGCCCTGCTCCCACCAGGCGACCGAATGCGGGCTGGCCGGCGGGCCCGAGATCGGGATGCGCAGGGACCACAGGCTGCGCCGGAACATCCGCCGCTGGGCCCACGCCCACTGCCGGAGCGCCTCCCGCCAGCCCGCGCCGTCCTCCAGGGCGGGCAGCGGCGCGGGGACGCCCATGGCCGCCTCCCGCATGAGAACGTACAGCTCCTCCTTGGCGGAGACATAGCGGTAGAGCGACATCGTGGAGACGCCCAGCTCCTTGGCGACGCGGCCCATCGAGACGGCCGGCAACCCCTCCGACGCGGCGACCGCGACGGCCGCCGCCACGATGCGGTCCAGCGTCAGGCCCGGCTTCGGCCCCTTGACCGGCCGGTCGCGCAGCCCCCACGCGGCCTCGATGCTGGCCGGCAGGCCGGTGCCGCCGGACTCGCTGCTGTTCTCCGTCACGCGAAGCCGCCTTCCCCATGAATGGCTTGCCACCATCCTAGGTTTGCGTAATGCTTACGCAGTAACGCGTACGCCATACGCATAAGGGGGGTCATCATGAACACGGCCACGAGTGACGTCATGATCGAGGCGCACGGCCTGACCAAGTCCTACGGAGGACCGCGGGCGCGGGTACGGGTCCTGGACGGCGTCGGCCTCCGGGTCGCCCGTGCCGGGATCCACGCGCTGCTCGGCCCCAACGGCGCCGGCAAGACCACGACCGTACGGATCCTCGCCACCCTCACCACCGCCGACACGGGCACGGCGCGCGTCGCCGGGCACGACGTCGTCGGCGCCCGGCGCCAGGTGCGCCGCGCCATCAGCCTGACCGGTCAGTTCGCCGCCGTCGACGAGACGCTGACCGGTGAGGAGAACCTGCGGATGATGGCCCGGCTGTCCGGCCGGACGCGCGCCCGGGCACGCCTCCGGGCCGAGGAACTCCTCGCCCGCTTCGGCCTCACCGACTCGGCCCGCCGGCCGGCCCGTACCTACTCCGGCGGGATGCGCCGCCGCCTGGACCTCGCGGCGGGACTGGTCGGCTCGCCCGAGCCCGGCGTCCTCTTCCTCGACGAACCCACCACCGGCCTCGACCCGCGCAGCCGGCGCGAACTCCGGCAGGTGGTCCGCGACCTGGCCGGCCGGGGCGCCACGGTCCTGCTCACCACGCAGTACCTGGAGGAGGCCGATCAGCTCGCCGACCGCGTCACCGTCCTCGACAGGGGCGGCGTCGTCGCCGAGGGCACTCCGGAGGACCTGAAGTCACGGGTCTCCGGGCATCGCCTGGACCTCGTCCTCACCGGCCGCGCGGCCTACCTCCGGCTCGCCGGCCGCGCCGCGCACCGCTCCCCCGAGACCCTCACCCTGGGCTTCCCCACCGACGGCACGGCCGCCCACGCCCGCGCCCTGCTCGACGAGTTCGACCCGCACCGCACCGACGTCGCCCGCTTCTCCCTGCGCACCGCGACCCTCGACGACGTGTTCCTCGCACTCACCACCGGCACGACGGAGGTGCCTTCCCGTGTCTGACGCGCCCGGAGTCCTCACCCGCACCACGGTCATGGCGGGCCGCAGCCTGCTCATCAGCCGCCGCAACACCGACGCCGTCATCACCTCGATGATGCTGCCGGTCCTGCTGATGCTGGTCTTCGTCCACTTCTTCGGCGGAGCGATCGACACGGGCGCCGCCTACGACTCGTACGTCATGTACGTCGTCCCGGGCGTCCTGTTCCTGTGCGCCGGCTTCGGCTCCGCCACCACCGCGGTGGCGGTCAGCGAGGACATGAGGGGCGGCATCATCGACCGGTTCCGCTCCCTGGACATCGGCGGGTCGCCGATCCTCGCCGGCCACGTCGTGGCGAGCACGGTGCGCAACCTCGTCTCCACCACGCTGGTGTTCGGCGTCGCCCTGCTCATCGGCTTCCGCCCCGAGGCCTCCCCGGCCGGCTGGTTCGCCGTCGTCGCCGTGCTGATCGCGTACATCGTGGCCCTGTCCTGGATCTCGGCGGCGGTCGGACTGCTCGCCCGTACACCGGAAGCGGCCGGCGGATTCACCTTCTTCATGTCGTTCCTGCCCTATCCGAGCAGCGCGTTCGTGCCGGTCGACACCATGCCGGGCTGGCTCCACGGCTTCGCCGACCACCAGCCGGTCACCCCCGCCATCGAGTCCCTCCGCGGGCTCCTCCTGGACCGGCCGGTGGGCAACGCCCCCTGGACCGCGCTCGCGTGGGCGGCCGGGATCCTGCTGGTGGCCGTCGCCCTGTCAGGGGTGCTCTTCAGGATCCGGACGCGGTGACCCCACGGGTGAAGGTCCGTCCTCCTCCGTGGGACGCCGCACCGGACCCGGCTCCGGCCGGGTGCCGGCCATCCTCCGCAGGACGGCGGCGCTCCCGGCGTCGGCCGGGTAGTAGGACTCGACCGAGATCTCGTCGAGCACGATGTCCTGAGGAGTCCCGAACGTCGTGACGGTCGAGAACAGCCGCACCTCGCCGCCCGCGAAGCGGAAGACCATCGGAGTCGCCACCTCGGACCCCGGTCCCCCGGGCGGACGGCCGGGGCCGTCCCCGTACTCCCGGCCGTTCCCCCGGCCCCGGCCGAGCTCCGGCCCCGGCCCCTGCTCCGGCTCGGCGAAGAACTCGTCGTACAGGGCGGCCACCACCGGGTCCCCCGTCCGCCGGACCTGGCGGGACAACCGCGCGCGGAACAGTGAGCGGACCTCCTCCAGATTGACGATCAACGGGGCCAGACCGCGCGGATCGAGCCCGAGCCGCACCATGTTGACCGGTTCGGCCAGCAGCCCGGGATCGACGCCCGCGAGGAAGTGCTCGACCGGCGCGTTGAACATCACGATGTTCCAGCGCCGGTCCACGACCAGCGCCGGATAGGGCTCGTGCGCGCTCAGCACCCGGACCAGGGCGTCCCGGACGGCCGCCATGTCCGGCCCGTCGAGCGGCCGCTCGTGATAGCGCGGCGCGAACCCCGCCGCCACCAGCAGGCGGTTGCGATGCCTCAGGGGCACGTCGAGCCGGTCGGCGAGCCTGAGCACCATTCCGGCGGTCGGCCTGGACCGGCCCGTCTCGACGAGGCTGACGTAGCGCGGTGACACACCCGCCCCGAGCGCCAGCTCCATCTGGCTCAGCCGCCTGCTGTGCCGCCACTCGCGCAAAAGACCGCCCACGGTGTCCACCGCACCGACCTTAGGGCGTGGGCGCGGCCCGGGCCCATGAACTCCGAGTTCATCGACACCCCCCGGCCGCACGCCCACACTTCCCCTCATGAGCACTGACAACAAGGAACTCGTCCTCGCCTGCGTGGAGTCGTACGGCCAGGGCCGCCTCGACGAGGTCGCGCCGCTGCTCCGTGACGACTTCGCGGACCACGGGCTGCCGTTCCGGACGTCCACGAAGGCGGACTGGCTCGCGGTGGCCCGGGAACTGCCCCTCGCCGGGATGCGGGTGGACATCCGCCGTCTCGTGGCGGAAGGCGACCACGTGACGATGTTCTCCCGGCGGTGGCTTCCCGCCGCCGGCCTCGACATCGCGGTGGCCGACGTCTTCCGCGTCCGGGACGGGCTGATCGCCGAGCGCTGGGAGATCGTCGAGCCCGTCCCGGCGGGCGGGCCGGACCCGGTGGCGGCCCTGTGAACCGCCCGCACGAGGGCCGGGGAGAGGGCCGCGCTCCGCCGAGGTGCGCCCGGTGCGGGGATGTGGAAGATGGGACGGGGGGATGGCAGAGGCTCGTTCCACGCCGCCGCACGGCACCCGGCCGCCGGGGCGCGGAGAGCTCGCCACCGATGCGGACACCCGGTCACGGACCGGCCTCCGCGGACCCGGGAGGTACGTCATGCCGATCTGCACGACCCGCGATGGTGTCGACATCTTCTACAAGGACTGGGGCAACGGCCGCCCCGTGGTCTTCATCCACGGCTGGCCGCTGAACGGCGACGCCTGGCAGGACCAGCTCAAAGCGGTCGCGGACGCGGGCTTCCGCGGCATCGCGCACGACCGCCGCGGCCACGGCCGCTCGACCCCGGTCTACGAGGGCTACGACTTCGACACCTTCGCCGACGACCTCGACGACCTCATCACCCAGCTCGACCTGCGGGACGTCACGCTGGTCGCGCACTCGATGGGCGGCGGCGAGCTGGCCCGCTACATCGGCCGGCACGGCACCGAGCGCGTCAAGTCCGCCGTGCTCCTGTCCGCGGTGCCGCCGCTGATGCTCCAGGGGCCCGACAACCCCGAGGGCGTCCCGCAGTCGGTCTTCGACGGCATCAAGAAGGGCATCCTGGCCGAGCGCTCCCAGTTCTGGAAGGACGCCTCCGTCGGGTTCTTCGGCGCGAACCGTGAGGGCAACAAGGTCACCCAGGGCAACAAGGACGCCTTCTGGTACATGGCCATGGCCCAGACCATCGAAGGCGGCGTGGACTGCGTGGACGCCTTCGCCTCGACGGACTTCCACGAGGACCTGAAGAAGTTCGACATCCCCACCCTCGTCGTCCACGGCGACGACGACCAGATCGTGCCCATCGACGCGACCGGCCGCAAGACCGCGCAGCTGGTGGCGAACGCGACGCTCAAGGTGTACGAGGGCGGCTCGCACGGCATCGCGCTCGTCCCCGGCGACAAGGAGAGGTTCAACAAGGACCTCCTGGACTTCCTCAAGAGCTGAGGCCGCTCCGGGCCCCGTCCCCGGAGACGTCTCAGAACACGTCCGGGCACCACGCACGCCGTGGTGTCCGGAACGCCGTGTCCGCCCTCGCCGCGGCCCCCGCCCGGTTCTCGTCGAGCCTGCCCAGCGCCGCGAGCCGCACCGGCGACCCGTCTCCCAGGCTGAGCGTGGCCAGCTCCGCCACGTCCAGGGTGAGGTCGGCCTCCCGGCCCGTGGGAACGCACGAGGCGCCGGACGCCGACGTCTCCAGCAGGAAACGGCCGCCCGCCAGGCCCGAGGCGTCCCGGACGTCCAGGACGAGGGCGCCCTCGGTCGCGTACGTACGCGCCTCCAGGAGCCGGGGGACGTCCAGGACGCGCAGCCACAGCCAGTCGGCCTGGGTCACGACGCGGGCGGCGCGCGGGTCCGGGAGGAACAGCGGCAGCAGGTCGTCAGGGGCGCGGTAGCCGGTGCGGACCGTGGTGATCCAGTCGATCGAGCAGACGAACTGCCACAGGGCGCGCTCCGCGGCCGGGGTCACGGCGATCATGCCCGTCACCGTCGCCTTGTTGAGCGGCTGCTTCGCGTCGCCCCAGTGGTCGTCGGCGCGGTAGGCGATCAGCCCGTCGGTCTCCCCGTCCGCCGACCGGTACACCGCGTAGAACGGCTCCGTCCACGTCTCGAACGGCGGGACGTCCACCCCCGTGTTACGCAGCCACCAGCGCTCGTCCCGGGAGACCACACCGTGCTGGCGGGCCGCGAGGCGGCCGTGCAGCTCGGGTCCCAGCTTGCGTACGTCGGCCCCGTCGACCAGCTCGATCCGGCCGCCGTCCGCCTCGGAGGGGATCCGCGCGCGCGGGTCCAGGCCCGCCCGGGGGACGTCGATCTCCCACTCGGTGGCCCAGGCCGCCGGGCCGAACCCGTACCGCCCGTAGATCGGGTACTCGGCGGCGATCAACGAGGCGACCACGTCGCCGCGCTCCTTCGCCGCCGCCAGGTCCGTGGCCATCATCCTGCTGAGGAGCCCGCGCCGGCGGTGGGTGGGGGTCACCGTCACCCCGGTGACCGCGTCGGCCGGCACCCTCGCGCCGCCGGCCACGGTCAGCTCCTGCGCGAACGACCGGAAGGTGGCCACGCAGCGTCCGGCGTCGAACACGCCCTGGACACGGGCGAGATCGGTGTGGGCCAGGCGCACCGCGACCTCCTCCTCCCCCGGCACCGCCGCCGACGCCCGGAGGAATCCGGTCCCCACGGCGCGCAGCCAGTCGGGATAGTCGGCTGCGGAGACGGTACGCGGATCAAGGCTCATGCGGCCCACGCTAGGCACAGGCCGTCCGGGTTGTCGCCCGCTTTTCCGGGCGCCCCGGCGCGGTGGCCCCGGGGGACGCTCAGAACGCCGCCCGGATCGCGCCCACCTCCGCGGCGCCGCCCAGCAGCGGTGCCCGGCCGATCCGGGAGACCACCGGGGCGTCCACGCCGAGCAGTTCGAGCGAGCGGGCCAGCACCGGGCCCAGGGCGCGGGTGGAACCGTCGTCGATCTTGAAGGCCAGTGCCCTGCCGTCGGGGAGCGCCACCGCCTGGACCGCCTCCGCGCCCATCTTGGAGAGCGTGCCCGGAACCTCCCGCATCAGCCAGGTGTCCGGCCGCCGCGTGCCCGCGACGTACTCCGGGTGCGCGCGCATCGCGTCCGCGACCCGGCGCTCCGCCGAGCCCGGCTCCGCCAGCACGAACGAACGGAACGCGCGGGCGAGGCCCACCAGCCCGATCGCCATCAGCGGGGCCCCGCAGCCGTCGGTGCCGATCGCCGCGACCGGCTCGCCGGCCGCCTCCGCGACCACCTCGCCGACCAGCCGCTGCAACGGGTGGGCCTGGTCGAGGTAGGTCGCGGTGTCCCACCCGTTGCGCACACAGACGGCGAGCATCGCGGCGTGCTTGCCGGAGCAGTTCATCGTGAGCGGCTCGCGCACCTTTCCGGCGGCGAGGTACGCCTCCGCCTCGACCGGGTCCAGCGGAAGGTCCGGCGGGGTCTGGAGGTCCTCCGGCGTCAGGCCGTGCTCGGAGAGCATCGTGCGCACCAGGTCGAGGTGGAAGGGCTCGCCCGAGTGGCTGGCCGCCGCCAGCGCCAGGCGCTCGCCGGAGAGACCGAGCCCGGCCCGCAGGATCGCGGCGGCCTGCATCGGCTTGTTGGACGAGCGCGGGAAGACCGGGCCCGCCGGGTCACCGAGCGCCAGCTCCACGCTCCCGTCCGCGGCCAGGACGACCAGCGACCCGCGGTGGCGGCCCTCGGTGAAACCGGACCGCACGACCTCGGCCAGGACCGGGGACACGGACGAGGAGGACGACGACGGGGCTATGAAGGAGGTCATGGGGCGGGCGGCCTTCCGGGGACGGGCGTGACCCGCCCCCGGAAGGGTCGCTTCAGGCGAGCAGGTCCTCTACTTGTGCTTCCCCGTCACGGTACCTGCGGGCGATCTCCGCGCTGCAATCGTCGACGGCCCGCTGGAGCCGGTGACGGCGCCGGGACACCTGCTGCTCGTAGCGCACGAGCCGCCCCATGGCCGTCAGGAGCTCTTCGTCCGTCCGGGCGTCGAGGTCGGAGAGGCCGATCTCGGCGAGCGTGTCCGCCGCCAGCTGCCGGTACTCGTCGCTGCGCGGGGTGGTGAGGGTGACGTGCCGCACCGAGGAGCGGTGCACGGACGGGGTGTCGGCGAGGATCTCCGAGAGCCGGTCCACCACGGGCGCCTCCGGATCCACCCGCCGGGCCAGCTCGGCCCGCAGGATGTCGATCCGCCCCTGGACCAGACGGCGTACGTAGCTGAGGTCCGCCTCGTCGCGCTGGGCGTCACGGCGCACCGTGCGCAGTTCCGGCAGCCGCAGCCCGCCGAATTCCGGCTGCGGACGGACGGAGGCCAGTCCTTCGACCGCACCGCCCCCGGTCTGGCCGGGCACGGACACCGCTCCGGGCAGGTGTACGGGCGGCGGGATGGGCGGCTGGCCCGGTGCGGCAACGGTCCGCTGCACCGGCGGCCGAGAGCCGGCGGCGGTGCGCGTCCTCGGTACGGCGCCGGGTGATCGCCCGGTTCCACGTGTCGTCATGATGTTCCGTCCCCTCGACCGGTGCGTCGGCACACCGACACCGTGCATCGTGCCACTACGCACGGTGTTCACGCAGGTGCTCTGTACCCGTTCAGCCCAAGATAGGTTGGTCTGTATGCGTGCAGTGATACAGAGAGTGGACGGCGCGAGCGTCACCGTGGCGGGCGCCGCGGACGGCTCGCCGGGGGCCGGGACGGTCGGCGAGATCGTCGGCGAGGGGCTGTGTGTGCTGGTGGGGGTCACTCACGGCGACACCGCGGAGAAGGCGGCGCAGCTCGCCCGCAAGCTGTGGACCCTGCGGATCCTGGAGGGCGAGAAGTCCTGCTCGGACGTGAATGCACCGCTTTTGGTCATTTCGCAGTTCACCCTCTACGGGGACGCCAGGAAGGGCCGCAGGCCCACGTGGAACGCCGCCGCACCGGGCGAGGTCGCCGAGCCGCTGGTCGACGAGGTCGTCGCCCGGCTGCGGGCGCTCGGTGCCCAGGTGGAGACGGGCCGGTTCGGGGCGGACATGCGGGTCTCGCTCACGAACCACGGCCCGTTCACCGTACTCGTCGAGGTGTAGCCGCGCGGACACGGCCGGACGGACGGGCGTAGCGCCCCTACGGCTCGACGACCGTCTCCTGTGCCGCCGCCGTGTCACCCGCGATCAGCTCCGCGTCCACCGCGACGTTCCGCTTCACCAGGGCCAGGGCGATCGGCCCCAGCTCGTGGTGGCGGGCCGAGGTGGTGACGAAGCCGAGCTGGCGGCCCTCCTCACCGTCGGCCGCGAGCCGGACCGGCGTCCCGTGGCCGGGCAGGTGCACCTCGCTGCCGTCGAGGTGCAGGAAGACGAGGCGGCGCGGCGGCTTCCCCAGGTTGTGGACACGGGCGACCGTCTCCTGCCCCCGGTAGCAGCCCTTCTGGAGGTGCACGGCGGTACCGATCCAGCCCAGCTCGTGCGGGATGGTGCGGTGGTCGGTCTCGAAGCCCAGACGCGGCCGGTGCGCCTCGACGCGCAGCGCCTCGTACGCCAGGATCCCGGCGGCCGGGCCGTGCGCGGCGGCGAACTCCTCCAGGGCGGCCCGGGGCAGGAAGAGGTCGCGGCCGTGCGGCGTCTCGCGCACCGCCACGGCGTCCGGGGCCTCCGCGATGGAACCGGCCGGCAGGTGCGCGACGGCGAGGTCCCCGGTGCGGTCGGCGACCTCGACCCGGTAGAAGAACTTCATCGACTCCAGGTACGCGATCAGCTCGCCCTGGGTCTCCGGCTCGGCGTGCATCCAGACCGTCGTGCCGTCGTCGACCAGGTAGAGGGCGTGCTCGATGTGCCCGTTGGCGGAGAGGATCAGCGCCTCGGTCGCCTGGTTCGGGGCGAGGTCGCTGACGTGCTGGGTGAGCAGCAGGTGCAGCCAGGCCAGCCGGTCGTCGCCGGTGACCGTGATGACCGCCCGGTGGGAGAGGTCGACGAAACCGCTGCCGTCGGCGAGTGCGCGTTGCTCACGGAACAGGTCGCCGTAGTGCGCGGCGACGCCTTCGTCGCGCCCTTCGGCGGGGACGGCGCCGGGCAGGGACAGCAAGGGGCTCTTCATGCGACCAGCGTACGACCCGTCCGCCGGGACCTACCGCCCGCTGTCCGGTCCCTCCGGCGGCCCGGACCCCGCCGCCTGGGCGGCGGCGCAGTCGGCGCAGCGCCCGAAGATCGCGAAGTGCTTCATGTCGGTCTCGAAGCCGAAGGTGCCGCGCAGCTTCTCCGTGAAGTCGGCCACCACGTCCACATCGGCCTCGATGACGTTCGCGCAGTCCCGGCAGACGAGGTGGATGTGGTGGTGGCGGTCCGCGAGGTGGTACGTCGGGGCGCCGTGGCCGAGGTGGGCGTGGCTGACCAGCCCGAGCTCCTCCAGCAGCTCCAGGGTCCGGTAGACGGTGGAGATGTTCACGCCCGACGCCGTCCGGCGCACCTCGCAGAGGATGTCGTCGGGTGTCGCGTGCTCCAGCTTGTCGACGGCCTCCAGGACGAGCTGGCGCTGAGGCGTCAGCCGGTAGCCACGCTGCCGAAGATCGGTCTTCCAGTCGGTGCTCACCACAGGCCCAGTGTAGGGCGGGGCGGCCGCGGGCCGGCCGGTCCGGACGGAACGGCTACTTGAAGAAGGCGATGCCGTCGTCCGGCAGGTCCCCGAGGCCCCTCGCCATCTCGGCGACCTCTCCGGGGGTGACGACCTTCTTCAGGTGCGCGGACATGTACGGCCGCAGCTCCACGTCGGGGGTCGCCTTCTCGCCGACCCACATCAGGTCGCTGTGCACGTAGCCGTAGAGGCGCTTGCCGCCGCTGTAGGGGCCGGAGGCGGCGGTGCGGGCCACCGCGTCGGTGACGATGTCGATCTGCGGCTTCTGCTTCGCGAGCTCGCCGTACCAGACCTCGACGACGCCCTGGTCGCGCACCATGACGATCTCGACCTTGCGGTCCTTGTCGATGCGCCAGTAGCCGGACTCGGACTCCAGCGGCTTGACCTGCTTGCCCTCGGCGTCCAGCACCCAGGAGTGGGAGACGTACTCGAGGAAGTCACGGCCGTCGTGGCTGAAGGTGACCTCCTGGCCGAAGTTGCACTTCTCGGCACCGGGGAAGTCGGAGACGCCCGCACCCGCCCAGTTACCGAGGAGGAAGGCCAGCGGCACGAGGTCCGGGTGGAGGTCGGACGGAATCTCGATCATGAGCGGCTCAGACGATCTGTGAGGGTGTACGGGAGGTGTTCGGCGAGGGTCAGCGCTGGCCCTGGTACAGCTTCTTCACGGTCACGGCGGCGAAGGCGAGCACGCCGACGCAGACCAGGACCAGCAGGGCGGAGAAGAAAGCCTCAAGCACGGGAGCTCCTCGGAACGGACGACATGACGGCAGCGGGCCACCGGGCCCCCAGCCTAATGGGTGGGGGCCCGGCACGGCGGCCCGGGGTTTCTCCCGGGCCGGGTCGGCGGGGGCGCTCCCGGACCGCCCACGGGCCCTGGCCGGCCTCGGGGGAGCCGCCCGGACGGGGATTACCATTCGCTCCATGCCGAAGAAGCTCGTGATCAAGGTGACCGCCGGAGCCGATGCCGCGGAGCGCTGCTCGCAGGCCTTCACCGTGGCGGCCGTGGCCGTCGCCAGCGGGGTCGAGGTCTCGCTGTGGCTGACCGGCGAGTCCGCGTGGTTCGCCCTGCCGGGGCGCGCCGCCGAATTCGAACTGCCGCACTCCGCGCCGCTGCCCGACCTGATCGACTCGATCCTGGCCGGCGGCGGGGTCACGCTCTGCACCCAGTGCGCGGCGCGGCGCGACATCACGGAGCAGGACGTCCTGGAGGGCGTGCGGATCGCCGGCGCCCAGGTCTTCGTGCAGGAGGCCATGGCGGACGGCACCCAGGCCCTCGTCTACTGACCGGCGCGCGGACACCGCCTAGTTGCGGTGGTCCCTGCCGTCGAGCTCGTCCCACCACCGGTCCGACGTCGGATCGCCCGTGGGCTCCTCCCGCGGCGGACGCGGCCGGGACCTCCCCGGTCGCGTGTCAGGAGGACGGGAGTTCGCGGGCCGGGAGTCCCCGGGACGGGATTCCGGGGGCCGGGAGCCCTGGGAGCGGGATCCCGGAGGGGGGTCGTCCCACCAACGGTCGTCCGCTCCACGGCGGTTGGCGACGATCGCCGCGACCGGCGGTATGACCATGGCGACCACGCACATGGCCACGGCGGCCGGGACGGACCACAGACGCACGAAGGCCCAGGCGGAGACGAAGAGGAAGAGGCAGCCGCCCATCATCAGGAAATAGGCGCGCCTTCGCCTGGCGTACATGTCTCCAGCGTAGGGGTCTTCGGCACGGACGCGAACGCTGAACGGCACGGAGGGCCGCACCCCTGCTCAGGTGGCGTCCAACCCCCTGGGGTGCGGCCCTCCGGCCGTATGCGCGCGTGAACTACACGGCGATGGCGACCTCGGCGAGACCACCGGTCCGCGCCACGACCGTGCGGTCGGCCGTGCCGCCCGGAACCAGGGCGCGGAGCGTCCAGGTGCCCTCGGCCGCGTAGAAGCGGAACTGCCCGGTCGCCGAGGTCGGGACCTCGGCGGTGAACTCGCCGGTCGAGTCCAGCAGACGGACGTAGCCGGTGACGGGCTCGCCGTCACGGGTCACGCTGCCCTGGATCGTCGTCTCGCCCGGCTTGATCGTCGACGCGTCGGGGCCGCCGGCCTGTGCTCCACACATGGTGTTCTGTCCTTCGGGTCGGGGTCCTGCTGATCAGGCCCTGCGGAATTACTTGTTGGCGCCGAGCTCGATCGGCACGCCGACGAGGGAGCCGTACTCGGTCCACGAGCCGTCGTAGTTCTTGACGTTCTCCTGGCCGAGGAGCTCGTGCAGCACGAACCAGGTGAGCGCGGAGCGCTCACCGATGCGGCAGTAGGCGATGGTGTCCTTGGCCAGGTCGACCTGCTCGTCCTCGTAGAGGGCCTTGAGCTCGTCGTCCGACTTGAACGTGCCGTCGTCGTTGGCGTTCTTCGACCACGGGATGTTGCGGGCGCTCGGCACGTGGCCGGGGCGCTGCGACTGCTCCTGCGGGAGGTGCGCCGGGGCGAGCAGCTTGCCGCTGAACTCGTCGGGGGAGCGCACGTCGACGAGGTTCAGGCTGCCGATGGCGGCCACGACGTCGTCGCGGTAGGCGCGGATCGACTCGTCCTGGGCCTTGGCCTTGTACGCGGTGGCCGGGCGCGACGGGACGGCGTCGGTCAGGTCGCGGGAGTCGAGCTCCCACTTCTTGCGGCCGCCGTCGAGGAGCTTGACGTTCTCGTGGCCGTAGAGCTTGAAGTACCAGTACGCGTACGAGGCGAACCAGTTGTTGTTGCCGCCGTAGAGGACGACCAGCGTGTCGTTGCCGATGCCCTTCTCGGACAGGAGCTTCTCGAAGCCGGCCTGGTCGACGAAGTCACGGCGGACCGGGTCCTGCAGGTCCTTGGTCCAGTCGATCCGGATCGCGTTCCTGATGTGGTTCTTCTCGTACGCCGAGGTGTCCTCGTCGACCTCGACGATCGCGACCTGCGCGTCGTCGATGTGGGCCTCGACCCAGTCGGCGTCGACCAGAACGTCTGCGCGGCTCATGTGTTTCTCCTCCGGGGCAGTCTGCGGCGGGGTGGTGCTGTGTGCGGGGTGCGAGGTGTACGCGCAGGTGCTCGGAGCCGAACGCGTACGGGAGGCACGGGCGGCCCTGACAGCGTCGAAGGGCCGGGGGAAACGGGAGAGGTCCCGCTCAGAAGGGGCGACAGAGCATGGCGGCGACGCGGCACAGGTCTACTGCCCGCCGCTTCGTGAGGTCCGCCTGTCGCTTCATGTGTCCGATCGTAGGGAGGTACGGGCGGAGATGTCACCGCCGTGTCGGATGATGAGACGGGATCGTCCGCGATGCGGGACGACAAGGTGATGGACTCCCTCCGGCGGCCCGGATCCGGGGGGCCGGGGGTGGGTGGGCGTCAGTGGGACGGACAGGCCTGTCTCATTATCTGGATCGGCCGTCCGGGCCGTCGCCGCTGAGCCCCTACCCCGCCCGCCCGGTGGATATCCACGGCCGGGGCGGGGCCGTGCCGTCAGCCCGCGAGCCGGATGTCCGCGCCGCTCATCGATATCTCCAGGCCGCCCGGCGCCACCTCGATCTTCTCCAGCTCCAGGCCGTCGGGCAGGCCGCCGATCCCGCGCTCGAAGTCGGTCTTCTTCCTGACCAGGCCCTCAAGACCGGGGATGCCTTCTCCCGGCACCTCGTCGGCGTGCACCTTGACGGTGTCGCCGTCGGCCAGGGTGACCGTGGAGAGCACGCTGCGGGTGACCGTCCGGCCGATCAGCGGGATCTCGAACGATCCGGAGACCTTGACCTTGCCGTCGCCGCCGTAGGCCACCGTGATGCCGTCGTCGGCCGCCTCGGTGAGGGCCGCGTACGGGATGACGGCTGTGCCGGTCGCGTGGGAGGCCGTCGCGCTGGTGTACCCGGCGCCCAGCGTCACCTGCCGCAGCTGGGCCCGGATCTCGCTGATCCGGATGTCCCGCCCCGCCGCGCTGGCCCGGATGTCCTTGACCGTGACGTCGACGCGGTCGAACTCCGACCGGGCCGCCTGCGTCAGGAACGGGAAGCCCTTGATCGAGATGTCGGTCGAACCGGCCTCGGCGTCACCGAAGGTGACCCGGCCCTCGGCCTCCGACTCCGCGAAGTACACGGCGGCACGGTCCACGGCGACGAGGACTCCGCCCAGCACCACGGCCATGACCAGCAGTATTCGCAGTGCTCGCATGCCTGTTGTTCCCCCACTCGGACCGGCCGGACCTCTGGTGCACGTGAGCCTACTGCCGCGGTGCGGCGGGCCCGGAGTGATCGACGAGCCCACCGGCCCGGCCGGTTCCCCCGAACCGGCCGGCATCGCGGCGTCAGCCGATCGCCCGGCCGATCAGGTAGACGGCGGGAGCCGCGGCGGTGAGCGGCAGCGCCACTCCCGCCGTCATGTGCACGAAGCGGGACGGGTAGTCGTAGCTCGCGACCCGCAGGCCGATCAGCGCGCAGCCGCCCGCCACGAGCCCGAGGAACGCGGCCTGCGCCCCGAAGTCCGTGAGCGCCCCGCCGACCAGGCCCGCGCCCGCCGAGGCGAGGAGCGCCACGACGACCGAGACGGGTCCGGGCAGCGGCAGGGCCCTGGCGAGCACGGCCACGGCGACCGCGATGCCGCCCACCGTCACCGCGTCCGGGACGGCGGCCAGGTGCCCGGCCGCCAGCACGGCGAGCGCGGCCGACGCGACGGTGGCCGTCAGGCCGTACATCCGCTCGTCGGCCCCGGCCCGGCTGCGCAGCTGGAGGACGATGGTGAGCAGCACCCAGACCCCGAGCGTGCCGAGGATGGCGGCGGGCGCGTTGCTCCGCCCCGCCGCGAGCAGCGCGACGTCGGCCGCGACCCCGCCGGCGAAGGCCAGCGCGATGCCCTGCCTGGCCGGCCACATGCCGTTGAGCCGGAACCACCCCGCGGCCGTCACGGCCTGGAGCAGGACCAGGGGCACGAGCAGGGCGTAGGACCCGATCGCGGCACCGAGGGCGAGGAGCAGGCCGAGGCCGGCCGTGATCGCGGCGGGCTGCATCCCCGGCGCGATGATCGGCGAGCGCCCCTCGGCGCGGGCCCGCTGGGCATCGGTGATCCTGCTGTTGCCCAGGGTGGTGGGCGCGCTGTACCCGGTGTCACCGGAAGCGGCCGGGACGGCCGGAGCCTCGTGGGCGACCGGGGCCGCCGGAACCGCCGGGGCCTCGGGCGGCAGCGGGTAGCCGCCCTGCGTGTGGGACGCGGGAGGCGCAGGGGGCACGGCCTGCTGCCGTGGCCGGACGGTCGGCTGGTACTGCGTGTCCCAGGTCTGGCCCTCCCACGTCTGGGCCGCCCCCTGGCCGCCGGGGCCCTGGGAGGCGTCCGAGGACTGCGGCTCCGGGTACACGGCGGGCTGCTGAAGGCCGTACGCGGGCTGCGGGCCGTATCCGGGCTGCGCGGGCTGCTGCCCGTACGGCGGCCGCGGGTGGCTCTGCGGCTGTCCGTAGCCGGGCTGCTGCCCGCTCTGCTGCCCGTAGCCCGGCTGCCCGCCCTGCTCCCCGAACGCCGGGGCGGCCGGGCCGTAGGCCTGCTGCCCCGGGTACGGCTGCCCCTGCCCGGGGTCGTAGGGCTGCTGCCCCTGCCCCGCGCCGTACGGCTGCTGCTGAGCCTGCCCCGGGTCGTAGGGCTGCTGTCCCTGCTGTCCCTGCTGACCCTGGTGGTCCGGGTAGCGGTGGTCGTGTCCCGGGTCGTACGGATACTGCTGATCGCTGTTGCTCATGGTCTGCGGTTCACCCTCCTGCGAACGGCGGGAGCACCTCGACCGTGCCGCCCTCGGCAAGCCGTACGGTCTCATGTCCACGGGTCCCCACAGGATTCCCGTCGATCAGGAACGAGCATCGGAGCAGTACGCGCGTCAGCTCACCCGGGTGCCGCTCGCGCGCCCCGGCGAGCGCCTCGGCGAGTGTCTCCGCCGTGTACGGCTCCTCCGCGGTCCCCGCGGCGGCCTTGGCCGCGGCCCAGTAGCGGATCGTGCCCGCTGCCATGGCGGCACCCCTTTCGTCGTACGTCGACTGCCCATCATGGATCACGCCGACTCCGTCCAGTCGGCGATACGGGTCAGCAGCCCCTCGTCCGCGGCGTTCTCCGCGTGGCCCATGCCGCGCTCCAGCCAGAGCTCCGCTCCCTCCCCGGCGGCCGCCTTCAGCATCCGGGGGTGGTCGACGGGGAAGTACGGGTCCCGGTCGCCGTGCACGATCAGCAGCGGCGCGGTGATCAGCGGGACCGCCTCGACCGGCGAGAGCGGCACCGGGTCCCAGTCCTCGCGGTGGATGCGGGTGCGGAAGCCGAGGCGGCCGACGAGCCGCCCCAGGGGACGGGTGACGACCCAGTGCAGGCGGCGCATCGGGGCCGTACCTCGGTAGTACCAGCGGGCCGGCGCGCTCACGGCGACCACCACATCCGCACGGGCATCCGCGCGCCCACCCGAATGTGCCTCAATGCGCCCCTCGTGCGCCTTCTGCGCCCCACTGCGCCGCTCCCCCCGTTCGGCCTCCGCCGTTCCCGATTCCCCGACGCGGGATTCACCGAATTCCACAGCCGTATACAGAGCCGCGTGCCGGAGCACCACGGAACCGCCCATGGAGAAGCCGACCGTAACGACGCGGCGGTGTCCGAGGGAACGCGCCCAGCTCACCGCGGCGGCCAGATCGAGTACCTCGCGGTCGCCCACCGTGGACCGCCCGCCGGACCTTCCGTGCCCCCGGAAGGAGAACGTGATCACGGCCGCACGCTGGGCGAACACGGCGGCGGCCCGCAGCAGCGCCGGCCGGTCGGCGGCGCCGGTGAAACCGTGTGCGAGGACGACGGCGGTCCCTCCGGGAGCGGGGTCCCCGGAGGGCCCGGAACCCGCCGTACACGGGGTGTACACCGCCTCGATACGGACCCCGTCACCGGCCCGCAACGTGGCGCGCCGGGGCCCGCGCGTGATCGAGGGAACAGAAGAACTCAGGAATCGACCCTCGGACACAGAACTCATGTGGGCTATTCTGCTGCGAAGAGGATCCGGGCAAAGCAGCCCCCGGGTCCTTTTGTGCTTTCCGAGCGTTGTTACGGCAGCGTTTCCACAAGCTCAGCGGTCCCCGGGCGCGGGACCGCACAGTAAAAACCGTATGACAGCCGTCGCAGGTGATGGCCGTACGGGAGTACGAAGCAGTGCCGCATACTCCCCCGGGTCCGACCCGGGAGTGCCCCTCTCGCAGGGAACGAGGAGGACCGACGTAATGGGCGAGCTGAACGTGCACGATCGACCGACGACCCAGGCAGGTGGGCGGCGATGAGTTCACTGCTGCTTCTGACGAATGCCCTTCAACCGTCGACGGAGGTGCTTCCCGCCCTCGGCCTTCTGCTGCACAGCGTGCGGGTCGCCCCCGCCGAGGGGCCCGCGCTCGTCGACACCCCGGGTGCCGACGTGATCCTCATCGACGGGCGGCGTGACCTCCCCCAGGTCCGCTCGCTCTGTCAGCTTCTGCGGTCCACCGGACCCGGCTGTCCGCTGATCCTCGTCGTGACGGAGGGCGGCCTCGCGGCCGTCACCGCCGACTGGGGCATCGACGACGTGCTGCTGGACACCGCGGGCCCCGCCGAGGTCGAGGCCCGGCTCCGGCTGGCCACCGGCCGCCAGCAGATCACCACCGACGACTCCCCCATGGAGATCCGCAACGGCGATCTGTCGGTCGACGAGGCGACGTACAGCGCGAAGCTCAAGGGCCGGGTCCTGGACCTGACCTTCAAGGAGTTCGAACTGCTCAAGTACCTCGCGCAGCACCCGGGCCGGGTCTTCACCCGCGCCCAGCTGCTCCAGGAGGTCTGGGGCTACGACTACTTCGGCGGCACCCGCACCGTGGACGTCCACGTGCGACGGCTGCGGGCCAAGCTCGGCCCCGAGCACGAGTCGCTGATCGGCACCGTACGCAACGTCGGCTACCGCTTCGTCACCCCCGAGAAGGTGGACCGGGCGGCCGAGGAGGCGCGGGCCAAGGCGGCGTCGAAGCCGGCGGACGAGCAGGTCACCCGTTCGGAGCAGCCGGCGGAGGAAGAGATCACCGAAGAAGCCCCGGTCCGGCCTGCCAAGCGGTAGGTCGATCCGCGTAGACTGCCGCGCGTGGCCAAGGTGACGCGGGACGATGTGGCGAGACTGGCGGGGACCTCGACAGCGGTCGTCAGCTACGTCATCAACAACGGACCCAGGCCGGTCGCCCCGGCCACGCGCGAGCGGGTGCTCGCCGCGATCAAGGAGCTGGGCTACCGGCCGGACCGGGTGGCCCAGGCCATGGCCTCGCGGCGCACCGACCTCATAGGGATGATCGTGCCGGACGCCCGGCAGCCGTTCTTCGCCGAGATGGCGCACGCCGTCGAACAGGCGGCTGCCGAGCGCGGGAAGATGGTGCTCGTCGGCAACTCCGACTACCGCGACGAGCGCGAGGTCCACTATCTGCGGGCCTTCCTCGGTATGCGGGTCTCCGGGCTGATCCTGGTCAGCCAGGGGCCGAGCGAGCGCGCGGCGGCCGAGATCGAGGCGTGGGACGCCCGCGTCGTCCTGCTGCACGAGCGCCCCGAGGCGATCGACGACGTCGCGGTCGTCACCGACGACATCGGCGGCGCGCAGCTGGCCACCCGTCATCTCCTGGAGCACGGCAACGCCTACGTCGCGTGCCTCGGCGGCATCGAGTCGACCCCGGTGGTCGGCGACCCGGTCGCCGACCACATCGAGGGCTGGCGCCGGGCGATGCAGGAGGCCGGGCTGCCGACCGAGGACCGCCTCTTCCACGCCCCGTACAACCGCTACGACGCCTACCAGGTCGCCCTGAAGCTGCTCTCCGGCCCCGACAGGCCGCCGGCGATCTTCTGCGCGACGGACGACCAGGCCATCGGTGTGCTGCGCGCCGCCCGCGAGCTGCGCATCGACGTACCGGGTGAGCTCGCGGTCGCGGGCTTCGACGACGTGAAGGAGGCGGGGCTCACCGACCCGCCGCTGACGACGGTCTTCTCCGACCGTCCGGCGATGGCGCGGGCGGCCGTCGACCTGGTCCTCGACGACTCGCTGCGCGTCTCGGGGTCGCGGCGCGAGCGGCTGAAGCAGTTCCCGTCCGCGCTGGTGGTCCGCCGGTCCTGCGGCTGCGGCGAACCCACGGTGACGGCGCTGTAGCCGGGCGCTCCCTTATATCGGGCATACACGGTTCTGCCGGGCTTCTCAGCGGGCACTCAGGCTGCTCTCATGTTGGCTGTCCACTCTCGTAGACATGACCGACAGCCCCCGCCCGAGCGGCGAGTACCCGATGTCCCCCTCCCACGACAACGGTTCGCACGACACCGGTTCGCACGACACCGGCGCGTACGGCACCGGCCCCTCCTACGGGGCCGACTCGCACGGCGGCGGCTCGTACGGCGGTGACCCGTACGCGGGCGGCACCTACGGCGGGGACCGGGCCGCCTACCCGCCGCCCCCGGCGTACGAGCCGCAGACGGCCGGGACGCCCTCCGCCGCCTACGCCTGGCCGGCACCCGCGCCCGCCGCGGACGCCCCGAAGCCCGAACGCCGGATCAGGCGGCCGTACGCGCTGCTCGCGGCCGTGGCCATCGCCGCCGCGGCGGTCGGCGGCGGCACCGCCACCCTCATCGGCGAGTTCGCGAGCGGCGGCACCGGCAGCTCCGGCTCCAGCGGCGTCGTCAGCGGCACCACCGTGTCGCAGAGCAGCGCCGGCACGGTCTCCGGTGTGGCCGCCGCCGTGTCGCCCGCCATCGTCGAGATCAGCGCGGCCTCGTCCTCCGGTCAGGCCACCGGCTCCGGTGTCGTCATCACGGCGGACGGCGAGATCGTCACCAACAACCACGTGATCTCCGGCGCCTCCAAGATCGAGGTGTCGCTCAGCACCGGCAAGACCTACAGCGCCGACGTCGTCGGCACGGACGCCGACAAGGACCTGGCGCTCATCAAGCTC
This sequence comes from Streptomyces sp. NPDC058008, assembly GCF_042886395.1. Taxonomy (NCBI): domain Bacteria; kingdom Bacillati; phylum Actinomycetota; class Actinomycetes; order Kitasatosporales; family Streptomycetaceae; genus Streptomyces; species Streptomyces sp. NPDC058008. The sequence continues at coordinate 52,240 of NZ_JBHVQX010000005.1, read as the reverse complement.
CAGGGCGCGAGCGGGCTGAAGACGGCCTCGCTCGGCGACTCCTCCTCGGTGAAGGTCGGCGACCAGGTCGTGGCGATCGGCTCGCCCGAGGGCCTCACCGGCACGGTCACCAGCGGCATCGTCTCGGCGCTGGACCGCGACGTCACCGTCGCCAAGGAGGACCAGCAGGACCAGCAGCAGCAACAGGGCGGCCAGAACTGGCCGTTCGAGTTCGGCGGTCAGCAGTTCAACGGCGACACCGGTTCGTCCAAGACGACGTACAAGGCCCTCCAGACCGACGCCTCGCTCAACCCCGGCAACTCCGGCGGCGCCCTGATCAACATGAACGGCGAGATCATCGGCATCAACTCGGCCATGTACTCGCCCAGTTCGGCCAGTTCCACCGGGAGCTCGGCGGCGGGCAGCGTGGGCCTCGGCTTCGCCATCCCGGTCGACACCGTCAAGGCCGACCTGGACACCCTGCGCGCCGGCAACGGCTCCTGACGAGGAGGTCCCCGTGAACCCCCGCACCACCCCCGTGGCCGCCGGCCCGTCCGACCTGGCCCTGCCGCTCGCCCTGGCGGCCGGACTGGCCGCCGCGGCCCCCGCCGCGGCCGCCTCCCGCCCGGCCGAGATCCGCGGCGGCGGCGACCGGCGGCGCCGCGCCGCGCGACGCCGGAGGGCGGCCGTGCGAGGCTGAGGGCCCCGCACACCGCACCCGCCATGACGGAAGAGGACGAAGAAGCGATGAGCCCCGCCGAAGACGATCCGCAGCGCGTCCTGATCGTCGACGACGAGCCCGCCGTCCGCGAGGCGCTGCAGCGCAGCCTCGCGTTCGAGGGGTACGGAACAGAGGTGGCCGTGGACGGCTACGACGCCCTCGCCAAGGCCGGGTCGTACGACCCCGACCTGATCGTCCTCGACATCCAGATGCCGCGCATGGACGGCCTCACCGCCGCCCGGCGCATCCGGGCCACGGGGTCCACGACACCCATCCTGATGCTCACCGCCCGCGACACCGTCGGCGACCGGGTCACCGGCCTCGACGCCGGCGCGGACGACTACCTCGTCAAGCCCTTCGAACTGGACGAGCTCTTCGCCCGCATCCGCGCCCTGCTGCGCCGCAGCTCCTACGCCGCCGCGGCGGGAGGCGCCGCCCCCGACGACGACGTCCTGTCCTTCGCCGACCTCCGCATGGACCTCAACACCCGCGAGGTCACCCGGGGCGCCCGCCGGGTGGAGCTCACCCGTACCGAGTTCACCCTCCTGGAGATGTTCCTGGCCCACCCCCGGCAGGTGCTGACCCGGGAGCAGATCCTCAAGGCCGTGTGGGGCTTCGACTTCGAGCCCAGCTCCAACTCCCTGGACGTGTACGTGATGTACCTGCGCCGCAAGACGGAGGCGGGCGGCGAGCCGCGCCTGGTCCACACGGTGCGGGGCGTCGGCTACGCCCTGCGCTCCGGCGGCGGTGACGGGTGACCGGGCTGGCCCGCCGGCTCCGCGCCCTCCCCCTCCGCTCCCGCCTCGCCCTGCTGGTCGCGGCGGCGGTGGCCGCGGCGGTGGCGGCGGTGGCCGCGGCCTGCTGGTTCGTGACGCGGGAACAGCTGGACCACCAGCTGGACGAGTCGCTGCGCAACTCCAAGGTCGACCAGCCCTACCTGTCGAACCTGTACGCGTACTGCAACGGCGACACCTCGCTGCCGCTCCGGCCCTTCACCGGAGCGACGGTCCAGCTCGTCGACTCCCAGGGCACGGTCTGCGTCGCCCCGGGCACGTCGAAGCTTCCGGTCAGCCGCGAGGACCTGGACGTGGCCAAGCGGCAGCGGTCCTACGCCCTGCACACGGCGAAGGCCGAAGACGGCGAGAGCATGCGCGTCTACACCTACCGGCTGGACGTCCGGGGCCCGGGGACGGAATCCGGGAGCCTCGCCGTCTCCATCGCCCGCCCCCTGAGCGAGGTGACCGATCCCCTCTCCACCCTCGCCTGGGTGCTGGTGCTCGTCGCCGGCATCGGGGTGGTCGGTGCCGGAGCGGCGGGCCTGTGGGTCGCCCGCACCGGACTGCGCCCCGTCGACGACCTCGCCCGCGCCGTGGCCCACGTGGCCGAGACCGAGGACCTGACCATCCGGATCCCGGCGGAGGGCGAGGACGAGATCGCCCGGCTCTCCCGCTCGTTCAACACCATGACGAGCTCCCTGGCCACCTCCCGGGACCGTCAGTCGCAGCTCATCGCCGACGCCGGCCACGAACTGCGCACCCCGCTCACCTCGCTGCGTACGAACATCGAACTCCTCGCCCGCAGCGACGAGACGGGCCGCGCCATCCCGCCCGACGACCGCAGGGCCCTGATGTCCTCGGTCAAGGCGCAGATGACCGAGCTGGCCGCCCTCATCGGCGACCTCCAGGAGCTGTCCCGCCCCGACGCGGCCCAGCCCGGCCCGCTCCAGGTGGTCGCGCTGCACGACATCACCCGCACCGCCCTGCGCCGGGCCAGGCTGCGCGGTCCCGAGCTGGACCTCACCGCCGAACTGGCCCCCTGGTACGTGCGCGCCGAGCCCGCCGCGCTGGAGCGGGCGATCGTCAACGTCCTGGACAACGCGGTGAAGTTCAGCCCCCCGCGCGGGACGGTCGAGGTGTCCCTGCACCGCGGCGAGCTGACCGTCCGGGACCACGGCCCCGGCATCCCCGCCGAGGACCTCCCGCACGTCTTCGACCGCTTCTGGCGCTCGCCCTCGGCCCGGCAGCTGCCCGGTTCGGGCCTCGGCCTCTCCATCGTGGCGCGCACGGTCCAGCAGGCGGGCGGTGACATCGCCCTGCGTCCCGCGCCCGACGGCGACGGGACGGTGGCGACGATCCGCCTGCCGGGGGCGCCCCAGCCGCCGCCGGGCCGGTGAGCCGGCTCAGGAGGCGGGGTTGTGCCGGATCAGCGACTCCACCAGCCCGGACCGGGTGGCGGGGTAGTCCAGCGGGACGATACCGAGGCCGGTCCAGCCCGCCGCCGTCCCGTCGAGGAACGCGTGCACCTGCGGGTTGAGCCGGTCCGCGTTCCAGCGCGGCGGCATCAGGGCGGCGGTGCTCACGTAGTTCATGAACAGCTTCCCCGGCTGCTGCGACGCCTTGCGGAACTGCGCCTCGATCTTGGGGTACTTGGCGAACGGCTCCGCCATGTAGTCGTCCTGGATGTCGAAAACCGCCGGATCGGCGTAGCGGACACCGGGCAGGCCCCCGTTGTCCGCGAGCAGCACGACCCCGCCCCGGGCCCCGCCGAGGTCGGGCAGCGTGGAACCGAGGTGGAAGAGGGAGCGCCAGCCCCTGCCGTCGAGGTAGTCGTCGAAGATCCGCCGGAACGCGGCGTCGCTCTCCTCCGAGTACTCCTGCTTGACCCGCATCAGCACCGTCTCCGACGGCCGCTGGCGGAGGAAGTCCCGGCAGGCGATCAGCACGTCACCGAACATCATGTTCTGGTACGAGGCCCCGTGGTGGATCGCGAACGAGTCGCCGGTGATCCGGCAGCGGACGTCGAGGAAGCGTATGCCGCTGTTGAGCTGCTCGGCGATCGTGGTGTTCTGGCACTCCGTCCACGGGCCGCCGAAGCGGGCCCCGGAGTCGTGCGAGCCCGGGATCGTGAGGTTGCGCAGCGGGGTGGCGTCGGGGATGCCGCCCATCCAGTCCTGGACGCCGGACACCCGGCTGTCGGCCGCGGCGGCGGGCGCCCCGCCGATGAGGACTCCGGCGGTGACGGCGAGGGCTCCGGTGAGGAAGCTCCGGCGGTTGGCGGTGTACGGGCTCATGCGGAAACGGCCTCCGTCGGCTGTGGGGGGAGGCCTGACATTATGTCGGGTACACCTCAATACCGGAACGGGTTCCGTGCGACCGGTGCCCGCGCGGCCGGATCCCGCCGGAGGAGGACGGGCCCGGCCGGCGCACGGGCCCGGGTCGTCCACCGGACCGGACGGGCCGTCGCCGTACCGTCCCAGGCCGGTCGCCGCACGGCCGGGGGTCAGCCGCCGGACGGGCCCGGGTCCCCGGCCGGCACGGCCTGGCGGCCGGCCCCCTTCCCGCCCCCCGTGCGCCACTGGTCCCTGAGGGCGAGCACGTCCTGGAGCAGCACCCGGCGGTGCCTGCCCGGACGCGAGAAGGGGATGCCTCCCCCGTCGAGGATCTTGACGAAGGTCGGCCGGCTGATCCCGAGCAGACCGGCGGCCTCCTGCGTGGTGAGCGTGGTGTTCATGGGCGCCACCGTCACCGCCCTGCCCTCCGACAGCACCCTCACCACCGCCACCAGCGCCTCGTGGACCTCCGGCGGGAGGGCGCGGGTGGTGCCGTCCGGGCCGCTCAGCAGCGCGGGGCCGGCTCCGCGCTGCGTCCGGTCGAGGAAGGTGCGCAGTTCGGCGAGTTCCGCGCGGTGCTCGGGCAGGAGAGTGCGGTCCTGGCTGGTGCCGTGCATGGCTCTGCCTCCTTCGGGGACCCGCAGCTTGGCAGAGTCCGCGCGGGGCGCGCAGGGCCGCGGAGCCGTCCGTCCCGCCCCGTACGCCGTCCGGGAACGACGGAGGGGACGGAGGGCCCGCCGGCCCTCCGTCCCCTCCGTCGTGGGTTCCGGAGCTACTGCACGATCGTGATCCGGTCCGTGGCCGGCGGGGCCAGCGGGGCGGACGCCGTGGAGTGGGCCGCCAGGTAGGTGTTGAACAGGTCCAGGTCGGACGCGCCGACCAGCTTGTTCGTGCCCTGGCCGAGGGCCTCGAAGCCGTCGCCGCCGCCCGCGAGGAACTCGTTCATCGCGACGCGGTAGGTCTTCGCCGGGTCGATCGCCTCACCGTTCAGGCGGATCGTGTCCGTGACCACCCGGGCCGCGCCCGACTTCGTCATGTCCAGCGTGTAGGTGAGGCCCTTCGAGACCTGGAGGATCTTCGGGGACGCCTCGTTGGAGCCGCTGACCTGCTGCTGCAGCGCGGCGACCAGCCGGGCACCGGTCAGGTCGACGACGTTCATCATGTTGGTGAACGGCTGGACCGTGAAGGCCTCGCCGTACGTCACCACGCCGTCGCCCTCACTGCCGGACGCCGCGTACACCAGGTCGGAGCGGATACCGCCCGGGTTCATGAACGCGACGACCGCGCCGCCCTTGTCCGCCGGGGCCAGGCCCTCCAGCTGGGCGTCGGCGATCAGGTTGCCGAGCGGCTTCTCGGGGGCCGTGGAGCCGCGGCCGTTGATGTCGGCGGAGATGTAGCCCTGCGGGCGGCCCGCGATCGGGGCGGCGAGCGTGTTCCAGCGCGCGATCAGCGCCGTCATGTCGGTGGCCTTGGGCTGGTCCCGGCTGACGATGTGGTTCGCGGCGTTCGGGGACTTCACCGACGTACGCACGATGTCCTTGGTGCGGAGGTCGTAGGTGAGGGTCGTGTCGGTGTAGAGCTTGCCGAACGACGACGCCGAGGTGACCATGCGCGGCTTGCCGGACGGGTCCGGGATCGTGCACACGTAGGCCTGGTGCGTGTGGCCGGTGACCAGGGCGTCGACCTTCGGCGAGATGCCCTTGGCGATCTCGACGATCGGACCCGAGATGCCGTCGCCGGCGCCCGGGCTGTCGCAGTCGTAGTTGTACGAGGCGGAAGCCGGGGCCCCTCCCTCGTGGATCAGCGCGACGATGGACTTGACGCCCTGGCGGTCGAGTTCCTTCGCGTACTTGTTGACCGTCTCGATCTCGTCGTGGAACTTCAGGCCCTTGACGCCGTTGGCCGTGACGATGTTCGGCGTGCCCTCCAGGGTCACCCCGATGAAGCCGATCTTGACGCCGTTCTTCTTCCAGACCGTGTACGGCTTGAGGACCGGCTTGCCGGTCTTCTCGTTCGTCACGTTGGCCGCGAGGTACGGGAAGTCCGCGCCCTTGAACTTCTTGCCCTTCTCGTAGCAGCCCTCGACCGGGTGGCAGCCGCCGTTCTGCAGTCGGCCGAGCTCCGTGGCCCCCTCGTCGAACTCGTGGTTGCCCACGGCCGTCACGTCGAGGTCGAGCCGGTTCAGCGCCTCGATGGTGGGCTCGTCGTGGAAGAGCCCGGACAGCAGCGGGCTCGCGCCCACCATGTCCCCGCCGGCCGCGGTGACGGAGTACGGGTGACCCTTGCGCGCGGTGCGCAGCGAGGTCGCCAGGTACTCGACGCCACCGGCCGGAACCGACTTCACCGTGCCGTCGGCCTGCGTCTCACTGACCGTCCCGGCGGAACCGGCCGGCGGTTCCAGGTTGCCGTGCAGGTCGTTGAAGGAGAGCAGTTGCACGTCGACGGTGCTGGGCTTGTGGTGGCCACGGTCCTGCGCACCGGCCGGCATCGCGGCGACGAGCGCGCCCACGGTGGCCAGTCCGGCTGCGGCGGCGAGCACCCGCCGGGACGCGCGGTTCTTCTGTGGTGTCGCTGACATCGGTCCCCTTGTGAGTACAGCGGAAGATGGTGAGTGGCGGTGCCACGCCTGCCGCAGCCTAGAGTCAACGCGCGTAGCGCGACAGATGTGCGGGGTTACGAACTGGTTGCCGCACCCTCAGAAAGGGACCAGTCACCCGCAAGGGGGACATATGCGGACCTATGCGCCACAGCGCGCATACGCGCCGGAGGCCGGCCCTCGCGGACGGCGAACTCACCGCGCGGACACCGGCACCGGCCGGCGGAGGGCGGAACCGCCCCCGGGCTCCCGCGAGATGCCCGGCCGTCCCACGCCAGGCCCGCACGGGCGCGCCGGGCCCGGGGACCGCGCCACGCGCCCCCGCCGCGCGGGCCCCGGGGCACGCGGGTGCGCACGGCCCGGACGCGCGAGCCGGTGCCCGCGCGGGGCGGCCCCGCCCGCGGCGCCCCTGAAGTCCCGGACCGCCGGGCGGCGTCCGAACGGGCCGTGCGACCGCTCGCCGCCCCCGGCGCCCCACCCCCGCCCCGTACGCTCGTACCCATGACGACTGACGCACCCCTCCCCTCCCCCGGGCGCGAGATCGAGACCCTCGACGCGCTCACCCCCGAGCAGGCCGACGCCGTCCTCGCCCTCCTCGGCGAGGCCGCCGGGACCGACGGCCGGCAGGCCGTCTCCGAGCAGGGGCGGTTGCAGTTGAGGGGCGGGCACCGTGAGAGCGTCCGGCATTTCCTGCTCACCGTCGACGGCGACCTGGCCGGGTACGCGCAGCTGGAGGACACCGACCCCGTCGAGGCCCCCGCCGCCGAGCTGGTCGTGGCCCCCGCCCACCGGGGCCGCGGCCACGGCAGGGCCCTGGGTGCCGCACTCCTGGCCGCGACCGGGAAGCGGCTGCGGGTCTGGGCCCACGGCGGCAAGGCGGCCGCCCGGCACCTGGCGCAGGTGCTCGGCCTCTCCCTCTTCCGCGAACTGCGCCAGCTCCGCCGCCCGCTGGACTCCCTCGACATCCCCGAGCCCGCACTCCCGCCGGGCGTCACCGTCCGCACCTTCGTGCCGGGCCAGGACGACGCGGCGTGGCTCGCCGTGAACAGCGCCGCGTTCGCCCACCACCCGGAGCAGGGCGCCCTCACCCAGCGGGACCTCGACGACCGCAAGGCCGAGCCCTGGTTCGACCCCGAGGGCTTCTTCCTGGCCGAGCGCGACGGCGGGATCATCGGCTTCCACTGGACGAAGGTGCACGCCGAGGAGGACCTCGGCGAGGTCTACGTCGTCGGCATCCTGCCCGAGGCCCAGGGCGGCGGCCTCGGCAAGGCGCTGACCGCGACCGGCCTGCGGTACCTCGCCTCCCTGGGCCTGCCGACGGCCATGCTCTACGTGGACGCCGACAACCCGGCGGCCCTGTCGGTGTACGAGCGGATGGGCTTCGCCACGCACGAGGTCGACCTGATGTACCGCACGGAGTCCTGAGCGGCACCAGCACACCCGGGGGCGGCGTCGCTTGACGCCGCCCCTTCCTTGGGGCACTCTTTCACTACTCAATTAGTGAAAGGGTGGTGAACATGGCAGAGTCCGCAGCGGTCGAGTTCCGCATCGACCGGCGCAGCGGCGTCGCCACCTATCTCCAGATCGTCCAGCAGACCAAGCAGGCGCTCCGCCTCGGTGTGCTGGAGCCGGGCGACCGGCTGCCCACGGCACGCGAGGTCGTGGAGGCGACGGCGATCAATCCCAACACCGTGCTCAAGGCCTACCGCGAACTGGAACGCGAAGGCCTCGTCGAGGCCCGCCGCGGCCTCGGCACCTTCGTCCGCAGGACCCTCGGCAGCGCGGCGGTCACGACCGACCCGCCGCTGCGCGCCGAACTCTCGGACTGGATCCGCGGAGCACGCGCCGCCGGCCTGGACAAGGACGACGTGAGCGCGCTCTTCACCGACGTACTGAACAGCACATTCGAGGGGGACCAGCACTCATGACAGGTGCCGCGATCGAGGCGGACGGCCTCGGCATGGCTTACGGGCGAAAGCGCGGGTGGGCGCTGCGCGACTGCTCGTTCAGGCTGCCCGCCGGACGGATATGCGCGCTCGTCGGGCCCAACGGCTCCGGGAAGTCCACCCTGCTCTCCCTCGCGGCCGGCCTGATCCGGCCCGCCGGGGGATCGGTGCGGGTGCTCGGCTCCACCCCCGCGGTGGCCCGGACCCGCATCGCGTACGTCCCGCAGGACAAGCCGCTCTACCCGCAGTTCACCGTGGCCGACACCCTGTGGGCGGGAAGCCGGCTCAACCCCGCCGTCTGGGACGCCGCCGCCGCAGGCCGGATCGCCGGCCCGCTCCCCCGGGACGCCAGGGTGCGCACGCTCTCCGGCGGCCAGCGCACCCGGCTCGCCCTGGCCCTCGCCTTCGGCAAGCGGCCCGAACTGATGCTGCTCGACGAGCCGATGGCCGACCTCGACCCGCTCGCGCGGCACCAGCTGATGGGCGCCCTGATGGCCGAGGCGGCCGAGCACGGGACCACCATCGTGATGTCGTCGCACATCCTCACCGAGCTGGAGGGCGCCTGCGACTACCTCCTCTTCCTCGACGGCGGCCGGATCCGGCTCGGCGGCGAGAGCGAGGACATCGTCGCCGCGCACAGCGTGCTCACCGGGCAGGTCCGCGACCTCGCCCCGCACACGGTCGTCGACGCGCGCACGACGGGGCGTCAGCTCACCGCGCTCGTACGGCGGGAGGGCCCCCTGGACGACACCGGATGGGACGTCACCGAGCCCACCCTGGAGGAGCTGCTGCTGGCCCACCTCCGCTCACCGGAGGCACCGCCCCTGCTCACCCCGAGCGCCGGCGGCCCGGAGGAGGTGGCCCCGGTATGAGCACCGTCGCCCCGCCCCGCCCCTCCCTGCGCGCTCCCGCCCGGGTCGTGGTGCGCCAGCACAGATGGGCGCTGATGATCACGGGCGCGCTCGCCCTCCTCACGGCCGTCGGCCTGGTCGCCGTCACCCTGCGGTCGTCCCAGGTCGCCGAGGCCTTCGCGGCGACCGGCTGCCCGGCGGACGGCGGCGCCGGCCGGGCCTGCGACGTGACGGCCCGCAGCTACCAGGACAGCATGTCCCTGTACCGCGGCATCCTCGACAACCTCACCCTCGCCCTGAGGGCCCTGCCCGTGGCCGCCGCCGCCTTCGTCGCCGGCCCGTTGATCGCCCGGGAGCTGGAGAGCGGCACCTTCAGGCTCGCCTGGACCCAGTCCGTGTCACCGGCGCGCTGGCTGGCCGCGAAGCTCGCGGTCCCCACCGCGCTGCTCCTGGCCGGTACGGCCGTGCTGACGGCCCTCCTGCACTGGGCGCGGGCCCGCGCGGACATTCCTTACCTGCCCGGGTGGGCCGACGCGCCCGTCTTCGCCACCACCGGCACCGTGCCGCTGGCCCACCTCCTGTTCGGCATCTGCGCGGGAACCCTCATCGCGCTGCTGGTCCGCCGCACGCTCCTCGCGCTGACCCTCTCCGGTCTGGTCTCCGGCGTGGTGATCACGGCCTTCGCCTACCTCCGCGGCGGCCTGTGGCCCCGGGACACGTTGACCGGCCGTAGCCTGGAGGTGGTCGAGGAGATCTGGTGGGTGGAGACGGGCCAGCTCACCAGCAGCGGCGAGCGGCTGCCGAGCGACGTGTGCGGGCAGATCATGCCCGAGGCGGACCTGACCCGGTGCCTGGCGGACCACGACATCACCGGCCGCTACCTCGACTACCACCCCGCCTCGCACTTCTGGCCCGTCCAGCTCGTCGAGACCGGCATCCTGCTCGCCCTCGCCGCCCTGGCCGTCACCCTCGCGTTCCGCGCCCTGCGCCGCCGCACCGGCTGAGAGACCACCCCTGTCCGGGCCCCGGGGGGAGTCCGGGCAGGGGGTTCACCCACAGTGAGACGAAGACGTCACCGCAGTCACACCGCTTCCTGTACGTCATGTCGTCGTTACCGGCCATTCAGACGGGCTTGGGACCCTCACGGGATGCAGCCAGCTGTGCCCACCCCCCGCAACGGGAGCGGCCCCGGCCCGGGTCCGACTTCCGCTTCCACCGCGATCTTCCACGGCTCCGACGCGCCTGCGGAGCCGAACGCGCGGAAGAATAGGTCCATGAGCCAGCAGCCCAGCTCCGATGTCCCGGTCCAGCCCGTACAGCCGTCGGTCGGCTCCCTCGCCTCCCACCGGCCGCACGCCGTCGCGGGCTCCGTCCCCGCAGGCCTGTCCACCGCCGCGGACCTGGACCCCGATCTGGACAACGACATCGACGCCTACGAGCCCGAGGGGGACGGCGACGCGCTGCCCCAGGGCCGGTTCCTGGACCGGGAGCGCAGTTGGCTCGCGTTCAACGAACGTGTTCTGGAACTCGCCGAGGACCCCGCCACACCGCTACTCGAACGGGCTAACTTCCTCGCCATCTTCGCCTCGAACCTGGACGAGTTCTTCATGGTCCGGGTCGCCGGGCTCAAGCGCCGCATCGCGACCGGAGTCGCCACCCGGTCCGCGTCCGGACTCCAGCCCCGCGAGGTCCTCGACCTGATCTGGACCCGCTCCCGCGAACTCATGGCGCGCCACGCCGCCTGCTACCAGCAGGACGTCGCGCCCGCCCTGTCCGACGAGGGCATCCAGCTGGTCCGCTGGCCCGACCTGACCGAGAAGGAGCAGGCACGCCTGTTCACCTTCTTCCGGCAGCGGGTCTTCCCCGTGCTGACGCCGCTGGCCGTCGACCCCGCGCACCCGTTCCCGTACATCTCCGGGCTCTCGCTGAACCTCGCGGTCGTGGTGCGCAACCCCGTCAGCGGCCACCGGCACTTCGCCCGGGTGAAGGTGCCGCCGCTGCTCACCCGCTTTCTGGAGGCGTCCCCGCAGCGCTACGTCCCCATAGAGGACATCATCGCGGCCCACCTCGAAGAGCTCTTCCCCGGCATGGAGGTCCTGGCCCACCACATGTTCCGGGTCACCAGGAACGAGGACCTGGAGGTCGAGGAGGACGACGCCGAGAACCTCCTCCAGGCCCTGGAGAAGGAGCTGATGCGGCGCCGCTTCGGCCCGCCGGTCCGCCTGGAGGTCGAGGAGTCCATCGACCCGTACGTCCTCGACCTGCTCGTGCGCGAGCTGAAGATCTCCGAGACGGAGCTCTACCCGCTGCCGGGCCCGCTCGACCTCACCGGCCTGTTCGGCATCGCGTCGCTGGACCGGCCCGAGCTGAAGTACCCCAAGTTCGTCGCCGGCACCCACCGCGACCTCGCCGAGGTGGAGTCCGCCTCCGCGCCCGACATCTTCGCCGCACTGCGCGAGCGCGACGTGCTGCTGCACCACCCGTACGACTCCTTCTCCACCTCCGTCCAGGCGTTCCTGGAGCAGGCGGCGGGCGACCCGGACGTCCTCGCGATCAAGCAGACCCTGTACCGGACCTCGGGCGACTCACCGATAGTGGACGCCCTGATCGACGCCGCCGAGTCCGGCAAGCAGGTCCTCGTCCTCGTCGAGATCAAGGCGCGCTTCGACGAGCAGGCCAACATCAAGTGGGCCCGCAAGCTGGAGGAGTCCGGCTGCCACGTCGTCTACGGCCTCGTCGGCCTCAAGACCCACTGCAAGCTGTCGCTCGTCGTCCGGCAGGAGGGCGACACCCTGCGCCGCTACTCCCACGTCGGCACCGGCAACTACCACCCCAAGACGGCACGGCTCTACGAGGACCTCGGCCTCCTGACCGCCGACCCGCAGGTCGGGGCGGACCTCTCCGACCTGTTCAACCGGCTCTCCGGCTACTCCCGCCGCGAGACCTACCGCCGGCTGCTGGTCGCCCCGAAATCCCTGCGCGACGGGCTGATCGCCCGCATAGACAAGGAGATCGCCCACCACCGCGCGGGCCGCACCGCCTACGTCCGCATCAAGGTCAACTCGATGGTCGACGAAGCGGTCATCGACGCCTGCTACCGGGCGGGACAGGCCGGGGTGCCGGTCGACATCTGGGTGCGCGGCATCTGCGCGATCCGCCCCGGCGTCAGCGGCCTCTCCGAGAACATCCGGGTCCGCTCGGTACTGGGCCGCTTCCTCGAACACTCCCGGGTCTTCGCCTTCGGCAACGGCGGCGAGCCCGAAGTGTGGTTCGGCAGCGCCGACATGATGCACCGCAACCTCGACCGCCGGATCGAAGCACTGGTCCGCGTCACCGACCCCGCGCACCGCGCCGCCCTCAGCAGGCTCCTGGAAACAGGCATGTCCGACACCACCTCCTCCTGGCACCTGGGTCCCGACGGAAACTGGACCCGGCACTCCACGGACGCGGAAGGGCAGCCGCTGCGGCACGTACAGGAAATGCTCATCGAAGCCCGGAGGCGCCGGCGTGCGACGCCCTGACCACCAGACGACGGCCCTCTCCGCGGAGGCGGTCCTCGCGCCCTACCTGCGCGAGCAGGCCGCCTGCTTCCTACGGGGCCTGCGGCTGCACCGCGAGCACAGCGCCCCCGCGGACGCCGGAACGCACAGTGCCGACGAGGCGGCCCGCGCCCTGCGGCACGCGGCCCGCCGGATCGGCGGCACCCTGCACACCTTCCGGGGTGCCCTCGAACCGGCCTGGGCCGACCAGCTCCGTACGGAACTGGCCTGGCTCTCCGGCACCCTGGCCCGCGAACACGCGTACGCCACCCGGCTCACCCGGCTCCTGGACGCCCTGCACCCGCTCTCCGGCGCCGCGCTCCCGGCCGCCCGGCCGCCCTCGGGTGACGGCCCGGCCGAGACCGACAAGGAGCGGGCCGTGCTCGGCGTCGGCACGGCACGGGCCGGGGCCCTCCTGGAACGCCGGCTGACCCTCGCCCGGACCCGTGCCCACTCGGCGGCGCTCCAGGCACTGGGCTCCTCCCGCTTCCACGCCGTCGCCGACGCCGTGGCGCTGCTCGCCTCGGAGGTCCCCCTGGCGCCCTCGGCCGCCGGGCCCGCCGATCTGCTGCTGCACGCCCCCGCCGAGGTGGCCGAGCGGCGGATGCTGGAGGCGGTGGCCGCGCTGCCGCCCGACGAGGCGGTGGAGCCGTACAACGAGGCCCACGACGCCCTCTGGCACCAGGCGCGTCTGCTGCTGCGACTGCACCGGTACGCGCACGAGACCCTGCGGGGCGCCCCCGATCCCGCTCTGGCGGGGCCGGGCCACGCGCTGGACCTGCACCGGGACGCGGCGGAGGCCGCGGCGGCGGCCGCCGCCGCGGCCCGCACCCCCCGCATCGCCCCGGCGACGGCGTACGCCCTGGGCGTGCTCCACGCCGACCAGCGGCACGAGGTGGAGGCGGCGCGCGGGGTGTTCCGGGAGTCCTGGCCCCACGCGGCGGCGGTGACCGCACCGTGAGCGGCCTCGTCCTGGCGGCGGGCTGCGTGCTCTGGCGCCGGTCCCCGGACGGCGGCACGGAGATCTGCCTGGTCCACCGGCCGCGCTACGACGACTGGTCGTTCCCCAAGGGGAAGCTGAAGCGCGGCGAGACCCCACTGGAGGCCGCGCTGCGCGAGGTCCTGGAGGAGACCGGCCACCACTGCGTGCCCGGCGCCGCCCTGCCGACCGCCCTGTACACGGCGAACGGACGCCCCAAGGAGGTCAGCTACTGGGCGGCGGAGGAGGCCGGGGGTGCCTTCGAGCCCAACGACGAGGTCGACCGGCTGGCCTGGCTGACCCCCGCGTCCGCCCGTTCCCGGCTGACCCGCCCCGGCGACCGCGTCCAGCTGGACGCCTTCCTGCGCACCGGCCCCGCAGACACCGACCCGTCCGACGGCTGACAGCGGGCCCGCTGCCCCGTACGCGGCAGCGGGCCCGCCCCCACCTGGGAGGAGATCGCCCCAGGCCCCGGCACCCGGCCCCGGCGACCGCCGGCGCGCCCCGGGCCGCGCCGCCGTGCCGCGGAAGCGGCAGAACCAGCCCGCCCGGCACGGTTCACCTGCCGTTCACTCTGCCCCGTAGGGCGCTTCACCTGTTCTGCCTAATTTCGGACGTACCAGGTGCACGGCACCACGCCACGCACCACTCCTCATCGCACGCCGCCTCGCCCCCACCAGCCGCGGCGGCTCCTGGAAGGAACACCCCGAAAGTGAAGCTTCAGCGCAAGAACCGGCTTCGTGCCACCGCGCTCGGTGCCCTCGCCGTCTCCGGCGCCCTGGTCCTCACGGCGTGCGGTTCGGACGACAACACCGGCAGCAGCGCGGACGCCGGCGGCAAGACGAGCGCCGCCGCGTCGGACATCAAGTGCGACGGCGCCGAGGGCCAGCTGCGCGCTTCCGGGTCCAGTGCCCAGAAGAACGCCATGGACCTCTGGGTCAAGAACTACATGGCCGCCTGCTCCGGCGTGGAGATCAACTACAGCTCCTCCTCCTCCGGCGAGGGCATCGTCGCGTTCAACCAGGGCACCGTCGGCTTCGCCGGCTCGGACTCCGCCCTGAAGCCCGAAGAGGTCGCCGAGTCCAAGAAGATCTGCAAGACCGGCCAGGGCATCAACCTGCCCATGGTCGGCGGACCCATCGCGGTCGGCTTCCACCTGGAGGGCGTCGACAACCTCACGCTGGACGCCTCCACCCTCGCCAAGATCTTCGACACCAAGATCAAGAAGTGGAACGACCCGGCGATCGCCGCCCTCAACAAGGGCGTCGACCTCCCGGACAAGGCCATCCAGCCCTTCCACCGCTCCGAGGACTCCGGCACCACGCAGAACCTCGGCAAGTACCTGAACGCCGCGGCCCCGAGCGACTGGAAGTACGAAGCCGAGAAGAAGTGGCCCGCCCCCGGTGGCCAGGCCGCGTCCGGCTCCTCCGGCGTCGCCACCCAGGTGAAGGCCGTCGACGGCTCCATCGGCTACTTCGAGCTGTCGTACGCCGCCTCGCAGGACATCACCACCGTCGACATCAACACGGGTGGTTCGGCCCCGGTCAAGGCCACCTCGGAGAACGCCTCCAAGGCCATCGCCGCCGCCAAGGTCAAGGGCACCGGCAAGGACCTGGCGCTCGACCTCGACTACACCACCAAGGCCGAGGGCGCGTACCCGCTGGTCCTGGTGACGTACGAGGTCGTCTGCGACACCGGCAACAAGGCCGACACCCTCGGCACGGTCAAGTCCTTCCTGAACTACACCTCCTCGGCCGACGGCCAGAAGGTCCTGACCGAGGCGGGCTACGCCCCGATCCCCGAGGCGATCAACGCCAAGGTCCGCGAGACCGTCGCCGGCCTCTCGTAGTCCCACCGCACGACACGCACGCACAGGCGGGCCGGTCCGGCGCACCCCTCCGGACCGGCCCCCACCGCCCGACCCATCCGGTGCACCGCCGCCAGGGGAGCCAGCCGCTCCCCCACACAGACCGGAAAGACCATGGCTTCCACGACACCGCTCGACCTCCCACCGGCTCCGCCGGCCACGCGCGGCCGCCCCAAGTCCACCGGGCGAGCCGGCGACAAGATCTTCCTGGGCCTCTCCCGCGGCTCGGGCATCCTGCTGCTCGTGATCATGGCGTCGATCGCCGTGTTCCTCAGCTACCGCTCCGTGATCGCGATATCGAAGGACGAGGGCAACTTCCTCACCACCTTCGACTGGAACCCGGCCGGTGACCCGCCGGTCTTCGGCATCGCGGTCCTGCTCTTCGGCACGGTCGTCAGCTCGATCATCGCGATGGTCATCGCGGTTCCGATCGCTGTCGGCATCGCCCTCTTCATCTCGCACTACGCGCCGCGCAAGCTGGCCGCCCCCCTCGCCTACGTGATCGACCTGCTCGCGGCGGTGCCCAGCATCGTCTACGGCATCTGGGGCGCCCTCGTCCTCGTCCCGTACCTCGAGGGCCTGAACCTCTGGCTCGACCAGTTCTTCGGCTGGACGTACATCTTCGAGAAGACCGAGGTCGGCGTCGCCCGCTCGCTCTTCACCGTCGGCGTCCTCCTCGCGATCATGATCCTGCCGATCGTGACCAGCGTCAGCCGCGAGGTCTTCCTCCAGGTCCCGAAGATGAACGAGGAAGCGGCGCTCGCGCTCGGCGCCACCCGCTGGGAGGTCATCCGCCTCTCGGTCCTGCCCTTCGGACGCTCCGGCATCATCTCCGCCTCGATGCTGGGCCTGGGCCGGGCGCTCGGCGAGACGATGGCCGTCGCCACGGTCCTGTCGCCGAGCTTCCTCATCTCGCTGCACGTGCTCAACCCGGGCGGCGGGACCTTCGCCCAGAACATCGCGGCCAAGTTCGGCGAGGCCGACGAGTTCGGGCGGGACGCCCTGATCGCCTCGGGCCTCGTCCTCTTCGTCCTCACCCTGCTGGTCAACGGCGCGGCCCGGCTCATCATCGCCCGCCGCAAGGAGTACTCGGGGGCCAACGCATGAGCCACGCCACCACCACCGACGTCCAGGACGACCGTCCGCGGACCTCGCCGGAACCCCGCAAGGACGGCGGCCTCAGCAGCCGCAGCCTCCCCCGCTGGGCGCCGCTCGGCTTCGCCGCCGTGTCGATCGCCCTCGGCGTGGGCATATCCCTGGCGGCCGGCTGGCACAGCCGCGTCCAGTGGGGCCTGATCTCCGCCCTGATCTTCCTGGCCCTCTCGTACGTCGCGACGACCGCGGTCGAGAACCAGCGCCAGGCCAAGGACCGCCTCGCCACCAGCATCGTCTGGGTGTGCTTCCTCGTCGCCGTCGTCCCCCTCGCCTCGCTGCTGTGGACCACGATCAGCCGCGGCTCCGAACGCCTCGACGGTTACTTCCTCAGCCACTCGATGGCCGGAGTCCTGGGCTCCGAGGACAGCGGCGGTGTCTACCACGCGCTGATCGGCACCCTGGAACAGGTCGGGATCGCCACCGTGATCTCCGCCCCGATCGGCCTGCTGACGGCCGTCTACCTCGTCGAGTACGGCAAGGGCGCGCTCGCCAGGGCCGTCACCTTCTTCGTCGACGTCATGACGGGCATCCCGTCCATCGTGGCCGGCCTCTTCATCCTGTCGATCATGCTCATCGGCAGCATCGAGCCCTCCGGCCTGATGGGCGCGCTGGCCCTGACGATCCTGATGATCCCCGTCGTGGTCCGCTCCACCGAGGAGATGCTCAAGCTCGTCCCCAACGAGCTCCGCGAGGCCTCCCTCGCGCTCGGCATCCCGAAGTGGCGCACCATCCTGAAGGTGGTCCTGCCCACCGCGATCGGCGGTATCACCACCGGCGTCATGCTCGCCATCGCCCGCATCGCGGGCGAGACGGCACCGATCATCCTGCTGGTCTTCGGCAGCCAGCTGATCAACACGAACCCCTTCGAAGGCGCCCAGTCCTCGCTGCCGTTCTACATCTACGAGCAGTACAAGATCGGCGAGGCCGCGTCCTACGACCGCGCCTGGGCCGCTGCCCTGGTCCTGATCGCCTTCGTCATGATCCTCAATCTGGTGGCCCGCGGCATCGCCCGCTGGAAGGCCCCCAAGACCGGTCGCTGACGCGGCCATCAGCGACCCGAAAGAAGCAGTGATTCACATGGCCAAGCGCATCGACATCGGCGGTCTCACCGCCTACTACGGCTCCCACAAGGCCATCGAGGACATCTCGATGACGGTGGAGCCCCGCTCCGTGACCGCCTTCATCGGCCCGTCCGGCTGCGGCAAGTCCACCTTCCTCCGCACCCTGAACCGCATGCACGAGGTCACCCCCGGTGGCCGCGTCGAGGGCAAGGTGCTGCTGGACGACGAGAACCTGTACGGCCCCGGCGTCGACCCCGTCGCCGTGCGCCGCACGGTCGGCATGGTCTTCCAGCGCCCGAACCCGTTCCCGACCATGTCGATCTTCGACAACGTCGCGGCGGGCCTGCGTCTGAACGGCTCGTACCGCAAGAGCCAGCTGTCGGACATCGTCGAGAAGTCCCTCAAGGGCGCCAACCTCTGGAACGAGGTCAAGGACCGCCTGAACAAGCCGGGCTCCGGGCTCTCCGGCGGTCAGCAGCAGCGCCTGTGCATCGCCCGCGCCATCGCGGTCGAGCCGGACGTCCTGCTGATGGACGAGCCGTGCTCCGCGCTCGACCCGATATCGACCCTCGCCATCGAGGACCTGATCGGGGAGCTGAAGGAGCGCTTCACGATCGTCATCGTGACGCACAACATGCAGCAGGCGGCACGCGTCTCGGACCGTACGGCGTTCTTCAACCTCTCGGCGGTGGGCAAGCCCGGCCGGCTGATCGAGATCGACGAGACGGAGCGGATCTTCTCCAACCCGTCGGTGCAGGCGACCGAGGACTACATCTCGGGCCGCTTCGGCTAGGCGTCCGGTCCGGCCTGGGCCGCGCGCCCTGGTGCGCGACCGGCCCCGGGCCCCGTCCCGGCCCGGACGAACGGCCCGGCACAGACGGCCTTGGGGTGCTGCATGGCGGTGCCACCACAAGGCGAAGGGTCCGCCCCTGCTCTCGTCAAGAGAGCAGGGGCGGACCCATTGCATGGCGTTCGCGGGGGCACCGGCGTCCGGTCAGCCGTTCGCCGGGGCCTCCGGCGTCCGGTCAGCCGAAGAGCAGTACGACGACCCCGTAACTCGCCGCGGCGACCAGCGCCGCGGCCGGCATCGTGATGAACCAGCCCAGGATGATGTTCTTGGCCACGCCCCAGCGGACCGCGTTCACACGCTTCGTCGCGCCCACACCCATGATCGCCGAGGTGATCACGTGAGTCGTGGAGATCGGCGCGTGGAAGAGGAAGGCCGAGCCGAACATGATCGACGCGCCGGTCGTCTCGGCGGCGAAGCCCTGCGGCGGGTCCAGCTCGATGATCTTGCGGCCGAGCGTCCGCATGATGCGCCAGCCACCCGCGTACGTCCCGAGGGACAGCATCGCCGCACAGGCGATCTTCACCCAGACCGGGATCTCGTCGTTCGGGCCCTCGACGTCGGCGATGACCAGCGCCATCACCACGATGCCCATCGTCTTCTGCGCGTCCTGCAGACCGTGTCCGAGCGCCATGCCCGCCGCCGAGACCGTCTGGGCGATGCGGAAGCCGCGCTTGGCCTTGTGAGGGTTGGACTTCCTGAATATCCACATGATCACGACCATCACCAGATAGCCGACGACCAGGCCGATGACCGGGGACAGGAACATCGGGATGACGACCTTGTCGAGCACCCCGTCCCAGTGCACCATCGTCCCGCCGGCCAGTGCCGCGCCGACCATGCCGCCGAACAGCGCGTGCGAGGAGGAGGACGGCAGGCCGTAGTACCAGGTGATCAGGTTCCAGATGATCGCGCCGACCAGCGCAGCGAAGAGGATGCCCATCCCCTTCTGGCCCTCGGGCGTGGCGATCAGGCCTTCGCTGACGGTCTTGGCGACCCCCTGGCCCAGGAAGGCGCCTGCGAGGTTCATCACAGCGGCCATCGCCAGAGCCGCACGCGGGGTCAGCGCCCGGGTGGAGACCGAGGTGGCGATGGCGTTCGCCGAGTCGTGGAAGCCGTTCGTATACGTGAAGCCGAGCGCGACACCGATGGTCACGATCAGCGCAAAGGTGTCCACGAGGTTCAGGACTCCTTGACCGCGATGGTCTCCACGGTGTTGGCGACGTGCTCGAACGCGTCGGCCGCCTCTTCCAGCACGTCCACGATCTGCTTCAGCTTCAGCACGTCCATGGCGTCGTACTTGCCGTTGAACAGGTGGGCCAGCAGCTTGCGGTGGATCTGGTCGGCCTGGTTCTCCAGGCGGTTGACCTCGATCCAGTACTCGGTGAGGTTGTCCATGGTCCGCAGACTCGGCATGGCCTCGGCGGTCAGTTCCGCCGCCCTGGCCAGGACCTCGATCTGCTGCTCGACACCCTTCGGGAGCTCGTCGATCTGGTACAGCACGACCAGGTCGACGGCCTCCTCCATGAAGTCCATGATGTCGTCGAGCGACGACGCGAGGTTGTAGATGTCCTCGCGGTCGAACGGCGTGATGAAGGAGGAGTTCAGCTGGTGGAAGATCGCGTGGGTGGCGTCGTCCCCCGCGTGCTCCGCTGCCCGCATACGCTCCGCGATCTCGACTCGGGAGGCAGAATCCGCCCCGAGCAGTTCCATCAGGAGTTTCGAGCCCGTGACGATGTTGTCCGCGGATGCGGAAAACATGTCGTAGAAGCTCGTCTCCCTGGGGGTCAGACGAAAGCGCACGTGGGGTCCTCGGGGTGCTTTGGATTCGGTCAGGCTGATGCTAGGCGCATCATCCGGCCACGGCTAACCGGCGTTCTTCAGTGTCGCGCATCGGGCACAGTGATCAGCACGGCCCCCCGGTCACGTTTCGGCTGGATTCGTTACGATATACCCGGCAGGGGTATACAGACGGCACAGAACGGCACGCTCACCGCAGGCCACGAGGACAACGGGAGGACCCCATGACCACCACCGAGGCCACCGATCCAGCCGGTAAGGAAGCGGTCGTCACCGACCATGACCGTGGAATCCACGGCTACCACCACCAGAAGGACGAGCACCTCAAGCGCCTGCGCCGCATCGAGGGCCAGATCCGCGGCCTCCAGCGGATGGTGGACGAGGACGTCTACTGCATCGACATACTCACCCAGGTCTCGGCGTCCACGAAGGCCCTGCAGTCCTTCGCGCTCCAGCTGCTGGAGGAGCATTTGCGCCACTGCGTCGCGGACGCGGCGCTGAAGGGCGGCGAGGAGATCGACGCGAAGGTCGAGGAGGCCACGAAGGCCATCGCCCGCCTCCTGCGTACATGACACAGGCCGGGGCGGCGCGGGGGTGCGGGGCCGGACTGCTGCGGATGTGGCCGAAACGCGGCGGGTGGAGCCGGAACGCGGCAGGCAGATCCGGGCGGGCCCAGGTGACGGACCGGCCCAGGTGACGGACCGGCCGGGGCGACGGCCGGTGCGGGTGGCGGCCGGTGCGGGTGACGGCCGGTGCGGGTGACGGCCGGTGCGGGTGACGGCCGGTGCGGGTGACGGACCGGTCCACGTACGTGCTGGTTCCGGTCCTGGTAACGGACCGGTGGCTGGGCGGCCCCGGTGGCGGATCGGTCCGCGTACGAAGTCGTTCCGGCCACGGGACGGCCGGGCCCCGGCGGCTGAGCGGCGCCGGTGGCGGATCGGTCACGTGACCGTCGGGGCCCGGTGACGGACCGGTCCGCGTACGAAGTCGTTCCGGCCGCGGGGACGGTCGGGTCCGGGTGACGGATCGCCCCGCGTGACGGATCGACCCACGTACGTACTGGTTCCGGTCCTGGTGACGGACCGGTGGCTGAGCGGCGCCGGTGGCGGATCGGTCGCGTGGCCGTCGGGTCCCGGTGACGGATAGCCCGGCCTACGAAGTCGCCCCGGTCCTGCTGGCGGATCGATGGCGGGCCGGTCCGCTTGACGACCGGGTCCTGGTTGCGGATCAGTCCGCCTGACGACCGGGTCCTGGTGGCGGATCGGTCCGCTTCGCAGTCGGGTCCCGGGGACGGGCTGCCCCGCGTACGGAGTCGCCCCGGTGGCCCGGCTGCCGGGTGACCGGTCAGCCCCGGTGACGGACCTGGCGGGGAATCGTCGGCGCCGGCTCGGCGGGGTCCGCCCTGACGTTGAGCACCTCGTCGATGCGGTCAGGACTGAGACGGTCCTCCAGCGCGCCCGCGGCGGCGATCATGAGCTCACCGCACAGTTCGATCTCGGCGAGGGCCACACAGTCCTGAGCGTTCGGAGCGCTGAGCGTCACCACCTGCGTCACCTCTCTCTGCTGTCGCCGGCTGCTGGCGCACCGACCCCCTAGCGTAGGGAGCGCGACACACGCGGCGCATGGCACGGACGGACCATTTCGGCCCCCTCCCTACGGCGCTTCCGGGCCACTCCGGCCCTGCTGGACCTGACCCGTGTAGATGTCCGCATCCGACGGCAGCCGCACCGAGACCGGCGTACCGAAGCCGTGCAGCAGCAGCGTCGAGACGACCGCCACCGCCGGTCCCTCGGTCGCGAAGGTGAAGCGGTGGCGGACCTTCCGCAGCAGGCCGGCGTCGTCCAGATAGACGTCGAACGGCACCGAATCCGTGCTGAACCCTTTCGCCGCGGCGCTGAGCGCACCCCGCGAGGACGGCGAGGCGGCCCGCGCCGCCCGCCCGATGTCCGCGGTGCCCCGGAAGTGCCTGACCGGGACGCCCTCCACCTCCGTCCGCCCGACGTACGTCACCTCGTCCGCGCCGCGCAGCAGCTCGGCGGCCGCCGTCGGGTCGGTCACACCGCCCGTGACCAGGTTGCCGTCCTCCAGGGCCGTGGTGTCGATCCGTACCCATTTGTCGTCGGGCACCCCGGCGCCGCGGTTCTTCATGTACAGCGCACCTGGCGCCAGCAGTTCCGTGATCGGCCGGTGCTCGTCGGCCCCGGCGGCGTCCTTCGGCAGGACGACCCTGATCCGGCCGAGCTGTCTGCGGAAGTCGTACGTCCCCCGGCCCCTGATCGTCACCCGGGTCCCGCCGGCCGCGGTCTCCATCGACGTACGCGCCTGGGCGGTGCCCGCGCCGGCCAGTTCCCCGGCGGCCCGCCGGACCACGGCCACGGGGGTGCCCGTCGCGCCGTCCCCGACGACGGCGCGCTCGCCGGCACCGTCACTGCGGTCACCGCCCGTACCGGAGCAGCCGCTGCCCACCGTCATCACGCCGGCGACGGCCAGGGCGCACACAGCCAGTGCCCCGCCTCCGCACGTGTGCCCTCGCACCACCATCGCCTGCCAACCCCCAACGACGTACACCTGACCGAGTTCCCGCCCGCCTCGCCTAACGACGGCCGGGACGGCCCGTCACGCCGGGGGACCCCCAGGAGCAGCCGATCGGCCCACTCCCGGGCTGCCGCGGGGCGCCCCCGGTACCGTGGAAGCGTGTATCAGGACCCCCCGGACTCACCCGTCCACAGCCCTGCTCCGGCACACCGCACCACGACCGTCGAACGGGGCTCGTTCTGCCTGGCACGCTGCGGTTGCGGCTGGTCGGGCGCGGCCCGGCGTTCCCGTGACCGGGCCAGAACCGACGCCGAGGAACACCTCCAAGCCGCGGAACAGCAGAGCTGACCGGGGTCACAGCACCTGGCGCAGCCGCCGCACGACCTCATCGACGCCGGACCCCGTCCCGGGGAGGACCGCGCGGAGGAACAACAGGTTCCCGATGGTTGCTCCGACCTTGTCCGCCCCCGGTGCCAGCCGGATGAGCGCCTCGCACCGGGCCGCGGCCCCCGCACGGTCGGACCGGGCGCAGAGCAGGACGAGCAGACCCTGGTGCGTGTCCACGGCCTCGGCCGCGTCTCCGTCCTGGGCGGCCGTGAAGATCTCGGAGGCACGGGCGAAGCGGGTCTCCGCCTGCCGGCCGTCGCCCGCCGCACGCAGCGCCACCGCGTACAGCATCTGGTTCCAGCCGTTCTCCGGATCGATCCCGACGGCCCGGGCACTGTCGGCGACGGCCTCCTCGTACCGGCCGAGACGCAGGTACATCCGGGCGCGGGCGCTCAGCGCCCGGTCCGAGGACGGATCGGCCTCGACGGCGCGGGCGAAGTCGTCGGCCGCGTCCCCGTAACGGCCCAGCTGCTCGAACAGCGCACCGCGGGCATGGACGGCCCAGGTGTAGCCGGGACGGATGTCGAGGGCCCGGGTGTAGTCGGCCAGTGCTTCCTCGTGACGGCCCACGGCCCCCTCGGCGCGCCCCCTGCTCGCGTACGCCCAGGCGTACTGCGGATCGATGCCGATCGCACGGTCGTAGCCCGCCAGCGCCTCCTCGTACCGGCCCGTCCGCTCGTACACCTGCGCCCTGCCCGCGTGGGCCCACGCGTACTCAGGATCGACACCGACGGCACGGTCGTAGTCCGCCAGCGCCTCCTCGAACCGGCCCATCCCCTCCAGGAGCCGCGCCCTGCTGCCGTAGGCCCAGGCGTACTGCGGGTCGATCCCGACCGCACGGGCGTAGTCCGCCAGCGCCTCCTCCGGCCGCCCCACCGCCTCGTACACCTGCGCCCGGCTCGCGTAGGCCCACGCGTACTGGGGCTCGATCGCGATGGCACGCCCCAGATCGGCGAAGGCCTCGTCGTGGCGCTCCAGGCGCTTGTACACCTGCGCCCTGCTGCCGTAGGCCCAGGCGTACTGCGGGTCGATCCCGACCGCACGGCCGTAGTCCGCCAGCGCCTCCTCCGGCCGCCCCACCGCCTCGTACACCTGCGCCCGGCTCGCGTAGGCCCACGCGTACTGCGGATCGATCCCGACGGCACGCCCCAGATCGGCGAAGGCCTCGTCGTGGCGCTCCAGATTCCGGTACGCGTCGCCACGGGTGCCGATCGCCAGGACGTACCGCGGGTCGGCCTCCAGCGCGCGGGTGCAGGAGGCGACCGCCTCCTCGTGGCGGCCCAGGATCCGGTAGGTCTCCCCCAGACCCGCCTGGGAGCGGACCGCGTCCGGGGCGAGGGCGACGGCTGCCTCGCAGTCCAGCAGCGCGGCCTCGGGATCACCCGCGTCCCGCAGTTCCTCGGCGCGGACCATGTGGACCAACGCCCGCCGGGAGGAGTCGAGTTCGGGGGCGTCGAGCAGCAGCGTCAGCACGACCCGGCCCGGCTGTTCCCCTTCCGTCGCGGCCTCAAGACGCCGGCCCCAGGAGACGACGGCCTCCGCGTCGGCGTCGAGCCCCGCCGTGCCGAGGGTCTGGGCCCAGCGGCGTGCCGTGGCGATGTCGAGGCCGACGGCGTCGGCGCACTGGGTGAGCGCGTCGGGCAGGGCGGTCCGAGGATGGGCGCACAGCCGGTGGTACGTCTCGTTCAGCCGGTGCTCCCGCCAGCCGGCGTCCGTCCAGTGGTCCTCGGGGTCGCAGCCGATGTCCGCCTCGACCGCGAGCCGCCGCTCCTCGAACAGCCGGGCCAGCCGGGTGTGCGACTCCTGCCACCGGGCGGGCGAGCGGGTCCGCCGCAGGCGCAGCATCGCGGCGCGTACGACGTCGTGGTAGCGGCAGCGGCCCTCCTGGGGAGAGACGAAGGCCATGCCCCGCAGCCACGCGTAGCTCTCCGCCACGGATTCCGGCACGACCGCCCGGTAGATGTCCTCGTCGATCTGGAGCGGGAGCGCGCAGGCCAGCGCCGCCTCGCGCCGCTCCGGGTCCGGCTCCCACTTCAGGAACCTCTCGACCGCGGTCTCGGAGGGATCGCCCATCCCCTGGCCCCCGCCCGGATCGCTCCGGGCCAGCATGTCGACGAGCAGCGGCAGGCGACCGGAGAGGCGCAGCACCAGCTCGACGCTGGGTTCGTCGGTGACCCCGTGGGCGGAGAGCAGCGTACGGGCCTCCTCCTCGGAGAAGACGTCCAGGCGCACCTCGGTGACCATGCCCAGCCAGTCGCCCCAGACGCGGCTGTCCAGGCGCAGTTGACCGGCCAGCACGATCTGCGCGTTGACGGGGAAGGTGCCGTACTCGTCCCCGAAGGCGATGGTCCGCAGCCAGGTATCGAGGACCGGGCCCGTCCTCTCGTACACGTCGAAGAACAGCACCACGCGCGCGCACCGCTCCGCGACCTCGTTCAGGTCGTCGAGGAAGACGGGGGCGAGGGACACGAGCGGATGCATCACCAGCTGCACGTCGTCGTGGCTGCGCAGCCGTGTGTTCAGCACGGCCCGCACCCGGTCCGCGCCCAGTGCCACCTGCTGCGGATCGAGGGCCCCGGTGAGCGCCCCCGCCCCGGGCACGAGCGCGCCCAGCCCGGCCAGCCCCACCTGGGCGGCGACCATGCTGGACGGCGACGGCACGGCGCCCGCCGCTCCCCGCTCGCCCGGGGCGGGCTGCGGTACCGGGGCCGCGCTGTCGGCCTGGTGACGGCGCTGGCGATAGGTGGCGAGCTGCTTGTCGAACCGCTTCAGCGGGTGGCCCTGCCGACCGAGGCGGGAACTGACCGCCTCCATCGCCTCGATCGCGTCGTGCACCTCGTCGTCCACGTACGCGGTGACCACGGAGGCCTGGTCCCGGGCCACCGCCTCCCAGTGCCGCACCAGGGTCGACTTCCCCACACCGGCGTTGCCGCGCACATGGAACAGGAACGGGAAGCCGGTCTCCTCCGGGTCGCGGGCGAACGTCTCCCTGAAGACGGCCAGCTCCCCCCGCCGCCCCACGAACCCCGTACGCTCGCGCCGCCGATTGACTTCCTGCCGCGACGGCCGCCTACCGGCCACACGCACCACCCCCCGGATCACCGGACATGATGCCCCGCCGCCGTATCACCGGAAGGGGAACGGCCGAAGTGGGTCATGCGCCGGGGCCGGGCTCGCGCTGGGCGTCGGCACGCGTCGGTACGTGCCTCGGGCCGGGCGTCGGCACCCGTCGGCACGCGCCTCGAGCCGGGCGTCGGCACCCGTCGGCACGCGCCTCGAGCCGGGCGTCAGCACCCCGTCGGTACGCGCCTCGAGCCGGGCGTCCGCACCCGTCGGCACGCGCCTCGGGCCCGGTGTCGGCACCCGTCGGTACGCGCCTCGAGCCGGGCGTCCGCACCCGTCGGCACGCGCCTCGGGCCCGGTGTCGGCACCCGTCGGTACGCGCCTCGAGCCGGGCGTCAGCACCCGTCGGCACGCGCCTCGGGCCCGGTGTCGGCACGCGTTGGTACGCGCCGGGAGCCTGGTGTCCGCACGCGTCGGGCCGTGCCTCGGGCCCGGTGGCGGCCCGCGTCGGGCCGTTCCGGGGGCCGCGTACCGACCGGCCTGGCGCCGGTCTCC
Organism: Streptomyces sp. NPDC058008; assembly: GCF_042886395.1. NCBI lineage: Bacteria > Bacillati > Actinomycetota > Actinomycetes > Kitasatosporales > Streptomycetaceae > Streptomyces > Streptomyces sp. NPDC058008. The sequence continues at coordinate 25,250 of NZ_JBHVQX010000005.1, read as the reverse complement.
CTGTGGGGGCAGTGTCGGGCCGGCGGGGTTGGGGCTGCCCGTGCCTGCTCGGCCCTCTTTCACGGCTGCCTCACCCTTTCTTCCGGGACGTACGTGCTCATGCGCTGCGTGCTCGCACACGCGGGACGCGCAGGCGTGCTCGTGCTCGGCCGGCGGACTCAGCCGACGCCAGCCGAGCCGATACCGATGCCGGCGAGGACCGCGCCGGCGCCGTCCTCGGCCGCGATGCCGTGGGCGAGCTCGGCCGCGCGACGACGGAGGTCCGGTCCGGACAGGCACTCCGTGAGGGAGACCCCGAGGGCTTCGGCGGTGAGGTCCTGGAACGGCAGGGGTTTCGGGGCAACTCCCAACTGGTGCAGACGGGTTGCCCAGAACGGCTGGTCGGCCATGACGGGGACCGGCAGCGCGGGTACTCCGGCCCGCAGCCCGGCCGCGGTGGTTCCCGCCCCGGCGTGGTGGACGACGGCGGCGGTACGGGGGAACAGCCAGTCGTGCGGGACGTCGCCGATGGCCAGGATGTCCGGTCCCCAGCCGCCGAGTTCGGCCCAGCCCGCCTGCACCACCGCACGGACGCCCGCCCGCTTCACGGCCCGGGCGATCAGTTCGCTGAGCCGGTCTCCCTGCCCCGGTGCCATGCTGCCGAACCCGATGAACACAGGAGGCGGGCCGGACTGGAGGAAGTCGGCCAGTTCGGCGGGGGGTTGCCAGCCCTGCGGCCGGGCGGGCCACCAGTACCCGGACACCTCGACCCGGGACGGCCAGTCCGCAGGGCGCGGCAGCACCAGCGGGCTGAACCCCTGGAAGACCGGCCGGGTGTCCTCCGGCGCTTCCGCGGGAAGACCGAGACGGGCGCGCAGCCGGGTCACGGCACCCGCGAAGACCCCTTCGGCGCGCTCCACCACGGACCGGCCCGCGGCAAGGTTGCCCTCAGGCCCCGGGGCCACCGCGCCGCGCGCATTGGGCAGCGCGAACTCCCGTGTGGCGAAGGCCGGTACGAGGTACGTCCCGAAGACGGGTACCCCGAACGCCTCGCCGGCCGCCCTGCTGAGCGGAGCCGGTCCGGCGGCCGAGAGCACCAGGTCCGTACCGCCCGCCACGGCGTCAGCCACCCCGTCGCCGAGCCCGTCCGCGTACGCCCTCGTCAACGCCCGGGCCTCCTCCGGCGACGCCGCCCGGTGCCAGCCACGCAACAGGGCCTCCGGGTCGCCCGGCATGAGCCGGTGTTCGAAGCCGCACCCGCCGATGAGCGCGGCGAAGGACGCGTGGGCGGCCACGGCGACGTGGTGCCCGGCGTCCGCGAGGCGCCTCCCCAGACCGGTGAACGGTGCGACATCACCCCGTGACCCGGCGGTGACGATCAGAATCCGCATGTGGCGCTCCTCCTCGGCTCCTCGGCGCACACCGCCCGGCCCGAGCGCGGCCCGCGAGGCGAAGCCCCGGCGCACCTCGGCCACGGGCCCGGTGGACGTGCTGTCGTTGGCTCCCGCACATCGAACACCACAGGGGCGGGGTGGTGCCGGGACATCGCACCCTTCCGCTCCACCGCCGGACGACTCGGGACGGTCCGGTCCGGAGCACGGGTCCCGGCACACCGTCCCGTGCGTGGCCGCTCCCTCGGGGTGAGGGTGTCAGCGGTGCCTGCCGGGATGGTCGGACGCTGCTGCCATGGCCTGCCGGCCTCCGCTGTCACGACCCGCTGGGAGTTCGTACGGATGCCCGTGTACCCGTCCCTGATCCGTGCTCTGTCAGAGGGTTTGGCCGATGTCCTGTGGTTCGTCGAAGGCTGTGACGACGAGCAGTTGGACCCGGACGCCGCCGTCATGCTGCTGGAGGGGTTCGCCCACCTCGTCCGCAAGCTGTCCAGCGATCAGCACGACGAGTTGGCCGACCTGCTCGCGACGATGGCCGAAGAGGAGTCGGACCCCGTACGGCGGGAGTTCCTGACAGGGTTCCCGGACGCTATCGGGCTGTTTGACGACACGGCCTGACCTGCGCCTCAGGCAGATCGCCGGAGCACACCCGGGTCACGCCTCACACCTCGCGCCTCACGTCTCACGTCTCACGCCTCACACTGTGCGCCGGAGCCCGTTCCTCCTGCGTGACCGGTGCCGCGGCCTGTGCCGCAGTTGGTGCCGCAGCCGGTGCAGGGGGTGCCGAACCACGGGGACCGGCTCGGGGCCGGCCGCCGAACCAGGTGCGGACACGCGTGAGGGGTGCCCCTCACGGGACACCCCTCACGACCGTACGGCCCTCCGCCTACGCGGCGAGGTCCTTCTCGCCCGGCCTGCCGCCACGGCCGGAACCCGGGCTCGGCTCGGGGATACCCCGCGACTCACCCGGACCGTCGGCGGCTGCGACCGCCCGGCCCGAGCGGACGAGCCGGCCCACCGTCCCGGCACGGGCCACGGCCCCCACCAGCGGTGTCAGCAGCATCATCGCGAGCGGGGCGAGCAGCAGGGCCACCGCCGTGCCGAGCGCGAAACCGCCGATCACGTCGGTCGGGTAGTGGACACCCATGTAGATGCGGCAGAAGCCCTCCAGGAGCGCCAGCCCGATGGCCACCAGACCGAACTTCCTGTTGGCCACGAAGAGCCCCACCGCGATGGCCATCGCCATCGTCGCGTGGTCGCTCACGAAGGAGTAGTCCGTCTTGCCCTCGACGAGGACTTCGAGCCCCTTGTGGTCGAGGAACGGACGCGGCCTCTCCACGAAGTTCCGGATCGGGATGTTGATGAGCAACGCGATCCCGGCGGCGAGGGGCGCCCACACGAGGCCGGCGACCCCTGTCACCGAGTCCTCCGTCGTCCCGCGTCGGCGTACGCTCCACCAGCACCACAGGACCGCCAGGACCATGGCGAGCATGATCCCGAATTCACCGACGAACTCCATGACCCGGTCGAACCAGGTCGGAGCGGCCTTCGCCAGCCCATTGATGTCGTAGAGCAGGCTGACATCGGGGTTCGACCCATCGAGTGCGAGTCCAGCCATCTGCCGCGGCCCCTTGCCTTGTCTGCTGCTGCGACGCACAACAGTGCGCGTCGCCTTGGTCTGACCCCCGTGGTCGGTGCGGATTCAGTGCCGCGTCACGCCATCATGCCGTCACGCCCGACTGGTCCGGGCAGACACGCATGGTCATGTGCGCATGCTGTCCCAGTCCAGGGAACGACCTGTCAGCTGCGTACGTTCCGTTCTCCACCGAATGATCACCATGACGTTATCGAAGAGTGACTCATCGTCGCAGCTCAGGGCCCAGGCTTCACGGAGAGTTCCGGCCACGGACGACTGGTTGTCAGCCCTCCGGGAGCGCCGTCGGGAGTGCCGCGGCCCCGTCCTTCGTGACCCTGGTCGCCCCGAAGTAGTCAGCCGTGTCGATCTTGTCGAACCGGATCACGGCACCGGTGTACGGCGCGTTGATCATGTAGCCGCCGCCGACGTAGAGACCCACGTGGTGGATGGCCCGCGAATTGCTCAGATCGTCCGAGAAGAACACCAGGTCCCCGGGGAGCAGCTCGTCGCGGGAGGGGTGCGGCCCCGCGTTGTACTGGTCGTTCGCCACCCGGGGCAGCTCGATGTCGACGGTCCGGTACGCGGCCTGGGTCAGCCCGGAACAGTCGAACCGGCCCCCCTGGTCGGCCGTACCGTTCCCGCCCCAGAGATAGGGGGTGCCCAGCTTCTTCTGTGCGAAGTAGATCGCCCCGGCGGCCTGCTGCGAGGGCTGCACCCGGCCGACCGGCTTGGCGAAGCTCTTCTCCAGGGAGCGGATGATCTTGACGTAGTTCTGCGTCTCGCTGATCGCGGGCACACCGCCGGACTGGATCACCCGGTAGGCGCCGGCGTTGTAGGCGGCGAGCATGTTGTCCGTCGGGTCGCCCGGCACCTTCTTGACGTACCCGGCGAGCTCGCAGTCGTAGGACGCGGCGGACGGGATCGCGTCGGCCGGGTCCCACACATCGCGGTTCCCGTCGTTGTTGCCGTCGATGCCGTGCGCGGCCCAGGTACCGGGGATGAACTGCGCGATGCCCTGCGCCGCGGCGGGGCTCTGGGCGCGGGGGTTCCAGCCGCTCTCCTGGTACAACTGTGCGGCCAGGAGTGCCGGGTTGATGGCAGGACAGAGGTTGCCCCACTTCTCCACGATCGGCTGGTACCGCGCCGGCACCGCCCCCTTGGCCAGCCCGACCGCCCCGCTCGCCCCGGAGATCCCGGCGGCGGCGGAGTACGTACCGACGACGAGCAGGGCGAGGAAGCTCAGGCCCAGCCCGATCCCACCGCCGAGGAACACCCAGTATTTCCGCACACCCCAACCATCCCCCATTCGGGCGCGCTTCACCGCGAGATTCGCTGGTGTGTACGGGTTGATCGGGGCATGAGGGGGCGTCAGGGGCGGCTACGAGGGGTCAGGGGGCGCCGGCGGACCAGAAGGACGAGCGGATGTTGGGGCGGGGGATGTGCTCCATGCCCTCGTAGGTGGGCGCGGTCGCCTGGGTGGTGGACTCGGCGACCTCCGACTCTTGGACGCAGGGGGTGTCGACCCGGAAGAACGCCTGCCCGTCACCACCGAACCGGACGCTCATGCCGTACCCCTCCGCACTTCGTGCATAGATCGCCGGGAATTCTACGTCATTGTTCAGCGCCTCAATCCGGTAGCTTGACTTCTGGAATTTCCTGTCCACAAGGCCGAGAAAACTACCCCGCCGCTCCGGCGAGATGACGGTCATGACTGTTCGCCTGCGAGACACCTCGCAGCTCCCCGTAGTTGTCGGCCCGTGCGCCCATTTTACCCTTGGGTAAATCGCCAGAAGAATATCGTCAAGCATTTCGTCTGACTTTTCGGCAGCTTCTTGCATATTCAAATTGCGCACCCTTCCATCTGCACAACCTGTCACAAACACTGACCCCAAAAGAAGGGCCGAGATCAAACACCGAGACACCCTCAACGCGGCTCCTCCACCTTAACCTTGTCGCCTTTCCCTGCCGCAATCAAGGCAATACTGTCCGCCGAAACCGAGTCCGCGCCACCTCGATCGAAGTACAGCGAGTGCGCGGCGAAACCTCCGGTAATCACCGAGGGGCCTCGGTGTGCATGAAAACGCCTAGCTCCAAACGCGGCACTCGCGGGGTCCTTGCCGAACCAGAGATCGTCGTCGTCTCGGTCCAGGAGGCCACCCGCGATGTACCCGATCGGCCCTGCTACAGCACCCATGTTGCCTTGCAGTTTTGACGGCGTCTTGGTCACCAAATCGTTCTCAGCCGCGCCAACAAAGACGTGATCTTTCCCAACTTGTAAGTCCTCAGCCCGCTCAACTCCAACACCTGGACTGCCCAACAGGACAATGTCATCGACATCCGGCATCCCACCACTTTGCTGAGTGGCGGAACCCACCGTACGCGAACCGTAGGAATGCCCAATGGCCACCAGATGCGGCTCATCATGCTCATTCGTGGCCGCCAGGCCGCCCATGAACTCATTGAAGGATCGGCCACCGATATCAGCCCTCCCGCTCCCCATCACCGCTAGACTGTCCATACCGTCGAAAAGCTGCGGCGCGTCATATCCAAGCCAAGCGATCATCGCACTCGATGAGTCAATTTCTCGGGTCGCAATCACCGTGTCACGGGCACGCTTGAGATCATTCTTTGCGAAATTTTCATCCAGGGACGTGTTCAGCCCCGGCACATATGTCGCCACGTTGCGCGCCGTATCCGGGTTCCCATACGAAACAATCGCCCGCCCGTTTCCCTCATCGCTGATGCCGAGGAGGAACATCGGCGGTTCCCCCGGTTTGGCCGCCGCCCCCAACTGCCGCTCGATCTCCCTCAGCCCCGCCAGCTGCGTGGCCGACCTCTCGTCGTCCCGTCCCTCCAGCTCGCCGATCAGCAGCCGCAGGTTGTCCCGGTTGGCCGCGTCCCGGACCAGGGCCGGGATTCCGTCCAGGTTCCCGATCTGGTCCGGGTACACCGCGAGGTACTCCTCGCGCTGTTCCTGGGTCAGCCCCGCCCACCAGTCGCGCCGCTCCGCAGGAGAGGCGTCGCGCGGGATGGCGTCCTTGAGGTACGCGCGCGCCGCATCCCGGACCTCCGCCGCGTCGGCCGCCGTGTCCTTCCACGTGGAGTCCGGGACCTTCAGGCCCTCCTCCGCCCGCAGACGGCGCAGGATCCCCGCGTACCGCCAGTCGATCTCGGCCGCCGCGCGCACCGCCCCGACGACCCGGTCCGCGATGTCCTGGGCCTTGGCGCTGTGGGGGTTCGGCGCGACCAGCCCCGAAGGCGGGGCCAGCCCCCGGGTCCCGTACGACGACGCCGTACCGCCCCGCAACGGCGCACCGTCGACGAGGCCTTCGCCGCCCGCCGGGTAGGTCACCGACCCGTCCGCGTGCACCGTGAACCTCAGTGCGGCCGCGTCGTCCAGGGCCTCCGTCAAGGCCCGTTGCTGGGTCCTGATCTCGTGGGCCAGGGAGTTCAGGGTCGTACGGAGGAGACCGCACTCGGTGTACACGTACTGGAAGTTCCGCCCCAGCTGCCGCAGCCGGGCCACCGCCGCCCGCGCCGCCTCGCCCTCCTGTGTGTCGCGGAGCCCGGTGAGCAGTTGCTGCTCGACGCGGTCCCGCGCCGCGTCGGCCCGGTTGCTCGACCTGCCCCACCCGTCGGCCGCGCCCTCCAGCTCGGCGCACTTCAGGTCCCGTAGCTGTGCCCAGGTCAGCGTCGGCGTGGGCGTCACCGCGCGTCGCCCGCGCAGGGCGAAACCGGGGCGAAGGACGATCTGACGGCCTCGTCCGTCGCTCCCTGGATGCGCGCGACATCCCGCAGCCCGGCCGCGAGGCTGCCGCACTCACCCTGCGCCGCCTGGATCCGCCGCTCCCAGGACTCCCGTACGGCGGCCAGTTCCGCGAGGGCGGTCAGCCGGCCCGCCCCCGTCATGAGCCCCTGATGGGCCAGGTCCAACTCGGCCCGCACCGGACCCAGATGGGTCACCAGGTCGTCCGCACCACCCGCAGCGCGCAACCACGGGCCGTCCCCGTGCCTCAGCCTCCGGCCGTACTCACCGCCGCTGGGCGGCGTTCCCGCCGGATCACTCGGTCCACGCACCACGGCCATCCCGCTCACCCCGTTCGTCGGTCACGGAGCGGCACTGTGCCAAACGCGGTCCACCCGACACGCCGGGCAGCGCCCGCGCCGCGAGCCGGATGCCCGTCCCCCAAGGAACAGCCCGCGCCGACATCACCCGAACGCGCGACCCGGAACCGGCCGGCGAAGACACCGTCTCCCGCGACCCGGAACCAGCCGGGGGGAGACGCCGTCCCCCCTGATACCCGTCCGACCAGCCGAAAGGCCCCCATGACCTCGCCCACGGCCGCCACCCGGTTCCTCTACATCGCCCGGCACGCCGAGGCCTCCCCGGACGAGACCGAACTGACCGAGCGGGGCAGGCGCCAGGCGGTGCTCCTGGGTGAGCGGCTCCGGGACGTACCGTTCTCCGCCGTCCACCACGGCCCCCTCCCCCGGGCCGCGCAGACCGCCCGGCTGGTCCACGAGCAGCTCGGACGGGGGATCCCGTTGCGGGCGTCGGAGGAGGCCGGTGACTACGTCCCGTACGTCCCGCGACGCGAGGAACTTCCCGGAGGCTCGGCGGACCGGCTCCTCGCGTTCGTGGAGCAGTTCCCGGAGGACGAGCGCGCCAGGGGCCCGGAGCTCGCGGCCACCGCGATGTCCCGGTTCACCGGGGCGGTGGACGGCGACAGCCCCCGCCACGAACTGGTCGTCACCCACGCCTTCCTGGCCGCCTGGCTGGTGCGCGACGCCCTCGACGCCCCCGCCTGGCGCTGGCTGGGGCTCAACCACTCCAACGCCGCGCTGACCGTCATCCGGTACACCCCCGGCAGGCCCGCGGCCCTGGTCATGGTCAACGACATGGGCCACCTCCCGGCCGATCTCCACTGGACCGGCTTCCCGCCGGAGCTCCGCGTCTGAGCCGGTCCCGGCGACCGACTGTCGCCGGTCCGGGCGCCCGGCTGTCCCCCGGACGGATGGTTTACCGGACCCCGTCCACGCGGTCCGGGGTCCCGACGGCCCGCTCTTCGTGATCATGCAGGCGTGATCTCCACACCCAACAACTCAGCCCGACTACGACGCCTGTTGACGGCCGCGTGCCTCTCCGCAGCGGCTCTCGCCGCGTCCCTGCCCACCGGATCACCGGCCCGGGCCGCCACATCCGCGTCCGTGGCGCCGCCCCGGCCGGTGAGTGCCGCCGAGGCCGGTACCTCCTCCTGGCTGCGCACCCACCCGCAGGAGGCCGACCGGTTCTTCCGCGACCTGCCCAAGGGAGGTGACCTGCACAACCATCTCTCCGGCGCCGTACGCACCGAGTACCTGATCCGGATGGCGGCCGACGACGGCCTCTGCATCGACGCCACCATGACCGCCGTCGAGGCACCGTGCGGCCCCGGCACCCGCCCCGCCGCCGACGCCCTCACCGACGCCCGCTTCCGGCAGGCGGTCATCCGGGCGTGGTCCATGCAGGACTTCCCCCGGAACGAGTCGGGGCACGACCACTTCTTCGCCACGTTCGGCAAGTTCGGCGCCGCCACCTGGCACCGCGGGAAGATGCTCGCCGATGTGGCGGGCACCGCAGCCGCCCAGAACCAGACGTACCTGGAGACCATGGTCAGCCCCGCCTTCGCGGGGGCCAGGCAACTGGCGGAGGACGTCGGCTGGGACGCCGACCTGGCCGCCCTGCACCGCAGACTGCTCGCAGGCGGCCGACTCGACCGGCTGGTGGCGGACGCCGAGGAGGAAGCCGACACCGCCGACGCCGAGTTCCGCGACACCGCGCGCTGCGCGACCGCCGCTCCCCGCCCCGCCTGCCGGATCACGGTGCGCTGGGTCACCCAGGTCTCCCGCGGCAGCTCCCCGGAACGGGTCTTCACGCAGATCGCCCTGGGCCTCCGCCTCGCCGAACACGACCAGAGGTTCGTCGCGGTGAACCTGGTCCAGCCGGAGGACGGTGAGATCGCCCTGCGGGACTACCGCCTCCACATGCGGATGCTGGACTACCTGCACGGGGTCTATCCGCGCGCCCACATCACCCTGCACGCGGGCGAGCTCGTCCCCGGCCTGGTGAAGCCGGAGGACCTCACGTTCCACATCGACGACGCCGTACGGACCGGCCGGGCCGAACGGATCGGCCACGGCGTCGACCTCGTGCACGAGGACGACTGGCGGCGGCTCGCCCGGGACATGGCACGCCGTCAGATCGCCGTCGAGGTACCGCTGACCAGCAACGCCCAGATCCTCCAGGTCGAGGGCGCCGAGCACCCCTTTCCGGTCTACCGGAAGTACGGCGTCCCCGTCGTCCTGTCCACCGACGACCCGGGGATCTCGCGCGGTGACATCGGCCAGGAGTACCAGCGGGCGGCCCGCACCTACGGACTGGACTACGCGGAGCTGAAGGACCTGGCCCGCGCCTCCCTGGAGTACGCCTTCCTGCCGGGCCGCAGCCTGTGGCGCCCCGACCCCGTACGCCAGGGCTTCCGCCCGGTCCAGGAGTGCCGGGCCGCCCGGTCGCAACGGTGCGAGAGGTTCCTGGCCACCAGCCCCAAGGCCCGGCTGGAATGGCGTCAGGAACAGTCCTTCCACGCCTTCGAGGCCCGCTACACCAGCTGACCCCGGCCCCGCGCCGGCGGCGCGAGCACGGCCGACCCGGCCGGGGTGCGAGCACAGCCGCCCACGCCCGCACCCCGGCCGGGTATCCGCCGGGGGTGCACGCCGGGGGCACCGTGGAACAGCTCGACAGCGTCGACCTCGATCAGTCGCACGGTCCTGTCTTCCTGGAGCGCGGAGCCGCAGTTGGAGGAGTACCGGGTGCCGCTGAGCCGGATCGAGGCCACCGCACTCGCGCCCGACGCGTCACGCGACGTCGTACACACCATCGCCCGAACCCTCTGAGGGATACAGATGTCCGCACTCGCCTGGCAGGCGTCGTCCTACTGCGCGCAAGGAGAGGCCTGCGTGCACGTTGCCGCTGATCAAAGCTCGGTGGCCCTCACCGAGAGCGGCGACCCCAACACCGTGGTGACCACCACGGCCGAGGAACAGGAGGCGGAAGGACTCGGCCGGGTCCGCCCGCCACGCGCCCCCGGTCGGCCGGATCCGCCGCAGCCCGGCGGACGTCGGCCCCCGGGGCGCGTGAGGCGGTCAGGGCGGTGTTCTCAGCCGGCTCGCAGTCCCCGGTCGGCGAAGGCGATCAGCCACTCGAAGCTCTCGTCGATGTCGGAGCTCCACTGGAAGCCGTTGCCCGCCTGGAGCGTGGCGAAGCCGTGGCAGAGGCTACGGAGCATGCGCAGGGCGTGGTTCACCTCGGGTTCGGGGACCTCGTAGCCGTGTACGACCGTCAGGAACGCGTCGAGCAGCCCCCGGCTCGCCGTGGCCAGCGGATCGTCAGGACCGGAGGGTTCCACGCCGATGGTCGCGGCGTAACGGCCCGGGTGAGCCAGGACGAAGGCGCGGAAGGAACGCGCCGCGGCCGCCAGGGCGTCGCGCCCGGTGCGGCCCTGGACCGCGGCGCCGACGGCGTCTGCGGCCTGGCTCAGGGCCAGTTCCGCGATCCGCCGGTTGAGGTCCTCCAGACCGTTCACGTGTTTGTAGAGGGACGGGGTGCGTACGCCGACCCGGTCGGCCAGCAGCCCCATCGTCAGGTTGGCGTGGCCCACCTCGTCGGCGAGGGCGGCACCGGCGGCGACCACGACCGCCGGGTCCAGTCCGGCCCTAGGCACGGGCGGCGTCCGTGCGGAGGAAGCCGAGCACGAGCGGGACCACCTGGTCGGGGAACTGGTCGTGCGGGTAGTGCCCGGCGCCCTCGATCATCTCCAGGCGGCCGAGCCCGGACGGCAGCGCCTCGACGATCGCCGTGCCCTCGGCGCGCGGGTCGGCCCAGTCGGGGTCGAGGGTGCCCATCACGATCAGGACGGGGCCGCGTACGTTGCCGAGCTGCGCCCCCGCGTCGGCCGGGGTGCTGCGGCCCATGCCCTGCACGGCCTTCATCCGGCCCGGCTCACGCAGCAGGGTCTCGATGCGGCCGAGGCGCTCGGTCCAGTCGGCAGGCTTCGTACCGGGGTAGGCCAGGTCGAGGTACGAGCGCCAGAGGGGCACGCTGCCGAACAGCCCCGTACCCAGAAGCCGCAGCATGCCCTGCCTGAAGCGCTTCACCTTCAGGTCGCCGAGGCCGATCGACTGCTTGCGGGTGAAGGGCGCCAGCTCGACGACCCCGGTGACCAGCGAGGGATCCTGCGCCGCGGCGATGGTGGCGGCGCCGCCGGAGACCGAGTGGCCGACGATCACGGCCGGTCCGCCCAGGTGGCGGATCACGGCGAGCAGGTCGCCGGCGAGGGCGGTGCGGCTCCAGTCCGTCCAGTGGACGCTGGACTCGCCGCTGCCGCGCAGATCGACCGCCGCGACCCGGTAGCCCGCCGCCACCAGCGGCGGGATCACGTTGCGGTACGCGGCGCGGCTGTCGCCCATGCCGTGGGCGAGGACGACCAGCGGGCCGGAGCCCGCCACCTCGTACGCGATCCGGCCGCCGTCGATGGCGAGGTACTCGGTCATGATGCCCTCCGAAGCGCTTGGCTAATGTTCTTAGCTAAAAGCTAATGCCATTAGCTCCCACTGTCAAAGGCAGCTCCCGCCCCCGGCCGGCGCCGCCCTCTTCCCCCCACCGCCGACCGCCCGACACCCCGCCGCGGCCATCCGCCGCGTGCCGCGCCGTTGACACCCGGGACAGGACGTTGGTTGGCTGGAAGCCAGGGCAACAAGCGCTTACCCGCCGGATTCTGGAGCGTGCTGGTGGAGCTCTCACGTCGTTCCGCGCTGTCCGTGATCCCCGCCGCCACCCTCTGGACGGTGTCCCAGGCGCTACGGGCAGAGGCGGACCCCCGAGGCGGCCGGCCCGGCGACGGCGCCCCGTCGCCTCGCGCGGAGGATCCGGACACCCTCCTCGCCAACACCGTCGCGGTCTTCGCGGGGACCGCCGCGTCCAACGCCCGCCCCGAGGTCGCCCCGAAACTCGCCTCGCTGCTCGCCACGGCACGCGCCAGGCTCGCCGCGATGGACGGCGCCGGGCAGGGCGAGCTCTTCGACGGCGTACCGCTCGGCACCAGCGACCCCAACCTGAGCACGTCGTACCAGTACCTCTACGAGATCGCCCTCGCCACCTGCCTCCCCGGCACCGGGGACTCCGGCCTGCACGGCGACCCGGCGGTGCGGCGCCGGGTCGTCGACGGCCTGGCCCGGCTGCACGACGAGTGGTTCGGCGACCAGGCCGAGGGCTACTACGGCAACTGGTTCCACTGGGAGATCGGGATCCCGGCCCACGCGACCAGGACCCTGGTCCTCCTCAGGGACGAACTCGCCGCGTACCGGCCGGATCTCACCGCGACGTACATCGCCTCCATGGACGCCTACCTGCGCAACGGCAAGGGCGGCGACGTCGATCTCGACTCGCGCTTCCACACCGGGGCCAACCTCGCCGACATCACGACGAACCGGGTCCTCCAGGGCGCCCTGCTCGGGGACGGGGCCCGCATCACCAAGGCACTCGCCGACCAGCTCACCGTCTTCGCGACGGTCGACCCCTACCGGCCGCGCCACGGAGTCACCGACGGCTTCTACGCCGACGGGTCCTTCGTCCAGCACGGCTCCGTCGCGTACACCGGCTCCTACGGCAAGGGACTGCTCACCCGCATCGTCCAGACCATCAAGATCCTCGACGGCACCGGCTACGTCCCCGACGGCAGCCTGACCGGCGTCGTGCGGGGCTGGGTCGCCGACGGCTTCGCCCCGCTGATCTTCGAGGGCTGGATGATGGAGATCGTCAAGGGCCGCGCGGTCTCCCGGACCGGCACCGGGTACGCGGACGTCACCGCCGTCGTGGAGGCCGTCACCGACCTCACCGCGTACACCTCCGGCAGCGACACCGAGGCCCTCGCGGGCTACGTCGCCCACGTCCGGGGGACCTCCCGGACGAGCCTGGACCCGGCCGCCTTCGTCTCCCCCGTCAGCATCGCCCGCTACGCGGACATCCTGGCCTCCTCCGTACCCGCCGGGGACCTGGTGCCCGCCGCCTCCCACACCGCGTACAACGCGATGGACCGGACCGTGCACCGACGGCCCGGCTACGCCTTCGCGCTGGCCCGCAGCTCCTCACGCGTCAGCATGTACGAGTACATGAGCGGCGAGAACCTGACGCCGTGGTTCCAGGGCAGCGGCGCCCACTACCTCTACCTGTCCGGCGAGGACCAGCGGCAGGCGTTCGGCGTCGACTACTTCACCGCGGTCCCGCCCGACCGCCTCGCGGGCGTCACCGCACCCGCCGGGCAGCGGCGCACCGTCCCCGAGCTCTACGGCACCCTCTGGTACGACAACCCCGAGCGCGGCTTCACCTCGTCCTCCGAGTCCCAGAACGCGTACGTCTACTTCCCGCGCGCCACCCAGGCGTTCTCCGGCGGCGCACACCTCGGCGCCTACGGCTCGGCCGGTCTCGTGCTGTCCGACGACGCCGCGTACGCCGCCCACCGGGCGGGCACCCTGCCCGAGGACCTCGTCACCTACCGCGCGGCACGCGCCACCAGGTCCTGGTTCATGTTCGACGACGAGATCCTCGTGCTCTCCGCCGGCGTGACCGGCCTGGACGGCCGCGCGGTGACGACGACGGTCGACAGCCGCATCGCCGACCCGTCCTCCCCCGTCGCCGTCACGGGCGCCCTCCGCGACGGATCCCCCTGGCGGAGGAATGGGAGCGCCCCGCCCGCCTGGCTGCGGTACGCCGACGAAGGGCGCAAGACCTCGGTCGGATACGTCTTCCTGTCCGGCCCGCCGCCGTCCGTCGCGCTCGGCACGGTCACGCGCAGCCGGCGCCTCGTACGCCTCGACAACCCGGACACCCCGGTGACCAGGCAGGTCTTCACCCTGTCCTACGAGCAGCCCGCCAGGAGCCGGCCCGCCGCCACGGCACACGCGCTCGTGCCGAACGCGTCGGCGGGGCAGTTGGCGGCCTACGCCCACGGTCCGCTCTCCGTGCTGTCCAACACCGTCCGCCTCCAGGCCGCCGTGCACACGCACCTGGGCCTCACCGCCGCCAACGCCTTCACTCCGGGCACGCACCGGGCGGGACGCCTCTCGATCGACGGTCCGGCCGCCGTCCTGCTGCGGCGCACCGGGAGCGGCACGTACTCCGTCGCGGTGTCCGACCCCACGACGGAGCGGCGCTCCGTGTCGGTCACCCTCCACGGCCGCCCCCTGCGGTGCGTCTCGTCCGACACCGGGGTCCGCGTCCACCAGGTCCCCGGGGGCACCCGACTCGACGTCACGACCCACCACGCCTACGGCCGCAGCCTCACGGCGCATCTGGCCGAGGGGACCTGACGGGGGCCGCCCGTACCCTCTGCGGTGTGATCATCTGGCTGAACGGAACCTTCGGGGCGGGGAAGACCACCACCGCGCGCGAGCTCACGTCCCGGATTCCCGGGTCCCGGCTCTTCGACACCGAGAAGATCGGCGAGATGCTCGGGCACGTACTCGGCCCGCCGCGGCGGGACTTCCAGGACTGGCGGCCGTGGCGCGGCCTGGCCGTAGAGACGGCGCGGCAGCTCCTCGACGACGTCGGCGGAACGCTCGTGATCCCTCAGACCGTCCTCCGGGAAACGTACTGGCAGGAGCTGAGCACCGGCCTGGCCGAGGCAGGGATCCCGGTCCGCCACTTCCTCCTCCACACGGACCAGGAGACCCTCCTGCACCGCATCAGGACCGACACCGCGCCCGAGAGCGCCGGCGCCAGGCAGTGGCGGCTGGACCACCTCCCGGCCTACCGCGACGCCCTGCCCTGGCTGCGCCGGGAGGCGGAGACCCTCGACACCACCGGCACACCGCCGTCCCGCGTGGCGGACACCGTCATCACCAGGCTGGGGAGGCCCGGCCGGTGAAAGAATCCGATGATGCTTCCCTCATCGGAAACGACCGACGCATCGGCCTCCGGCACCTGGACGCTCGGCGACCTCACGGTCAACCGCCTCGGCTTCGGCTCGATGCGCCTCCCCCAGAAGGGCGCGGCCTTCG
The DNA here is from genome assembly GCF_042886395.1 of Streptomyces sp. NPDC058008. Taxonomy (NCBI): domain Bacteria; kingdom Bacillati; phylum Actinomycetota; class Actinomycetes; order Kitasatosporales; family Streptomycetaceae; genus Streptomyces; species Streptomyces sp. NPDC058008. Next base: position 10,151 of record NZ_JBHVQX010000005.1, on the reverse strand, counting down.
CCGACGGGACACCCCGCGACCGGGACCGCGCCCTGCACGTCCTGCGCCGGGCCGTCGAGCTCGGGGTGAACCACATCGACACCGCCGCCTTCTACTTCTCGCCGCTGCGGTCCGCCAACGAACTCATCAACAGCGCGCTCGCCCCCTACGGCGACGGCCTGGTCATCACCACCAAGGTCGGCCCGGGCCGCGACCCGTCCGGCGCGTGGACGTGGGCCACACCCGAGCAGCTGCGCGGCCAGGTCGAGGAGAACCTGCGCCAGCTCGGCCGTGACCACCTCGACGTGGTGAACCTGCGCCTCGCGCCCAGCCAGGCGTCCGCGTCCGTCGCCGGGCACTTCGGCGCCCTGGCCGAACTCCGCCGGGCCGGACTCATCCGCCACCTCGGCGTCTCCAACGCCACGCCGGGACAGCTCGCCGAGGCCCGGGGCATCGCGCCCGTCGTCTGCGTGCAGAACGCGTACGGCCTGGGCTCCCCCGCCGACGACCACGCCTTCGTGCGCGCCTGCGGGGAACAGGGCATCGCGTTCGTCCCGTTCTTCGCCATCGCGGGCACCGGACGCGAGGAGGGCGCGAGCGGTGCCCAGGACGAAGCGGTCCTGACCGTGGCACGCGACCACGGGGCCACCCCCGCGCAGGTACGGCTGGCCTGGACCCTGCACCAGGGACCGCACGTCCTGGCCATCCCCGGCACGGGCGACCCGGACCACCTCGCCGAGAACGTGGCCGCCGGCGCCCTGCGGCTCACCGCCGAGGACCTGGCACTCCTGGCCCTCCCGGCCCGATGACCGGGACCGGGGAGGGTGCGGAGGCAGGGGCGGGGAGCCGGGGTGGGACGGGTGACGGCATGAACGGCCGGGCCGGGACAGGGGCGTACTCGGACGGCCGGGACGGGGCTGAGGCTTACCTGGACGGCCGGGACCGGGCTGAGGCTTACCTGGACGGCCGGGACCGGGCTGAGGCGGGGCAGGTCCTCCGCTGGAACCTCTTCATCGGCGGCCACCTGAGCTCCTCCGTACCCGTACGCCTGGTCGAACGCACGCCCGAGGGCCAGTTGGTCTGGCTGGAGTCCGGCACGCCGATGTGGCGTACGGAACTGCCCCGCGGTACCCACCTCCGGGACATCCCACCCGAGACCAGGCCCGCACAGGGCTATCCCGCGAAGGCCGGCCGCTGGCCCATGGGGAGCGCCCTCATCCACCAGCCGGCCGGAGCGGCGCACGCGGTGTTCTGGTTCTTCGGGCGGAGGCGGAAGCGGAGGTTCAGCGGCTGGTACGTGAATCTGGAGCACCGGACGCACCGGGGCGAGGACATCGACGTGTCCGACCACGAACTGGACGTCACCGTGTCGGCGGACCGCGAGTGGCGATGGAAGGACGAGCGGTCGTTCGCCGAGAAGACCGGACACCCCGCCTACTGGTCGGCGGCGGAAGCGGCGGCGATCCGGTCCGAGGGGGAACGCGTCGCCCGTCTCGCCGAGGCGGGGACGTTCCCGTTCGACGGCTCCTGGTGCGACTTCGGGCCACCACCGCACTGGACGGCCCCACCCCGGGGCCCGGCACCCCTGAGCACGGTGCTGCGCCCCGGAGAACCGTGAAGGCCTTCCCCGCAAGGCCTCTGACGACGCGTCCGCCGGAAGCCACCGGCGCGCTCGCGGCTCTCGAACAGCGCGTACGAATACCCGGCGCCCCGTGAACGCACCGACCGCACCCGGAACCATGGCCACTGTCGTTGCTAGCCGTCACGGAGCGTGATACACAGAGTAACCATGCACAGGCGGGCAGATTCCGATACGAGTCGCAGGTCAGGACGGCTTCTCCGGTCAAACGTGCGAGATTCGGGTAAAGAGACCCGGGAAGGCGTCGTGCGAAGCAGGTTTCATCAGCGAAGATAGAGGCCTACCCGTGTCGCACGGCATGGGCTGCGAACTACCCAACAGGGGCGGTGACTTACATGATCCTGGCAGCTGAAAAGGGCGACATCACCACCATCATCGGCGGAATCGCCCCGAACTGGGGCCCGTTCGGGACTCTGGGCAACGAGGCGCGCATCATGATCGAGGTGGTGATGGCGGTCGCCATCCTGCTCTGCCTCGGCATCGCGATCTGGGGCGCGGCGAAACAGCGCATCGGGGCGACGGCACTGCGCGACACGTTCAGCGCGGAACAAGGCAAGGGCCTCATCGTGGCGGGACTGACCGGCGTCTTCATCATCGGGTCGCTGGGCACGCTCTTCACCATTGTGTACGGCATGGCTGTCTGACCTCCTGTCAGACCCCCGCACCGCATCCGGACCCGTACACACGCGTCCACCGGCCCACCCCACCCGTCCGTCGTGCCCACCGGCAGAGGTTGCGTCCCCTGATGTCGAGTCACCACACCGCACCCACGCGGAACCCAGCACCGCTACGGTCGTACCACGCGGAACCGCACACGGCTGAGGGGGCGTACGCGGCATGAGCCAGGGCGACGAGCGGGGCTACGGCGGCAGCGAGCCGGGGAACCGCAACGACGACACGTACAGCACCCTCGGCGGCACGCGCCAGACCCGCACCCGCCTGCCCGGCGGGGACGACGGCGACGGCTACAGCCGCCGGCCCGCCCGGAACTCCCGCTCGCTGATCATGGCCGTGGGCGTGGTGGTGCTGCTGATCGCGGCGATCGCGTTCGCGAACCAGGGCGGGGGCGGGTCCTCGAACAGGGACGACACGAAGAAGCCGGAAACGGCGGGCGCGGGCCCCACGGCCGCGACGGGCACGAAGCCGGTCCAGGGCAAGAACGGCACGATCGCGTCGGGCTTCGCGCATGACGAACAGGGAGCCCAGAGCGCGGCGGCGAACTACGCGGTGGCGCTGGGGTCCGCAGAGATGTTCGACAAAACGAAGCGTGACGGCATCCTGCAGGCCACCCACGATCCTGCCGTCGTATCGGCTCTTCAGGACGATATGGCCAAGGCGTACTCCGCCGGTTTCCTCGCGAACGTCGGGCTGAACGCGGACGGCAGTACACCCAGCGGGCTGACGTTCGTCTCCAGAACCATCCCGGTGGGAACCAAGGTGACAGCCCAGGAGCCGGACGCCGCAACCGTCGAAGTCTGGTGTACAGGCCTCGTCGGCATGGCGGGCGACGGGTCCACCAAGCCCGTCACCGCCACCTGGTTCACCATCACAGAGAAGCTCAAGTGGGTCGGCGACGACTGGAAGATCGAATCGTCGAGCCAGGCAGAGGGGCCGACACCCGTCAACGGCGACAACCGGGCCTCGACTGCGGACGACATCGCCGGAGCGGTTGAGGGATATGGAGGCTTCACCTATGCCCGGTAACCGCCGATTCCGCGCACTCCCGCTCGCCGGAGTCCTGGGAAGCATCTCCGCAGCGATGATCGCGCTGGCCTCCCGCGCTGCCGCTGCCCCGTCACCGACCCCGTCACCCAGTACCAGCAACAATCCCTGCGACCTCATCGTCGGACTCGCCAAGGACTACTGCGAGGACGGCGATGCCGCCAATGGCGCCCGCACCACCCCCTCCGTGACCGACGACGCCCTGGACCCCCTGAGCTCCCTCGCCCGGGGCTGCGCCGACGCCGCCGCCTACCTCGTGGGCAAGCTCAGCGAAGCCGTGGACAGCACCGCGACCGTCGACTTCACCAACTCCACCTTCCGCACCCAGTACGCCGTCGTCTTCGCCGCGTCCACCATCCTCACCCTGGTCCTGTGGCTCTTCGCCGTGGCCAAGCGCGCCATCCGCGGCGTGCCGTTCACCACCGCGATGTCCGAGGCCATCGGGTTCCTCTGGCTCACGGTCCTCGCCTCGGCCTTCACCCCGCTCATCCTGTACGTCGTCGTCTCGGCCACCGACGGCGTCACCGAAGTCATCTCCACCGCGACCGGCGGGCAGAACGACGTCTTCTTCGGGTCGTTCGCCGAGGCCCTCAAGAAGGGCAACGACATCGGCGGCGGGCCGATCATGCTGATCGTCGTCTCGCTCGTGTCGATCCTCGCCGCCGGGATCCTGTGGCTTGAGCTCGTGATCCGCGCCGCCCTGCTCTACGTGGGCGCCCTGCTGGGCGTCGTCGTGTACTCCGGGCTCGTCGACAAGAACATGTGGGGCCACGTCCGCCGCTGGGCGGGCATCATGATCGCCGTGATCATGGTGAAGCCGGTCATCGTCATCGTGCTCGGCCTCGCCGGCGCCCTCTCGGCCGACGACGGGCCCAACGCCTTCTCGGCCGTCGTCTCCGGCCTCGCCATCATCCTGCTCGCCATCTTCGCCTCCGCCATGATCTACCGGTTCGTCCCCGGCTTCGGCGACGAGATCCAGGGCGCGCGCACCAACCGCAAGCAGGCCACCGACGGCTCCCAGGCCGCCGCGATGATCAGTTCGCCCGCCGCGCTCGTCTCCCAGGGCATCAAGACCCACAGCGGCCGCGGTGGCGGCGGCGAGGGCGGAGGGGGCGGCGGCGCCCGGCCGGCCAACCCGGTCAGCGGCGGAGTCGCCGCCCACAGCTCCCGCGCCCCGGGCCAGGGAGGCGGCTCCGCCGCGCCCTCGCCCCGCAGCGGATCCGGCCCCACCTCCGGCACCCCCCACGGCAGCCGCTCCCCGCGAGGCGGTTCAGGCAGCACAGGTAACACGAGCACAGGAGGTGGAGGGCGTTGACGATCCAGTCGCACGCGATCGCGCCCCGCCGCACGTATCTCATCGGCCGGGCCCGGCCGAACGCGATCGTCGGCAAGAACCGGGAGACGGGCGAGATCGCGCTGATCATCGCCGGAGCGTTCCTCGGCATGATGAGCGGGCTCCTCGTCCCGGTCCTCTCCCTGCGGATCGTGACCCTCATGGGCTTCCCGATGCTCGCCCTGGCCGTCGTGTACGTCCCCTACAAGGGCCGCACCTTCTACAAGTGGTTCGAGATCAACCGCAGCTTCAAGCGCACCCTGCGCCGCGGCACGGCCTACCGTTCCGGCGCCATCGAGGCCGGTGTGAGCGCCGACGGGCGCGAGGTGGAGATCGGGCCGCCGCCCGGCATCGGACGGATCAGCTGGCTCGCCGCGCCGTTCGGCCCCGACGAGATCGCCGTACTGCTGCACGCCGACCGGCGCACCGTCACCGCCGCGATCGAGATCGAGGGCCCCGGCGTGGGTCTGCGCGACAGCGAGGACCAGGAAGCCCTGGTCGACCGCTTCGGCACCCTCCTCAAGCACGTCGCCAACGGCGACGGCTTCGTGACCCGCCTCCAGATGCTGGCCCGCACGCTGCCCGCCGACCCCGACGCGCACGCCAAGGACGTCGCCCAGCGCGGTGACAGGTCCGCGCCGGCCTGGCTCCAGGAGTCCTACGACCAGCTCCAGTCGATGGTCTCCACCTCCAGCGAGCAGCACCGCGCCTACCTCGTCGCCTGCATGCACTACAGCCGCGACCTGGCCGCCGAGGCCAATGCCATGGCCCACGCCATCCGGCCCAAGGGCGGCCGCAGGGTGGACCGCGACGCGGGTCTCGCCGTCGTCATGGCCCGTGAGCTGACCGACATCTGCGCCCGGCTCGCCGAGGCCGACATCCGGGTCCGCCAGCCGCTCGGCCAGAGCCGGCTGGCCTCGCTCGTGCACTCGATGTACGACCCGGACCACCCCATCGACCACATCCAGGCGATGACGAAGCGCAACGCATGGCCCGCCGAACTCGACGCGGTCGAACCGACGTTCCTCCAGGCCAAGACCCGCGAGTCGACGACGCGCGCCCCCTGGTGCCACTCCACGGCCTGGGTGAAGGAGTGGCCGATGACGCCCGTCGGCGTCAACTTCCTGGCCCCCCTCCTCGTCCACACGCCCGATGTGATCCGCACGGTCGCGGTCTGCATGGACCTCGAACCCACCGAGATCGCCATCGAGCGGATGCTGACGGAGAAGACCAACGACGACGCCGAGGCGAGCCGCCAGGCCAAGATGAACCGCACGGTCGACCCCCGCGACATCGCGGCCCACGGCAGGCTCGACCAGCGGGGTGAAGATCTCGCGAGCGGCGCGGCCGGAGTGAATCTGGTGGGGTACATCACCGTGTCGTCCCGGTCCCCCGAGGCACTCGCCCGCGACAAGCGCACGATCCGGGCCTCGGCCGGCAAGTCGTACCTGAAGCTGGAGTGGTGCGACCGGGAGCACCACCGCGCCTTCGTGAACACCTTGCCGTTCGCCACCGGCATCCGTCGCTAGAGAGAGGGGAGTCACGCCATGCGAGATCCGCTGTCCGCGATGTCGGATGCCTTCACCGCCTTCCTCTTCGGGAAGGTGGAGACGACCCGGCTCCCGGTGCGTACGTCGACGGGCCAGGCCCAGGCCGTCTACCTGCCGACCGCCGCACCCGGCCTCGGTGACTCCGGCGTGATCATCGGGCGTGAGGTGTACTCCGGCAAGGGCTACATCTACGACCCCTTCCAGCTGTACGGACAGCAGCTCCCCGCCCCGCACTGGCTGGTTCTCGGCGAGTCCGGCAACGGCAAGTCCGCGCTGGAGAAGACGTACGTGCTGCGCCAGCTCCGCTTCCGTGACCGTCAGGTCGTCGTCCTGGACGCCCAGGGCGAGGACGGCGTCGGCGAGTGGAACCTCATCGCCGAGGAGCTGGGCATCACGCCCATCCGGCTGGACCCGACCGCCGCCCTGAACGACGGGATCCGGCTCAACCCCCTCGACCCGTCGATCACGACGACCGGGCAGCTCGCCCTGCTCCGCACGATCATCGAGGTCGCCATGGGCCACGGCCTCGACGAGCGGTCCGGTTTCGCGCTCAAGGTCGCCCACGCCTACGTCAACGACACCATCACCGACCGCCAGCCCGTCCTGATGGACATCGTGGAGCAACTGCGCCACCCGAAGCCCGAGTCGGCCGAGGCGATGAACGTGGACATAGACGACGTACGGGCCTGGGGCCTGGACGTCGCCCTCGTCCTGGACCGGCTCGTCGACGGTGACCTGCGCGGCATGTTCGACGGCCCGACCACGATCGGCATCGACCTCGACGCCCCCCTGATCGTCTTCGACCTGTCGCACATCGACCGGAACTCCATCGCGATGCCGATCCTCATGGCGATCGTCGGCGTGTGGCTGGAGCACACCTGGATCAGGCCCGACCGGAAGAAGCGCATCTTCCTGGTCGAGGAGGCCTGGCACATCATCAACTCGCCGTTCGTCGCCCAGCTCTTCCAGCGCCTGCTGAAGTTCGGGCGGCGCCTCGGCCTCTCCTTCGTGGCGGTCGTCCACCACCTCAGCGACGTCGTCGACGGAGCCGCGGCGAAGGAAGCCGCGGCCATCCTGAAGATGGCCTCCACCCGCACGATCTACGCCCAGAAGGCCGACGAGGCCAGAGCCACGGGCAAGGTCATCGGTCTGCCCAGGTGGGCGGTCGAGATCATCCCGACGCTGACCCCGGGCATCGCCGTGTGGGACGTCAACGGCAACGTACAGGTCGTCAAACACCTGATCACCGAGGCGGAACGCCCCCTGGTCTTCACCGACCGGGCGATGACCGAGGGCTCGGTGGCCGACCTGCTCCCCGAGGACGTACGGGCCGCGGAGCTGGAGACGGAGCAGCGGGCGGCACGGATCGAGCACCAGCAGCGGCTGAACGAGTCGTCCGAGTCAACGGTGGCATGACATGGCACGCCAGGCACCATCGGGCCCGGGGCGCGGCGGCCAGGGCGGTATCCCCGACGGCCTGCTGATCGGTCTCCTGGCCTTCCTCTTCGGGCTGACGGTGCTGGCCTGGACGGCCACCGGACTGGCCGGACTCCTCGCCCACGGGGGCTGGCCGGACGGCGTCACGTTCACCCGTACGCCGCTGGCCCTGCGCGCCCTCGCCGTCGATCCGACGGACCTGCCCGGCGCCTGGCCCGACACCCCGCCGGGCGCCCTCTCCGGATACGGGCTGTTCTGGGGCCTGTTCATCGGCGAAGTGATGGTGCTGCTGGTCCTGACGGTCTTCGCGGTGGGCGTGGTGACACGCTGGCGGCTGGTCCGGAAGCAGAGGAACACGAAGCCCGCCCCGTACGAGCCCGAGCGGAACGACGTACACGGCCGCCCCGCCCCGTACGAGCCCGGGCGGCAGCACGAACGCAGGCACCCGGGCCCGTACGCGTCCGAGGCCGGGCCCGGCCACGCATCCCCGACGGAGGCGGCACCCGCCGACGGGCCCTGGGCGCCCGCTCCGGCGCCCGTGGAAGCCGCACCGGCCCCCGCGCCCACCGAGGTGTTCCGGGCCGTCCCCGCGCCCGTCGAAGCGGTGACCGCCCCTGCGGAAGGGCAGGAGAGCACCCCCGCCGACACCCTCACCGCGTACACGCGCGACACGGCCACGCTGGTGCCCACACCGCGCGCCCCGCACGTCGTCTACGGCACCTCCGCCACCCGGCGGCCCGCCGTCGTCCAGGCCATCCGCGACGCCGCCGGAGCCGCCCTCGTCGTGACGTCGGATCCCACCGTCTGGGCCGAGACGAAGGACGCCCGCAGCAAGCTCGGTCCGGTCCTCGTCTACGATCCGGGCCATCTCTGCGACACCCCGGCCCGCCTCCACTGGGCGCCCACCGCCGGCTGCGAGGACCCCGCGACGGCGGCCTCCCGGGCGGCCGCGCTGCTCACCCCCGTGCGCCCCCTGGCCCGGATCGACGCCGCGGTCGCCGACACCGCCCAGACCCTGCTCCAGTGCTGGCTGCACGCCGCCGCCGTGGACGGCCGCCCCTTCCGCCAGGTCCACCGCTGGGCCTCCGGCTCGGGCGGCAACGAACCGGTACGCCTGCTCCGCACCCACCCCAAGGCGGCCGCCGGGCTCGCCGGGCTCCTGGAGTCCGCGCTGACCGCCTATCCCGAACGCCGGGAGGTGGCACAGGAGCTGACGGTACGCGCGTTCGCGGCCCTCTCCTCGGTCCACATCCGGGAAGCGTGCACACCCAACCGAGCCGATGCGCTCGTACTGGATTCTTTTGCGCGTGAAGGGGGAACGCTCTATGTGGTGGGTGAACCCATCGAGGATCCCCGCCACCACCCCGGTGCGATGCCCCTGCTCACCGCACTCGCCTCGCACGTGGTCGAGCACGGCCGCCGCATGGCCGTACGGTCAACCGACGGTCGGCTCGACCCACCAATGACGCTCGTCCTCGACGACGTCGCGGCCGTGGCTCCGCTTCCCCAGCTTCCGGAGCTCCTGTCCGCCGGCCAGGACCAGGGAATGACCACCCTGGTCCTGATGCGCTCCGAGGAACAGGCCCGCGCCCGCTGGCGGGACCGCCTGCCGGCACCCGAACCGCGCTGACCCACCGCCGGTGCGGCTACTTCGCCCCGGGTTGGCGTCGGATCTCGAACTCCAGCTCCAGGGACGCCGGATCACCCTCCATCGGAAGCGTCCGGCCCGTCGGGACGAAACCCATCCGCCGATAGGCGGCCTCGGCCCGCGCGTTGGCCTCGTGGACGTAGAGCCGCACCCGTTCCAGCGGTGGTCCGCCCAACGACCAGGACCAGTCGATCGCCTCGCGGAACAACGCGTCCACCACGCCGCTCCCCCGGTGCTCCGGCAGGACGAACACCCCCACCAGGTGGGCCTGACCGACCTCGGCGGCCTCCCCGAACCCCGGCTCGCCCCCCGGGCGCTCCACGAGCACGGACACCGTCCCCGCCCACCGGCCGTCAGGCGCCTCGGCGACGAACTGCCGCCCGTGCTCCCCCGACGCCGCGCCCGCCGTACGCTCCTGCCAGAACGCATCGGGCCTGGCCAGCGCATGCTCGTACGTCTCCAGGAAGGCGATCGAGGCCACCGGGTCCCGTAGGGCCGCCAACCTGATCTCCTTGACCCGCTGCCATTCCCCGGCCCTCACCGCACGTACGACGTAATCCATCCGCCGATCGTGCCCCGCCACCCCCACCAGGGCAAACGAGATTCGCCGGGCCCCGGGGCCGCTTCCGTGGCCGGGCCCGGGGCGAGACCTGACGACCCGTCCGCGGGAGGTGCCCTTCCCAGGTGAATCCGCGGTCGCCGGCAACCGGGCAGTGCCCGCTCGGCGGTGAACTTTTGACCGGGCCCGGAACGCAGAAAAGCCCCGTGCCACAAGGGCACGGGGCTTTCCCGGAATAATTGTTCGGCGGCGTCCTACTCTCCCACAGGGTCCCCCCTGCAGTA